>JAFSGW010000099.1 GCA_017440585.1 Clostridia bacterium | reverse complement strand
CTAACCGATTTTACAAAAAATCAGTTAGCTCTTAATTATTATGAATAATACAGATGTTGCCAAATCGTTGCCAAAACACCTTTTAATTTTCGAAAAACCCAGTATTTATGCGGTGTTCAGCCGTTTCGTACATCATTCCCATTCAATCGTACCAATAGGCTTGGGAGTGAGGTCAAGAAGTACTCTGTTAATGCCGTCTACCTCATGAGTAATTCTGTCTGTTATATGATGAAGGATAGGATAGGGGATTTCTTCAATAGTTGCTGTCATAGCATCTTTGGTGTTGACAGCACGGATAATTGCAGGCCAGCCCTCGTATCTCTTGCCTTCCTTAACGCCTACGCTCTTAACATCGGGCACAGCGATAAAGTACTGCCATACCTTACCTGCCAAGCCGTTCCTGTCGAACTCTTCACGCAAGATTGCATCTGCTTCACGAAGAGCATGAAGTCTGTCACGTGTGATAGCACCTAAGCATCTTACGCCCAAGCCGGGGCCGGGGAAGGGCTGACGGTAAACCATTTCATCGGGAAGACCCAATGCACTGCCCACAACACGTACCTCGTCCTTGAAAAGGAGCTTTACGGGTTCAACAAGCTGAAGGTCCATTTCTTCGGGAAGACCGCCAACGTTGTGGTGAGCCTTAACGCCGTCAGACTCTAAAATGTCGGGGTAAATTGTGCCCTGTGCAAGGAATTTGATGCCCTCAAGCTTCAAAGCTTCCTCGTTGAATACTTCGATAAATTCTCCGCCTATAATTTTTCTCTTCTTTTCGGGTTCGGCAACGCCCTTGAGCTTATCAAGGAAACGATCTGTTGCATCAATATAAATGAGGTTTGCATCCAGCTGATTGCGGAAAACTTCAATAACGTTTTCACTTTCGCCCTTACGCATAAGACCGTGATTTACGTGCACACAAACAAGCTGTTTGCCTATAGCCTTAATTAAAAGTGCAGCTACTACGGAAGAGTCAACACCGCCGGAGAGAGCAAGAAGCACCTTCTTGTCACCCACCTGGTTGCGCGTAAACTCAACAAGCTCGTCAATATAGCGTTCTGCCTGTTCTTTTGTTGTGATTCTTTCCATTGTTTCGGGTCTTACATTACTATTCCAATCCATAATCGTTTCCTCCCAATTGTGATATTTATTAAATACACTCAAAAAATGGGTGTTATTCAAACAAAGGTGTAGAGAAATATCTCTCTGCCGTGTCGGGCAATACAGTTACAACTGTTTTTCCCCGTCCCAGCTTTTTAGCCATTTTAATTGCCGCTGCAACGTTTGTTCCAGAAGAAATACCGCACATAATGCCTTCCTTGCTTGCAAGCTCCTTTGCTGTGCGGATAGCCTCTTCATCCTTTACAATGCAGATGTCGTTATATATCTTAGTATTGAGTATTTCAGGGATAAGCCCGTCACCAATACCCATCTGTATGTGTGTGCCTATGCTGCCGCCTGATAAAATTGCCGCATGCTCAGGCTCAACCGCCCATATTTCCATATCGGGGTTTTCCTTTTTAAGAGCTTCACCAATACCCGTGATGGTACCGCCGGTGCCTATGCCGGAGCAGAAGCCATGAATGGGTCCGTCAACCTGCATGAGAATTTCCTGTGCTGTTACATTCCTCTGTATTTCGGGGTTTGCAGGGTTTTCAAACTGCTGAGGCACGAAAACATTTGTATCCTCCTCCTGCATGCGGAGTGCTGTCTGCAGGCATTCCTCAATACAGTCACCGATGTTGCCTGCATCATGAATGAGAATAACCTCGGCACCGTAGTGCTCAACAAGCTTTCTTCTTTCTTCACTGACAGAGTCTGGCATAATAATCTTTGTCTTGTAGCCTCTTACGGCACCAACAAGTGCAAGACCAATACCCTGGTTACCGCTTGTGGGCTCGACAATAACAGTGTCCTTTGTTATTTTACCCTCTTCCTCAGCCTTTTTAATCATATTATAGGCTGTACGGGTTTTAATGGAGCCGCCAACGTTCAGGCCTTCAAATTTCACAAGGATGTCGGCACTGTTTTCATCCGCTAATCTGTTAAGTTTTATAATGGGAGTGTTTCCCATTGCTTCTAAAATATTATTACAAATCATTGCTACCTCCGGGAAATGTTTTCAATACATAATATTAAAAACAACCCCCCATTGTCTTTATATCAGGAAAATTATAGCACAGTTTATTTTCATTTTCAATATTTTTATTCAGTTTCAAGGGCAAAAATTAAACAAAAAAAGTGCAGTAAAAACAAACTTTTTACTGCACTTTTATCTTATTTCCTTTTAGGGTTCTTTTTCATAATGCGGTCAGTTAAGGCAAAAATGCATGCCCATATTGTGAACACACCCACAGACACACCGAGAGCACCTGCCGCAAGGGTAAGCCCTGCCATACCGCCGTTAAATACAAAGTAAAGAACGCCTCTTAAAACGCCTGTTACAAGAAGCACCATAAGGCAGAGGTATATGTAGTCATAAACCTTTCCCTCGTGCACAATTGCATGAGCTACGCTGAGCACCGAGAGAAAAACGGGCGTTACAATAATTCCCAAAAGCAAATCAACCATAATAAGGCTCATGCCTGCACCCTTCCGGTTAAGTATTGCAAAGGCAATAAAAAGACCTATGTGCCAGCATAAGGGAAGAGCTGTAAATTTCTTTAATTTATCCATATTGGTCACCTCAAAAAAAAGAGATTGCAGAAACTCTCTGCAATCTCAATTATAGCCTTTTTGTGGCTTTTTGTCAACCTGCAATATAAAGCATGGGGTCTACATAGCTGCCGTTACAAAGTATTTCAAAGTGAAGATGAGGTCCTGTAACACGGCCTGTGGAGCCCACTGTGCCTATAAGTGTGCCCTCTGCTACAACATCGCCCTCTTTTACGTAGCGTGTTGTCATGTGAGCATATGTTGTCACGTAGCCGTTACCGTGGTCAATCATGATATAATTGCCGTAACCGCTTCTTGTGTCGGAAAATGTAACAGTACCCATAGCAGGAGCATATATGGGTGTGCCGGGCTTTGCCGCAATATCAATACCTGTGTGGTTTCTGCCCCAGCGACGGCCGTAGCCTGAAGTGAACCTGCCCTCTGAAGGCCAGGGAAGAGTGTTTTCCACCAAACCTGCCATTTTGCCCGTACCCTTAACTATTATTCTGTCCACGGGAGCTTCAACAAGGCTGGAGATGGGCTCAACATCCTGCTTCTGAACGCCGTTTTCGTATAAAATAACTGCCCGTCTTACGCCCTTGCCGACAACACCTTCCTGAGTGCACATTTCAACACCCTCGGGAACCTTTTCGTCCTCAATGATTGTTGTATTGAAGGGAATTTCGTATTCCTCCTGATAAAGGTCCTTGTAAACAACGGTGAAAAGACCGCTTTCGGCAATTTTCCTCTCTGCCTCTTCTACAGTTACAATTTCAGTAACAATTTCCTTTGTTGCCGCTATTGTATAAGAGGAATAAAGCATTGCATCCTCTCTATTGTAGCTTGCAATATGATTGTTTACAGCCTCGTAGGCTTCGTCTCTCGTTTTAAGGTGAGCAACCGCTATACCATCGCATTCAATGCTGTAACAGTCCTCCTTACCTTTTGCCGCCTCAACAATACCGCGGTAAATGTCACTGCCGAGCATATCCTCAACAGAAGCAATTGTCATAACAAATCTTAAGTCGCCCCTAAGCTCACCCATACGGCACTTTCTCACATCTGTCACCGCATCGGTATATGCTTCAATGGCTTCCTCTTTATTGGATGTAACACCGATGTTTACATCTTCGTAATATACATCGTAGCCTATCGTGTAATACTTTGTAACAAACCCGAAGGTGGAAATGAGCATTATTGCACAAAGCATTGCCGATAAAACCTTTTTATCAACATTTTTTATTATATTGCGACCTTCTCTTATAACAGCAGCCACGGATATTTTATTGTTGACATCCGCTCTTTTCTGCATAAAATCAGCACCTTTCCTTTTATTAGCCTTCTCTATTATACACAATTTTTTCCGTTTGTAAACCCTTTTTGTAAAACTTTTTTAACAATTTCGTAATTTTTTTAAAATTTGTTAATAAAATTTTGCCGAAACACGCCCGAAACTTGACCATTTGACTATACTATGATATAATTAAATGGTTTAAAAGGATGTGAAAATTTTGGAAAATGAAATCAGCAAACAGCAAATAACCAGAACACTTAAAGAAAACTATATGCCCTACGCCATGAGCGTAATTGTTTCACGTGCCATTCCCGAAATTGACGGCTTCAAGCCCTCACACAGGAAGCTTCTGTACACCATGTACGATATGGGGCTTTTAAAGGGCGGCAGAACAAAAAGTGCCAACATTGTAGGTCAGACAATGCGCCTTAACCCTCATGGTGACCAGGCAATATATGAAACAATGGTACGTCTTACAGAGGGTCATGAGGCACTTCTGCACCCCTTTGTTGACTCAAAGGGTAACTTCGGCAAGCATTACAGCCGTGACATGGCTTTTGCCGCATCACGTTACACAGAGGCAATGCTTTCCCCCATATCGGCGGAAATCTTCCGTGATATTGACAAAAACACCGTTGACTTTGTGGACAACTATGATGCGACAAAGAAAGAGCCCGCCCTTCTGCCCACAGCCTTCCCCAACATTCTTGTTAACCCCAACCAGGGTATTGCCGTAGGCATGGCATCGAACATTGCATCCTTCAACTTAAGCGAGGTATGCCGTGCAACAAAGGCACTTATGAAGGACGACAAGGCTGACCTTTCCGAATATATTACGGGACCTGATTTTTCAACGGGAGCTTTCCTTATCCGTGACGAGGCTGCCTTCAACCAGATATATGAAACAGGCAGAGGCAGTGTAAGGCTTCGTGCAAAGTATAAGTTTGATAAGAAAAATAACCTTATTGAAATAACGGAAATACCCTATTCCACCTCAACCGAGGCAATTATTGACAAGCTGGCTGAGCTTATAAAGGCAGGCAAGCTTAAGGAAATTAACGATGTCCGTGATGAAACGGACAAGACCGGCTTAAAGCTTACCATTGAATTAAAGCGAAGCACTGACCCGGAGAAGCTTATGGCAAAGCTTTATCGCTCAACTCCCTTAGAGGACTCCTTCAGCTGTAACTTCAACGTGCTCATAGGCGGTGAGCCTATGGTTTTAGGTGTGAGAGGCATTTTACGCCACTGGATTAATTTCCGTATGGACTGCACACGCCGCCGTCTTGTGTTTGATGCGGAAAAGAAGGCTGCAAGGCTTCATCTGCTTTTAGGTTTAAAGGAAATTCTTCTTGATATTGACAAGGCAATTTACATTGTAAGAAATACGGAAGAGGACTCCATGGTTGTACCCAACCTTATGGAAGGCTTCGGCATTGACCGCATCCAGGCGGAATACGTGGCTGAAATAAAGCTCCGTAACTTAAACCGTGACTATATCATGAAGAGGATAGATGAAATTGACTCTCTCACAGCAGAGGTTAAGGATTTACGTGAGGCAAGCGAAAGCACCCGCCGTATAAAGAAAATTATTTCCGATGAGCTTACGGAAATTGAAAAGAAGTACGGCAGAGACAGAAAAACAATCCTTCTCGATTTGGCAGAGGACGAGGAAGAAACTGTTGTTGAAGAAATTCCCGACTATAACGTTAAGGTGTTCATGACCCGTGAAGGCTACTTCAAGAAAATTACGCTTGTTTCCCTTCGCTCGGGCGGTGAGCACAAGTTCAAGGAAGGCGACGAAATGGCGTATGAATTTGAAGCCTCCAACAGAATGGACATGCTCTTCTTCTCCGACAAGCAGAATGTTTACAAAATGCGGCTTAACGATATCCGTGACACAAAGGCAAGTGCCATGGGTGATTATCTGCCCAACCTGCTCAGCATGGAAAACGGTGAAAAAATTGTGTACTGTGTGCCCACAGGTACCTACACGGGCTTTATGCTCTTTGCCTTCACAAACGGTAAAATCGCAAAGATTGACATGCAGGGCTACGCTACAAAAACAAACCGTAAGCGTCTCACGGGTGGTTATTCGGACAAATGCCCTCTTGCAAATGCTCTCTACATTCCCGAAGAAACACTTGTTGCAGCATATTCCGATAACGGCAAGTGCGTAGTTTTTGACACAACGGATGTGCTCACAAAAACAAGCCGTACAAGCCAGGGTATTCAGGTTATGACACTTCGCAGAAAGGCAACGCTTTCCCGCATTGCTCTTGCAGGCGAGGCTTTAGGTGACCCCAAGGGCTACAAGGCACGCTCCCTTCCCTCGGCAGGCTACTTTTTAAAGGATGAGGACTCGGGCAAGAAACAGCTCACATTATTCAATGAATAAAAATACGGGCGACCTGAGGTCGCCCATTCTCATAGAAGGAGGAAAACAATGTTATATTTTAAAAACGACTATTCAGAGGGTGCACATCCACGTGTTCTGGAGCACCTTATTGAAACCAACATGGAAAAGCTTGACGGCTATGGAGAGGACAAATACTGCCGTCTTGCAAAGGAGAAAATAAGAGAGGCAACCTGTTGCCCCGAGGCGGAGGTTTTCTTTATATCCGGCGGCACACAGACAAATCAGGCGGTTATTGCCACAATGCTTGAAAGGCATGAGGGCGTAATATCTGCAGTAACGGGTCATGTTGCATGCCACGAGGCAGGTGCCATTGAATACACAGGTCACAAGGTTATAACCATCCCCCACTACATGGGCAAAATAAAGGCAGAGGATGTGGACAAATGGGTTGAAACCTTCTATGCTGACGAAAGCCACAGTCATATGGTTTACCCCGGCATGGTCTATATTTCCCATCCCACGGAATACGGCACCCTTTATACAAAGAAGGAGCTTACTGAAATATCCGAAGTTTGCCGTAAGCACAAATTGCCCCTTTTCCTTGACGGTGCACGCCTTGGCTATGCTTTAGCCTCCGGAGCCGACCTTTCCCTTCCCGACATCGCTTCTCTTTGCGACGTTTTCTACATAGGCGGTACAAAATGCGGTGCACTTTGCGGTGAGGCTGTTGTGTTCACTAAAAACAATGCCCCGAAGCATTTTTCAACCCTTGTAAAGCAGCATGGTGCAATGCTTGCAAAGGGCAGGGTTTTAGGCGTTCAGTTCGATGCTCTTTTCACAGACAACCTCTATGTTGAAATTTCAAAAAATGCTATTGAAACAGCACAGATGCTTAAGGATGCATTCCGTGAAAAAGGGTATGAATTTTTCATAAACTCCCCCACAAACCAGATTTTTATTATACTTGAAAACGGTAAAATGGCAAAAATTAAAGAAAAGGTTTGTATAAGCTACTGGGAAAAGTACGACGAGAACCACACGGTTGTCCGCTTTGCCACAAGCTGGGCAACAAGCTGCGAAGATGTACAAAAGCTCGTTGAGCTTTTGTAATCTTCTTTGCAACGATATAAATCCCTCACGGGATTTGTGATATGTCCCTTCGGGACGTGATATGCACAAGTGCACGATATGTCCTGCGGGACATGTGGGATTTTATCATATCGCACCTGCCCTTGGGCAGGTATATCGCATTTGCCGAAGGCAAATATATCGCGTGTGCTTGCACACATATCGCAAATAAAAAGAGATGAGCGAAGGCTCATCTCTTTTTATTTTTCGTCTATGGTCCTTATGCAGAAATCACACAGCTCCTTTGCCGCCTCCATGCTTACGCCCTCACTGCACAAGCGGAAAACCTCTTTTTCCCTGTCGGGTATTACCATGACCCAGCCCTTGTCGAAGGTTATTTTAACCCCCTCGGGAGAATCCTCCGCCTCGGGCATACGGCTTATTTTTTCCATAACTGTGTTAAGCCTTCCATGGGGCATATCCACCACGGCTCTTTCCATGGCAATGGGCGGTATCTGAGAAATAAGGTCTCCTAAATCCTCCCCCGTGCCCGTTAAATAGTCCATAAGCAGAATAACCGAGCCAACAGCATCGAAACGGAAAACAAACTGCTTTGTAAGGTACCCCTCATCTCCTGCCATGTGCCTCATAATGTCGGGGGAAGTGCTTTTTGTCCGTACAACAGAGCAGTTATATTTCTCCGCAAGCTTATCAATGGCACCCGTTGAGGTGCAGGGCACATATATTTTTGCACCCTTGTGCTGTTTCATAACCATAAGAGCACAGAGTGCCTCATACATATCATCGGCAAGCAGCCTCCCCTTATATACCACATAAAGCTTTTCACAGCTTCCGGAAAGCATAAAGCCAAGGTCAAAATTGCCCTCATGTACAGCAGAGGCAAAATCCAGCCTGCCCTCCCTTGTATCCGCATCGCCCTCGTACATACTTACCGTGGATTCAAAATCAGAAAGTGAGGAGGTAATAAGCCGTCTCCCCCAGGTGGCAGGACAGCTTAAAAGCACCCTTAAGCCCTTTCTTTTAACCCTTTTATAGTCCACAAAGCTTTTAAGGTAGTAAAGCTTGTATTCAAAAACATACTCACATTCCTTTACACTTTTTGCTTCAGGGTACACAACCTCGCCCTTTTCAAACATTTCCTCAAGCTTTGCCTTCACGTTATCCTCTATGTCGAAGCCATGCTTTCCCATAATGCTTACACGACAGACCTCCTCACCCGAAACGGACTGAACGCTTAAGGCAACCGCCCCCTTTAATGAGTAAAACGCCACTGCACGGCGTGTAATGGGCAGGGGCTGTTCCCCAAAGTCCTTAACGGTGCACCCCGAGCCCATAAGCCCCGACACTATTGCATCACGAAGCATAGCTCCTGAGGCAGAGTCGTCAGTTGAAACCCCAACAGCTCCCGAGGCGAAAAGTCTGCCTGCAACAGAGCCTAAAAGGGTGCAGAAAAGAGGCGTAATGTCCACATTTACAACGCCTTCAATTTTGCCCTCTTCAAAAAGTCGTGACCGCTTTTTCTGCCCCCACATTATGTTTTCCGAAACAATAACACCCTTTTCAACCCTCTTTTCGGGCCATATTTTCACAAAGGATTTTATTAAAACCTCCCCTGCAACGGAGCACCGCCTGCCCACTATTGCCTGCTCGTAAACGGTGGTGCTTCTGCCAAGGTGCACCTCTTCGTCCAAAATACAGCCCCTCAGTGAGGCACCTGCACCCACACGGCAGTCTTTTCCTAAAATGCTCCGCTTTATGCTTGCACCCTCGGATATAACGCTCCCCTCACCTATGAGGGAAAAGGCACCGATTTTTGCCCCCTTATGAATGTGGGCATTTTTTCCTATATAGCAGGGCACCTCTAAAAGGGCACCCTTTTCAACAACTGCACCCTCTTCAACCACAATACCGCCGTTGGCGGTTTTTTTCATGCCTTCAAGAAAGGCAAAGCAGGCTCTCATGTAGGAGGCTGTATCGCAGACAGGCTCAAAGGGACCCTTTGTTGCCTTTATATACACCTCTCTTCCCGAGCGTACAATATCCCCTAAGGCTTTACGGGTAAATCCGCCTCCCTCGGCAAAATGGACAGCCGAAGGCTTTAAAATGTAAACCCCCGTGCCACTGTCCCCGGAAACACTGCTCCAGAGCCTTGCCTCCTCAACCCTTGTTACCCTGCCCCGTTTGTCGCTTGCAATGCCCTCGCAGATGCCATGAGGGGTAATAAGGGTAAGAAAGGCATTTCTTTTTTTGTGAAGCTGTATTGCCTCTTTTATATCAAAGGCGGCATAAAGTGGCCCTGAGATATAAATAAAATCCCCGTTTATTTTTTTCGCGCAGGCTGTAAGTGCCTCCTTTTCGTTATGGTGTTTTAAAAACACAAGCTCTGCCCCGAAGCGGTCAGCCTCCTTTAAATGCACCCTTACACCCTCTGACATGTAGCTTGAAATTATTATAATTTTTTCACATCCCCCGCAGGAAAGAAGCCTTATCATGTGCTCAAGCACACTTAATCTTCCCACCCTTACAAGGGCAGGGTTTCTGACACAGCTTAAGGGTCTCAGCCTTATTCCCTCGTCACAAATGTTTATAACAGCCTGCATTTTTTATATCCCCCGTCAAATATTTTTTCTTTTTAACCCTTTTTCTGAAAATGTATCACCCTTGAGTCAACTGCACTCATGTAAAAAACCTCGCCCACATCGGCAAGCTGTCTTTTTTTAAGCTCCTCTTCAATAGTTTTCATGGTAATATGGGCGTGCTCCATTTCCTTTTTGTGCACCTTCCCGTCGGTAATGACAAGGTAAGGCACCTTTTCTCCGTTTCTTTTCGGTATAACGGAAACCTGACCGTTTGTTTCAATAATCACCTCGGAAACCTCCTCTAAGCTTGTGTATCCGCTTATACGTATCTGTTCCTCAATATCCTCAACGGTAATACGGAGGTCGCCCATTTCCTTTTCCAGAAGCTTGCCGTTTCTTACCACACTGCAGCTTCTGCCAACAAGAATACGCCTCACACTGCGGCTTTTAAGAAGAAGGAAGGCAAAAATAAGCTCCAGCACCACTAATGTAAAAATGGGTATTATGCCGTCCGATAAGGGCGTTTCCTTTGACTGCATGGCAACCGTTGCCAAATCCGATATCATAATTGAAATAACCAGCTCCGTAGGATGCATTTCACCGATGGTTCTTTTGCCCATTATGCGCATGGCAATTATTACCGAAATGTAGAGTATTATTGTTCTCACAAATGAAAGCCCCATTTTACCGCCCCTTTCCCTTTTAAAATAGTCTTTCCCCTATGCAAAATTTTATCCCCCGTGCAGTGCCTTTATGTTGACATTTTGTACTAAAATGGGTTATAATATACTGTGTATGTGTATACATTGTTTTACCCAACTTTTTTATGAAAGTGGTGTTCATATAAATGGAAACTTTACGTGTAAGAGGCGGAAACCCCCTTCATGGTGAAATACAGACAAACGGTGCAAAAAACGCGGCAGTGGCAATTATTCCTGCGGCACTTTTAGTTGACGGAGTGTGCCGTATTGAAAACGTGCCCGACATCCGTGATGTCGGCGTTATTCTTGAAATGCTTTCCTATCTTGGTGCAAAGGTTACCAGGATTGATAACAATACAATCGAAATTGACTCTTCATGTGTGTCTACCTTCAAGGCACCCTATGACCTTGCAAGCCGTATGCGTGCATCCTATTATCTTTTAGGTGCACTTTTAGGCAGGTTCGGAAAAGCTGAGGTTGCACTTCCCGGTGGCTGTAACTTTGGCGAAAGACCTATTGACCTTCACGTTAAGGGCTTTAAGGCACTTGGTGCAACTGTTGACATTATCCGTGGTCAGGTAGAAGCAAAGGCTGAAGAGTTAAAGGGTGCAAACGTTTACCTTGACAAGGTGAGCGTTGGTGCAACCATGAACATTATCCTTGCGGCAACCCTTGCCAGGGGCAGAACGGTTATTGAAAATGCCGCAAAAGAGCCCCACATTGTTGACCTTGCAAACTTCCTGAACGCCATGGGTGCACGTATCCGCGGTGCAGGTACAGACGTTATCCGTATCGACGGTGTAGCAAAGCTTGGCGGTGGCAGCTATGCCATCATTCCCGACCAGATTGAGGCAGGCACCTTTATGATTATGGCGGCAGCTGCAGGCGGCGATGTTTTAGTTAAAAACATTATTCCCAAGCACATGGCATCTCTTGTTTCAAAGCTTGAGGAAATGGGTGTTGAAATTGAAGAGTACGACGATGCAATCCGTGTAAGGCGTACAAAGCCCCTTCTCCCCTGCGATGTAAGAACAATGCCCTATCCCGGCTTCCCCACAGACCTTCAGCCTCAGATTGTGGCTCTTTTAACACTTGCCGAGGGTACAAGCATGGTTACCGAGGACGTGTGGGACAACCGCTTCCAGTATGTGGGCGAATTAAAGAGGCTTGGTGCCGATATTTCCGTGCAGGGCAAAACAGCCATCATAGAGGGCGGTGCTCCTCTTCACGGTGCCCCCGTGAGAGCAACTGACCTTCGTGCAGGTGCGGCACTTATTATTGCAGGCCTTGCAAGCGACGGCATTACAACAATTAACGACCCCGTTTATATTGACCGTGGCTATGAAAACATCGAGGGCCGTCTTACAAAAATCGGTGCCGAGATAGAAAGAGTGTATATTTCCAATGGTTGAGCTTTGCAGTCTTTTTTCAGGTTCCAGCGGTAATTCCACCTTTGTAAAGGCAGGAAATACCAACATTCTGGTCGATTGCGGTGAAAGCGGAAGCCATATTGAGGAAGCCTTACGGCAGATAGGCGTTGAGCCGGAGAGCCTTAACTGCATTTTCATAACACACGAGCACATTGACCATATAAAGGGTGCGGGCATACTTTCAAGAAGGTATAACCTGCCCATCTATGCAACGGTGGGCACATGGCAGAGGATGATAACCAAAATAGGTAAAATCAATGCCGATAATGTCCGTTACATAAAGGGCGGTGTTCCCTTTGGTGCCTTCGATGCCGTAGTAACCCCCTTTTCCACTCCCCACGACAGCACGGAAAGTGTGGGCTTTACAATTGAGCATAACTCCAAAAGGGCATCCATTGCCACCGATATAGGGGTTATGAACAAAACAGTTTACGAAAACATAAAAGCAAGCGACATAGTGCTTTTGGAGTCCAACCACGATGTAGATATGCTCCTTCACGGGCCCTATTCCCCCGAGCTTAAAAGAAGGGTACGCTCCTCCGTGGGGCATCTTTCAAACGATGACTGTGCCTTAACCTGCTCGCATCTTTTAGACACGGGCACAAAGCACATCATTTTAGGGCACTTAAGCTTAGATAACAACACCCCCTCCGTGGCATATGCCACAACAGAGGAGCACCTTGTTATGAAGGGTGCACATATAGGAAGTGACGTTACCTTAGAGGTGGCATCACGCTATGCCCCCTCAACGAAATATACTGTCAGGTAGGTGTTTTCAATGCCTAATATCACCGTTATTTCAGTAGGTAAAATAAAAGAAAAGTTCATTAAAGACGCTTTATGTGAATACGAAAAGCGTCTTTCTCGTTTCGCGAAATTTAAAAGCATTGAAATAGGTGACCGCCCCATCCCCGACAACGCCTCACAAAGCGAGGAAATGCAGGTGCTTACACGGGAAGGGGAGGATATTTTAAGCAAAATACAAAAGGGCGACTATGTTATAGCCATGTGCATAGAGGGCAAAAAGCTCTCAAGCACGGACTTTGCAAAAAAGCTATCCGATGCTTTTATGACCTCTTCCTCCATAACCTTTGTTATAGGAGGCTCCTTAGGGCTTTCCGAGGAGGTAAAAAAACGTGCTGACTTTAAAATGAGCATGTCGGACATGACCTTCCCTCATAACTTAGCCCGTCTTATGCTCACGGAACAAACCTACCGTGCATTTAAGATTAATGCAAATGAGAATTATCACAAATAAAAAAGCTGAACGATTTAATCGTTCAGCTTTTTTGCTTGAAGACAATTATATTATGCTTTTACAAATTTTTGAGCAGGACTCTTGGGCTTTTCGGGAATTGTCATTTTAAGCGTTCCGTTTTCTACAAGGGGGGCAACAATATGTGACATAACGTGATTCTTTGATTTGCCTACAAACGCTACAATTTCACTACGTGTGCGAGGAGTTGAGCAAAACTCCACCAAAGAATCAGTTGCAGCTTTTGCAGCCCCAAACAAACCGTTTTTCATAACCACCTTGAATTCTCCGTGTACAACTGAAAACAAGGGAGCCGGGAGTCCTGCATCCGCAAATTCTCTACGCATTGTAGGAATTCCGGAGTATCTGTTTTCTGTAATTTTTAAAAGCTCCAGCATATTTGCGAGAGCCGCATTCCTGGTTTCGGGGCGAACCCTGCCAAGCGCATCAATAGAAATCTTTCCGTACAAACCGCCGCTATTGATGATTTCCATCCTATCCCGATACATTTCGATTCTGACAGGAACATTTTCTGTGTGAATACTGTAGTCACGATGCACCAGAGCATTAAGAATTGCTTCACGAACAGCTTTAATGGGATATTCCGGCTTGTCCGCACGACGACCATTATCATCTATAATCGTCTTTGTTCTGCTGTTTTTGCGTACAAATTCAACAGCTTCCTCGAGCATATCGGGAATAGCTCCCGTAATTCGTTTATTGTCGATAAATCGTTCGCCGTCTTCGCCCACAGTACCTTGCTCAGTTCCCGGGAGAGAAACCGCCGTAATACACAACTGAGGAAAATAAGCCTGAGGATATTTCGAAAAAGTCATAAGTCCGGCAAGGGTAGGTTTATTGTCATTAACAACTCCCATTAACTCAAGTATTTCATCTTCCGAAACATTATCCGCAAGGTTTTTCCGCTCACTTTTTACGGCATTAAGATAGTCTGCCAAGCGTTTTTCATCAACCACATTCAGTTTGCTGTTCTCGATGGTTCTGATATCGTCACGTATTCTTTTCCTGAACGCCTCATAGCTGTAAATCTCATATTCACTCATCAGCTCATCCGCTTCACCCACACGTACATAGGAACCCTTTATACGCCCAACCCCTTTATAAAATACGGGGCGTTCCGAAATGTCCACTCCGGGAATTTCTGCAGATACAATTACTTTTCCATCAATTTCACATACGGCAAACAACGCACGGACTGGAGGCTCCATTTGCTTGCACTGTTCATTAACCTTTTTCTGCAAATCCTGTGCATTGTATACGCCTTTAATTGCATAATCCTCCGATTCATCGATGCCAAAAATTATTACTCCCCCATCATCCTGATTAGAAAATGAGGACAATGTATCAAAAAGTCTGGTAGGACAGCCTTGATTTGCAGTTTTAAGCTCAATAGTCTGTGATTCTGTTTTTAAAGCTTTTATATTTAAAGCCATCCTCTTAAGTTCATCAGCCTGCATTAACCATTCCTCCTTATAGTCACCACACTTATTATACACCGTTTTAATGATTAATTCAAGAATTAATTATTAAATTCAAAGAATTAACGAAAAACAACGCAGGATTAACGATTAAATTAATCTTAATCGTTAATCCTGCAACTAAAATACACTGTTTATCTCACTTCGCATCTTTCTTCGCCAAAATACTGGTCAATAAGCTTTTTTGCAGCCTCTGCATTTGTTTTTACGGAGGAATGGCAGGCTATTTCACCCTCATCAAGCTTAAGGGAAACTCTGTCAAAGCCACGGCATTTTAAAATAATACTGCGGATTTCGTCAAGCTTTTTAATATCGCCCTCATTAAGCTTAATTGAAAGTTCCCTCGCTTCGCCCACCGGCCCCTCGGGCTTTTCAAGAATGCTTACCGCATCCATAATAAGCTTTGCGGTAACAGCCTTTTCGGCATCATTATCCACATCCTCATCCTTTGCATCAACACGGGCGGTCATTCGTACAAATGCACCCTCCTCAATAAGCTTGTCGTGCTTTGAAAGGGTTTTGGGGAACACAATTGTTTCGATTGAGCCTGTAAAGTCTTCTATTACAATAAAGCTCATCATTGTATTGCTCTTTGTTCGTTTGTCACGCCTTGCTGTTACAAGGCCTGCCACCGTTACAAAGTTGCCGTCAGTAACCTCGCCCGATAAAACGTCGGCAATACGGGTAAAGCGGGGGTCACTTACAATGCTTCTGTAGTCATCAAGCGGATGACCTGAGAAGTACATTCCGCCCCATTCCTTTTCCATTTCAAGTATCATACTCTTTGGAAGAGTGGGTGCATTGGGAAGGTCATCGTCACCCATAGCCTCCTCGGGCATAATGTCACCAAAGAGGCTTATCTGCCCTTCTATGTTACTGCGCTTTTCCTTCACGGCAGACTCAATCACATCCTCAAAGCCTGCAAGAAGCTTGCTTCGTGATTTTACAACAGAGTCAAACCCGCCCACGCGGATAATACCCTCCACGCTTCTTTTATTAATATCCTTATCACTCATACGCTTTGCAAACTCGGAGAAGCTTGTGAAACTGCCGTTTGCACGCCTTTCCTCAACAAGGCGGTCAACAAATGCAATGCCCACGTTTTTAACGCTTCCCAAGCCAAAGCGGATGTTGTCGCCCTCTACGCTGAAGGCAGAGAAGCTCTTGTTTACATCGGGAGGCAGTATTTTAATGCCCATGCTCTTGCAGGCTTCCACATATATTGCAACCTTGCCTGCTTCATCCATAAAGCCCGTAATAAGTGCCGCCATAAAGTGCACAGGGTAAAAATACTTAAGGTATGCCGTCTGGTAAGCGACCACCGCATAGCACGCCGCATGGGAACGGTTGAAGGCGTACTTTGCAAAGGCATCCATATCGTCGAATATGCTTGATGCTGTTTTTTCATCAATGCCGTTACGTAAACAGCCGGGGATGGTTACATTGCCGTTTTCGTCAACCTCGCCATAAATGAAGTTGTTTCGTGCCTTTTCCATGTCCTTTGCCTTTTTCTTACTCATGGCACGACGAACCATATCCGCACCGCCTAAGGAGAAGCCTGCCAGGGTACGTACAATTTCCATAACCTGCTCCTGATACACAATACATCCGTAGGTATCACGAAGTATGCTCTCTAAGGATGGGTGCTTATAGGTAATCATTTCAGGGTTGTGTTTATTTCGTATATACTGTGGGATAAAGTCCATGGGACCCGGTCTGTAAAGGGAAATACCTGCGATAATATCTTCTAAATTACCGGGGTTAAGCTTTTTCATGAACTCTGTCATACCGCCACTTTCCAACTGGAACACGCCTGCGGTGTCGCCCTTTGCAATCATTTTATAAACCTCGGGCACATCGTAGGAAATGTTTTTAAGGTCAATATTTATGCCGTCATTTGCTGCAAACTCAACACAGTTACGGATAATTGTAAGGTTTTTAAGACCTAAAAAGTCCATCTTAAGAAGACCCAGCTCTTCAACTGTGTCCTTTGTGAACTGTGTTACCACAACGTCCTCGTTTTTTGAAAGGGGAATGTTTTCGTCAAGCCTTTCGCCGCAGATTACAACGCCTGCCGCATGGGTGCCTGAGCTTTTTGGCAGGTTTTCAATACTGCGGGCTGTATCCACAAGCTTTTTAACCCTTTCGTCGCTTTCGTAAAGCTCCTTCATTTTGGGAGCCTCTAAAGCCTTGTCAAGGGTTATGTCCAGCTCCTTGGGCACAGCCTTTGCCACCATGTCGCACTCGGCATAGGGCATATCCATAACCCTGCCTGCATCACGGATAGCGGCTCTCGCCTTCATGGTACCAAAGGTTATAATCTGACAAACGTTGTCCTTGCCGTATTTTTCCACAACGTAGTCAATAACCTCGCCACGCCTTTCCTTACAGAAGTCAATATCTATATCGGGCATGGAAACTCGCTCAGGGTTAAGGAAACGTTCGAAAAGAAGCTTATATTTTATGGGGTCAATGTCGGTAATTTCCAGAACATAGGACACAACGCTTCCTGCCGCACTGCCTCGTCCGGGACCAACGTAAATGCCGTTTTTCTTTGCGTAGCCTATAAAGTCGGAAACTATTAAAAAGTAGTCGGTAAAGCCCATGTTGTTTATAACATTAAGCTCATACTCAAGCCTTTTTATAATATCCTCCCCTACATTTTCGCCGTAGCGCTTTACCAATCCCTCACGGCATAATTTTTCAAGGTAGCTAACCCTTGTAAAGCCCTCGGGAATGGGGAACTGAGGCAAAAGCTTTTTGTGAAATTCAAAGTCAAAATTGCACATATCGGCAATCTTTCCGCTGTTTTCGATAGCCTCGGGAGCAAAGCGGAATAATTCACGCATTTCCTCCTCGCTCTTAACGTAAAACTCATCCGTTGAAAACCTCATACGGTTTTCGTCTGCAAGGGTTTTGCCTGTCTGTATGCACAAGAGCACGTCCTGGTAGGCAGCGTCCTCCTTCGCTACGTAATGTATGTCGTTTGTGGCAACAAGAGGTGTGCCTGTTTCCTCCGCGAGCTTTAAAAGAGAGGGCATAATACGCTTCTGCTCTTCAATACCGTGGTCCTGAAGCTCAATATAAAAGTCCTCAAAAATTGCCTTGTATTCCAATAAACACTTTTTTGCACCCTCATAGTCGCCCTCTGTAAGGCGTGAAGGGATAGCACCTGCAAGGCAGGCAGAAAGTGCCACAAGACCGCCGGAGTACTTTTTAAGCTCGTTAAGGTCTGTTCTTGGGCGGTAATAGAAGCCGTCCACCGCCGCTTTGGAAACTATTTTGCATAAGTTACGGTAGCCCTGTGCATTCTTTGCAAGAAGCACAAGGTGGAAGTTTTCCGCATCCTTCTTTGTTTCCTTGTCGGAAAGAGTTCTGGGTGCAACATAAACCTCACAGCCTATAATGGGCTTTATGCCTTCTTTTTTACATGCCTTATAAAAATCCACCGCACCGTACATAACGCCGTGGTCTGTAAGTGCCATAGCCGTCTGCCCAAGCTCCTTTGCTCTTTTGGGAAGCTCGCCAACACGTGCCGCACCGTCTAAAAGGCTGTATTCACTATGTACATGCAAATGGGTAAACATCAGTCATCACTCAATTCTTTAGCTATTTGTATAAGCTTGTTAAGTCGGTTATTAAGGGTGCTTTTTGCAAGGGGTGGGTCGCACATTTCGCAAAGCTCACGAAGAGATGCACCCTCGTTTTCCATCCTGAGCTTTGCCACAAGGCGAAGGTTTGGCTTTAAATTATCAAGCCCTATTTTCTCTTCAATAAGCCTTATTGCCCTTGCTTCCCTTTCCGAATTTTCGCTTATACGGTCAATATTTGCCATATCAAAATTCATAAGGCGGTTTGCCTTATTACGTTTTTCCTTTTCAATTTTCGCATCCAGCATTTTAAAAACGGCACCCGATGCCTCGGTAACCTTTAAAATGTCGGAGGCGTTTTCGCTGTTGTTGCCGTAAATAACATAAAGGTTTTTACGCTTTGCCTTTTTGCAGTCAATGCCCATAGAGGAAATAATGTTAAAAGCTTTATCATAAAAGGCTTTGTTTTCCGTAAAGATTTCAACACGGTACGCCCTTTCAGGATTTGATGCACTGCCCGAGGCAAGGAATGCCCCTCTTATAAAGGCACGCATACAACAGCTTTCATCCTCTTTATTGTTAAGCTCTGTAATTACCCCGTCCTCTATGCCGAGCCCAAGCTCGTAAAGCACGTTTTCAGGCAGGAAAAATTTGTAGCTTCCCGCTTCTTCATCGAGCCTCTCCATAAAGTCAATATTTAAAACCTTCCTTAAAAAGATACTCAATCTTTTTGCCAGTTCAAAGCTGTCTGTGCCGAAAAACACACCCTCGTTGAAAGCTACCCCGCCAAAGGCAAGAATGCCTCTTATTTCGCTTGTCATACAGCATATTTTTTTAATTTTCAGGCTTAAAAGCTCTGTTTTTATTTCACCAAGAAAGGTCATACTTACTTCCTTTCAATATCACGGTGTGAGCTCTTTGCCTGGAGTGAATTTTCTTCAAAAATTTTCTTTAAGGCTTCCGTTATGGCAACACTTCTGTGCTTACCGCCCGTACAGCCTATGGAAATTGTTATCTGTCTTCTGCCGTCCTTTATGTAGTGAGGCACAAGATACATTATCATTTCCGAATACATCCTCACAAAGTCTGCACACTGCTTATTATCTGTTACGTATTTATACACATCCTCGTCAAGGCCCGTTCTGTAGCGCATATCCTCAACGTAGTAGGGGTTAGGCAAAAACCTTACGTCCATCACCAAATCCGTTGCAATGGGAATACCGTACTTAAAGCCGAAGGACATAATGTTAACGGAGAAAAACTCCTTCTTTTTAGCTCCGTCACCGAACTTTTCACGCACAATTTCGTGAAGCTCACGGGTTAAAAGGTTTGAGGTATTTATAACGTGATCTGCTCTTTTACGGATGCTTGCCATTATTTCCTTCTCGGCATTAATGCCCTTTTCCACGGGACCGTGAGGTGCAAGGGGATGTGCACGCCTTGTTTCCTTATACCTTCTTACCAGTGCGGTATGGTCTGCCTCTAAGAACACTATTTCATAGGGGCAGGTATCCTTGGAAATTTTTGAAAGCTCTTCTTCAATGTTTGAAAACATTTCGCCACCGCGGATATCGGTAACAACGGCAACGTTCTTTGCCTTTATCTTACCCTCCGATACCGCCTGAGCAAATGCCGACAAAAAGAGCACGGGCATGTTGTCTATGCAGTAATAGCCCATGTCCTCAAGAAAGTGCAGTACCTGGGTTTTACCTGCACCGGATATACCTGTCACAATCAAAAATTTCATTTTCCTTCATCCTTACTTCCAGAATTTAACCTCTGCCTCCAATGTAACGCCGGATTTTTCATAAACGGCTTTTTTAACCTTTTCCATGAGGCACAATATGTCTTCAGTTGTTGCATTGCCTTTATTTATAATAAAGCCCGAATGCTTTTCGCTCACGCAGGCATCGCCCACACAAAGACCCTTAAGCCCTGCCTCTTCAATGAGTGCTGCGGCAAAGTAGCCGCATGGCCTTTTGAAGGTGCTTCCTGCAGAAGGGTATTTAAGGGGCTGTTTATCCCTTCTTCGTTCGGCAAGGTCCTTCATTTTCGCAAGGATTTCCTCGCCATTGCCACGATTCAGCTTAAAGCACGCTGCCGTCACAACATATTCCTTATCCGAGAAAAAGCTGTGGCGATAAGTAAGGTCTGCAGTGTCGCAGTCCATACGGTAAAACTCACCCGATGGGGAGGCGTAATCAATCCAGTCGATAATGTCCTTCAGTTCACCGCCGTAGGCACCTGCATTCATGCACACACCGCCACCAACGCTGCCGGGGATGCCCTGGGCAAATTCCATACCCGTGAGTTCTTCACGGTATGCCGCATTTGCAGCACCTGATAAAAGTGCACCTGCCTGACATATAACCCTTTCGCCTTCAACTTTTATTTCGCTTAAATTTTTGCCTATGTGGATTACGGGGCAGTCAATGCCCTCGTCTGCCACAAGAAGGTTACTGCCGTTACCTAAAACAAAGTACCTCTCGCCACGCTCAGTAAGCTTTCTGAGAACCTGTGCCACCGCAACGGGGGTTTTGGGTTCAATAAAAACCTTCGCATTGCCACCTGTTTTAAAGGTAGTATATTCTTTTAAAGGTACGTTAAAACGCACATCGCAGTTTTCAAAGTTATACAATAAATTCACCGCCAAATTCAATTTTGCGTATAAAGGAAGCTTGCACCCACAACACCTGCATCGTTAAAAAGCCTTGATATTTTAATACGGGTGTTTTTCCCGTAACGGTTGTCGGTTATGGAGTGTGCCTCGGTAAATTTCTTTATGGGGTTAAGGATAATGTCACCCTCACGGCTTATACCGCCACCTATAACGATTTCATCAGGCTGGAAAATGTTCACAAGGTCACATATGCCCTCTGCCACATAGGAAAGCCAGCCGTCTATTACCTCACGGGCTTTTACAGAGCCACGGGCAAGGTCAGCAAAAATGCTTCTGCCCGAAACGTTGCCCGTCATGCCGGCACGTTTTCCCTGACGTACAAGTGCCGTAACAGATGCATACCTTTCCCAGCAGCCACGTCTTCCGCAGTTGCATTTTTCCCCATCCTTTTTTAAAACAATGTGGCCTACCTCACCTGCGGCAGAGTTAATGCCACGAAGGATTTTCCCGTTAATTATAATGCCGCCGCCAACGCCTGTGCCCAAGGTTACAAAAACAAAGCTGTCGCACTTTTCATCGCTCACAAGGTACTCACCCAATGCGGCACAGTTTGCATCGTTATCAAGGTAGGTTTTAATGCCGAACTTTTTTTCAAGGTATTCACAAATGGCAATTTCCTTACAGTTTTCAATGTTGGGGCAATTTACAATAATGCCCTTTTTTGAGTCGCACACACCGGGCACACCTATGCCTATGCTTTCAATGTCATTAGTGCCAAGGCTTGTTTTTTCCAGAAGCTCCTCTATTATTTCCACAGTTTTTTCGGGGATTGCCTCACCGTTTTTAGGGGTGGGCGTTTTGGAGGAAAGCACAATTTTGCCCCCTCTTTCCACAACTGCCGCCTTTATAAATGTTCCGCCAACGTCTATACCGATATTTTTCACAACAATCTTCCTTATATTTCAACTTTTAAATAATCACAAAGCTTCTTAAGTGAGGTATTAAGTATCAATTCCTCAGGGAAGTCAATTTCCTCCATAAGACGGATGCTGTTGGGCACCTCACCAACCTCCAGAGAGAAGTGGGCATCCGTTGAAAGCACAACGGGCACCGAATACTTCTTGCACAAAAGGGCAATTTGTCTGCAGTTTACGTCGCTTCCTGCCCTCACACGGAAGGAGTGATTATTTATTTCTATTATCTTGCCCGTTTCCTTTGCTTTTTTTACAACAGCCTCGTAATCGCACATATATCTTCCGTCGCCCATGTGCCCAAGCACATCCACGTGCTCGTTGTCCATCACATTAAGCCACGCCTCTGTTACGTCCTCAATGGGGCTGTTTTCAGGAAAGCAGGGTGTGTGGAAGGATGCAATAACAAGCTCCAGATCCTTTAAATATTTATCCTCAATATCAAGCCTGCCCTTTTTGTCCATAATGTCAACCTCTGCACCGGGCAAAAGCCTTACTCCGTTCACCCATCTGGGCAAATGCCTTGCCGACTTAAAGTGAAACCACACCGCACCGTCACCTAAATCGGGACCGTGGTTTGTCATGGCAATGCCCTCAAGGCCTTTTTTTGCCGCTGCGGCAAGGTTTTCCTCCAAGGTGGAAAAGGCATGAGCGGAAACGCTTGTATGTGTATGTGTATCAACAGTAATTTTAATCATTCTTAAATTATTCCCTTCGCGTCCATGTTTATCTGCTTTGCAATTCTTTCGTTAAGCTCTTCTGCTGCATTATAACCCATCTGCTGCTGACGGTAGTTCATTGCGGCAATTTCGATAATAATTGCCAGGTTTCTACCGGGACGTACGGGGATTGTAACAGAAGGGATGTCAATGCCTAAAATGTTTGTATAGTTTTTGTCTATACCAAGTCGCTCGTAGTTTTTCCCCTGCTGCCACAGTTCAAGGTTAACAACAAGGTTAACGTTTTCCATGTCCTTAACAGCACCCATACCGAAGATTTTCTTAACGTCAATTATACCTATGCCGCGTATTTCAATAAAGTGACGGATAATTTCCGGAGAGGATGCAACAAGGGTTTTTGAGGAAACCTTTCTTATTTCAACAGCATCGTCTGCCACAAGACGGTGGCCTCGCTTTACGAGCTCAACAGCAGTTTCGCTTTTACCAACGCCTGATTCGCCTAAAATAAGCACGCCTTCACCGTAAACCTCCATCAAAACACCGTGACGTGTGATAAAGGGTGCAAGGATAACGTTCATATTTGATATATATGATGCTATAAACTGAGATGTGCTCTCCTCTGTACGAAGAAGAGGTGTTTTGCATTCCTTTACAGCCTCCATAAGCTCAGGGGGGATTTCTGCCTTACGGGTTACGATAATTGCAGGAATGTGCAGACCGCACATTTTTTTAAGTATCTGAACCTTTTCCTCGGAGGTTTTTTCCATAAGATAGAACATTTCCGCCTTACCTAAAACCTGAATTCTGTCCTTGTCAAAATAGTCGTAATAATCAGCGGCAAACTGAATGCCGGGACGGTGCACATCGGCACAGTCAATCCATACCTCGCCCATGTTTTCGGGGGCGTACACAACCTCAAGGTTAAATTCCGATATAACTCTTTCAAGTAAAACCTTTTCTTTTCTGTTGGAATTCATCATATGCTTTCTCCTTTTAATTTTCTGCCTTCAGCTTTTCGCTCTGGTAGTAGGTTGCAAGTGCATCAACCAATTCGTCTATTTCACCGTTCATGATTGAGTCAATCTTATAAAGTGTAAGGTTAATTCGGTGGTCGGTAACTCTTCCCTGAGGGAAGTTATAGGTTCTTATTCTTTCGCTTCTGTCGCCTGAGCCAACCTGGCTCTTTCTTTCTGCGGCAATAGAGGCGTTCCGTTCAGCCTCCATATGCTCGTAAAGACGGCTTCTTAAAACCTTAAGTGCCTTATCCTTGTTTTTGTGCTGGCTCTTTTCGTCCTGACAGGACACCACCAGCCCTGTGGGCAAGTGAGTAATTCTCACGGCAGAGTCAGTTGTGTTAACGCACTGACCACCGGGGCCACCTGCACGGAACACGTCAATTTTTAAATCGTTCTGGTTAATTTCCAGTTCAACCTCTTCAACCTCAGGCAGCACTGCCACAGATGCGGCAGAGGTCTGTATCCTGCCCTGTGATTCTGTTTCGGGCACTCTCTGTACACGGTGCACACCGCTCTCGTACTTGAAACGGCTGTATGCACCCTGCCCGTCAACGGAGAAGGAAATTTCCTTATAGCCACCTAATTCGGTTGCATTGGAGTTCATTATTTCTATCTTCCAGCGCTTTTTTTCGGCATACATGGAGTACATGCGGAAAAGTGCTGCGGCAAAAAGTGCCGCTTCCTCGCCACCTGTACCGCCACGGATTTCCACAATAACGCTCTTGTCATCGTTGGGGTCCTTGGGTATGAGAAGAATTTTCAATTCCTCCTCAATAGAAGGTATTTTATCCTTCGCTTCGGCTATTTCCTCACGAAGCATCTCCTCAAAGTCTGCATCGGGCTTATCCCGGAGCATTTCTTCAGCCTCGGAAATTGTTTTCATAATACCCTTATACTCTCTGTACTTTTCCACAATGGGGGTAAGGTCACTGTGCTCCTTCATGAGCTTACGCCAGGAGTCGATATCAGCAATGATATCAGGGTCACTTATTTTAGAGGAAAGGAGCTCGTATTTTTCTTCTATAAACGCCAGTTTGTTAAACATTGTCTGTCACCTCAGAATAAAATTGCAATAGCTGTGCCTATTATAAGTCCCAATAAGAAGCCCATTGCAACCTGAAAAGGACTATGGCCCAATATTTCCTTAAGGGCCTTTTCCTGCCCTATGGTGCTGTTTTCGCGGAGAGCACCTATAATGCGGTTAAGAGCCTTTGCCTGCTCACCTACCGCACGCCTTACACCGCAGGCATCGTACATAACAACAAGTGCAAAGGATGCCGCAAAAGCAAAGTACACACTGCCAAGCCCGTACTCAAAGCCTATAACTGTTGTAAGTGCAGTAACAAAAGCACTGTGAGAAGAGGGCATGCCTCCCGATGCAAAAATGCTTTCCCATGTAAACTTTTTCGCTATTACCGATTCAATAACAACCTTTAAAACCTGTGCCGTTGCCCAGCCTGTAATGGCTGCAACCAAGGGCATGTTTGTTGCAAAATCAATTAAAGCTTTCATTTGTATTCCCCCCGGATATTAATTTTCTCTCTTTAGCATTACCTCTGCCAGTTCTTTTAAAAATCCGCCCTTTTCCCCGAAAAGACGGCAGGCATCAATTGCCTTGTCTGTTTCCTTCCTTAATTCACCCTTGGCTTCCTCAAGCCCCATAAGGGTAACAAAGGTGGACTTTTCGGAGTTTATATCCTTCATAAGTGTTTTTCCCATTTTTGCCTCGTCACCCTCCACGTCAAGGATATCATCCTTTATCTGGAAGGCAAGGCCAAGGCTCTTTGTATAGTCCTCCGCATAGGAAGCGGGGAGCCCTGCCGCAATTGCACCTGCGGCACCTGCAGCATTTATAAGTGCACCTGTTTTACGTGCATGGATAAAGCGGAGTGTTTCAATATCGGCACTCTCGCTTTCAGCCTTAATATCGTCTGTCTGACCGCCTACCATGCCCTCAATGCCTGCCATATGGGAAAGGTACTTAATAAAATCAAACGCCTTTTCTTTATCACTAACCTTGTCTGTTATATAGGAAAATGCATAGGTAAGAAGCCCGTCACCTGCTAAAAGGGCATACGCCTCGCCGTACTTTACGTGGCAGGTGGGCATACCACGACGCATGGTGTCGTTATCCATGCAGGGCAAATCGTCATGTATCAATGAATAGGTATGTATCATTTCAAGGGCACAGCCAAAGGCAAGAGCTATATCCATATCGCCGCCTAAGCTCTCTGCAACAGCAAGGGCTATAACGGGGCGTATTCTCTTTCCCCCTGCAAGAAGGGAGTATGCCATTGCCTCGGAAACAATGTTTCCACGGGGAAAATCCTCCGTTGCCTTTTTTAATGCCTCGTTTATTTTCTCTGTGTAAAAATTAAGCTTTCCGTTAAAATCCATTTGTAATCTTCCTTTAAAACTTATTCTACGGGAAAATCCTCCTGCCCGTCTTCGGTAACCTTTTTTACCCGAAGCTGAGCCTCGTCAAGCATTTTCCTGCAGTTTTTTGTAAGGGCAACGCCCTTTTCAAAAAGGGTCATAGCTTCGTCAAGGGTTGTTTCCCCCGATTCCAGCTTTTTAACAGTTTCTTCAAGTTCCTTTAAAGCTTCTTCAAATGTCATAATGCTTCCTCAATTCTACCTACCTGTGCTTCAACCCTGCCGTCCTTAAGCACAAGATGGATTGTATCGTTGTTTTCAATTTCCTTCACACTTTTTAAAACCTTATCTTTATGATAAGCCACGCTGTAGCCACGGTCAAAAACCTTAAGAGGGCTTAAAGCATCAAGCTTTGCCGCACTTTGCGACAAAAGTGCTGTTTTTCTTTCAACCTTGCCTTCAAAGCTTTTAAGGAGCAAATCAAAGGTACGGTCAGTTGTAACCATAAGGTTTTCTATTCGCCTCAAAAAGCTTTCACGGCTTGCTCTTTCTGAAATGAGCCTCAGCTTTGTTTCGCTTTCCTCTGCCTTCTTCAGTAGAAGTGTTTTGAGCCTTACACGGTATTTGTCAAGAGCCAGTGTAAGCTCTTCGCTATCAGGCACGGCAATTTCTGCCGCCGCAGAGGGAGTCGGTGCACGTAAGTCTGCCACCGCATCGGAGAGGGTAAAGTCTGTTTCGTGACCTACGGCACTTATAACGGGAATTCCGGATGCAAAAATTGCCCTCACGGTAACCTCCTCGTTAAATGCCCACAAGTCCTCAATGCTACCGCCGCCACGGCCTGCAATGATAACGTCAACCATGTTTTCACGGTTAAAAAACTCTATACCCCTTGCAATGCTTTCCGCCGCATTCACACCCTGCACCAATGCAGGATAAAGGTAAACCTCGCATAAGGGGTAACGCCTTTTTAAAATGTTAAGAATATCTCTCACAGCAGCACCGGTGGGGCTTGTTACAACGCCCACCTTTTGGGGGTATCGGGGTATGGGCTTTTTGTGCCTTTCGTCAAATAAGCCTTCAAGGGAAAGCTTCTTTCTTAATTCCTCAAGCTTTTTGAAAAGGTCGCCCTGACCTTCCTGTTCCATTGTTTCAATATAGAGCTGATATGCTCCGTCACGTTCAAAAACGCCTATCCTGCCGTTGGCTGAAACCTTCATGCCGTTTTCCATTTTAAAGGGTAGCTTCATAACGGCTCCCTTGAACATAACGGCACGGAGTGCTCCCCCTTCGTCCTTTAAGGTAAGGTACACGTGCCCCGAGGAATGGTACTTAAGGTTACTTATTTCGCCTTTTATCCACACATTCTGCAGAACCTCGGTCCGCTCAATAATAGCTTTTATGTAATTGTTAATCTGTGTAACCGTCGCTTCGCGTCTTTCTGCCACTATTGACCACCTCTTCGCCGTAGCACAAGTATTACAATCGAATTTTGCATGGCAAAATTCCACCTTAATTGCTCATTGCTAATTACTAATTGCTCATTTATTCTTTAAATATTCTGCCAATACGCCATTTATAAACTTATAAGTATCGTCCTCACCGTAAGTTTTCGCAAGCTCAATGGCTTCGTTTACGGCCACACGGTCGGGCACGTCGTCAACCTCTTCGATTTCGTAGATGGCAAGCTGAAGTATTGCAAGGCTCACCTTGGGAAGACGGGCAACGTCCCACTTTTTAAGAAGGGGTGCAATTTTTTCGTTAAGCTCGTTTTTCTTTTCAGCTGCACCGAAAACAACGGAGCGCATATATTCCATGTCCTTTTTGTCCATGGATGCCTCTGCCCACATTTCGTCCTTCATGGTTTCCTCAAAATATTCACACATATCGTGAGGAGGCTCCTTCATAAGAGCGCAATTGTAAATAATTTTGAATGCATTTTCTCTTGCCGATTTTCTGCTCATGTTATAAGCCTCATTTCTATAGTAATTTCGTTATATCCGAGAACATGATAAAAATACCAAGCCCCAGTAAAAGCACAAGCCCTGCCAGGTTTATAACACCCAGCACCTCCGGCTTCAGTTTTTTCCGTGTTATTAATTCAATAAATGCAAATATAATGCTTCCGCCGTCAAGACCGGGAAAAGGTAAAAGGTTAAATACGCCTAAATTTACGCTTATCATTGCAAAAAGCATTAAAAGCTGCATTACAACTGCCAGAAGCCCATAGGGGCTTGCACTTTCGGCAGCATCCCCCACTACCTGCACAACACCAACAGGTCCCGACATGTCGCTGACCTTAGCCTCTCCCGTAAGCATCATTTTTATGGAAACCATTACTGCCTTCACAACGTAGCGTGTGTCATAGAAGGAATACTCCACGGTTTCCCAAAAACTCAATTCCTTAATGCTTGACTTAAAGCCTATAAGCTGCTCAACAGGGTAAACGGTAGCCTTATGCTTTTCCCCCTGACGGATATAGGTTATGATAACCTCATCAAGGCCGTTATCCATCATAAAAAGGGCAACGTCACTTTGTGTGGCAACGTGGGTATTATTAAGCTTTACGATTTCATCCCCCACCATAAGCCCTGCCTCTTCTGCGGCAGAGTCAGGGATAATTTCGCTTATAACGGGCACCTGCACCCTGGGGTATGTGTTATTTATAACAACAAAGCACAGAAAGCCTAAAAGAATGTTCATTACAGCTCCTGCCACAAGGATGCATATACGCTTTATTGGTGAAATATTTGAAAATGCTCTCGGGTCGTCGCTTTCATCGCCCTCGCCCTCAAGCTTGACATATCCGCCAAAAGGCAGAAGGCGTATGGAATACTGTGTTTCGCCCTTGCCCCATTTAAAAATGAGCGGACCCATGCCAATGGAAAACTCGTGGACGGTAACACCGAATTTTTTTGCAGTAAGGAAATGCCCCAGCTCGTGGAGCATTACCATTATCCCAAAAGCTATAACTGTTACAACTATGGAAAAGCCCATAAAATACCTCCGAAAATTATTTGCCTGCCGCTTCCCTTACCATTCTGCGGGCAAATCTGTCCGCCTCTTCAATGGCTTCAATGGAAGTATCTCTCACTACAGTATGTTTATCCATAGCATAGGAAATATACTCTGTAATGTCACCAAAACGGCATTCGCCCTTAAGAAACATTGCAACTGCCTCTTCGTTTGCACCGTTAAACACGGCAGGCATGCTTCCGCCCTGCTTTGCAGCCCACTTTGCCATATTAACTGCAGGGAACGCCTCGTGGTCAATTTCACAAAAGGTAAGTGTGCCGATTTTTGCCAGGTCAAGCTTTTCTGAAACCTTTATGCTTCTTTCAGGATAATGAAGAGCATAGGAAATGGGAAGCTTCATGTCGGGCACACCGAACTGACCTATTACAGAGCCATCGCAGAATTCCACCAGAGAGTGCACAATGCTCTGACGGTGCACAACGGGGATGATGTTATCCACGCTTACTCCAAAAAGGTGCATTGCTTCGATAATTTCAAGACCCTTGTTAACCAGAGTTGAGCTGTCGATGGTTATTTTTGCACCCATTGACCAGTTGGGATGCTTAAGGGCATCAGCAGCTGTAACGTTTACGAGCTCCTCCTTCTTTTTGCCGAAGAAGGGGCCGCCCGAGGCTGTTATAATTATTTTTTCCAGAAACTTGCCCTGATCGGCAATGGACTGAAAAATTGCACTGTGCTCACTGTCAACGGGCACAATCTTAACGTTTTTTTCTTTGGCATAGCCCATTACATATTCCCCTGCTGTAACAAGGGTTTCCTTATTGGAAAGGGCAATGTCGCACCCTGATTCAATTGCCGCAAGGGTGGGGCGTAAGCCTGCAATGCCAACTATGGCAGTAACTGCCATTTCGCCTTGACGTGCACATTCGCACACGCCCTCTTCGCCGCTTAAAACCACGGTGTCTGTGTCTGCAACACGCACCTTTAAATCAGCTGCAGAGGCTTCGTCATACATTGCAGCAAATTTCGGCTTATATTTTCTTATCTGCTCTTCAAGTAAATCTGTGTTTTTGTATGCCGTAAGTGCGGCAACCTTTAATGAAGGGTCCTTGTCACAAACATCTAAGCTCTGTGTGCCTATAGACCCTGTTGAACCTAAAATAGAAATATTCTTCATTTCAATCACCCAACAAGCTCAAATACCTGACTTATAAAATAAACAAAGGGAGTTGTTAAAAGCACGCTGTCAAACCTATCAAGTATGCCCCCGTGACCGGGGAAAAGTGTGCCATAGTCCTTCACGCCGAATTCTCTCTTTATTGCACTTGTGGCAATGTCGGAAACGGGGCCTAAAATTGCACAGCCTACAGCTGTAAGTATCAAAGCAGGCCCGTTACACTCTATTTTCAACACAAGGTTAAGCACTGCCATATAAATAAGCATGCCCACAACACTGCCCAGAATACCGCCGAAAAAGCCTTCCCAGGATTTTTTTGGGCTTAAAACGGGAGCCATCTTGTGCTTGCCGAAGCGTACACCGATAAAGTATGCACCGCTGTCACTGCACCATGTGCCCACAAAAAGGGCAATGATAATAAATATGCCGTTTTCTGCCTCACGGAGAGGAATAAGGTAGGAGAATAAAACTGCCACAAATATGGAAACGAAAAACGCCATGGACGCATCCTGAAGCTTTACGTTTTCGTGGTCAAAAACCATAAGTGCAAACATGTATGCAATATAAATTGAAAGCCAGAGCAGGCACACATCGTATGTAACCAGCTTGTCGTTAAGATGCATACAGCCCAAAAGGGCACCAAAGGCAATGCCGAAGCAGCCCGAAAGTGCCAGAGGCAGTTTTTTTGCAATACCCGTAACGGAATAAATTTCATACATTGCTATGCCCGTAACAATAACTGTTGCAAGCTGAAACACAACAGGAGGCGTAAGAAGCACAATAAAGAACACTATTGCTCCTACAAATGATGTAATAAGTCTTGTTTTCATGTTATCTCCAATCTAACGCTTATACACCACCGAAACGGCGGGTGCGCTGTTGATAATCATAAATTGCCTGAAGCAGGTCTTCATTTGAAAAATCGGGCCACAGTATGTTTGAGAACCAAAGCTCACTGTATGCACCTTGCCAAAGGAAAAAGTTACTTAAACGATACTCACCCGAAGGACGGATAATAAGGTCGGGGTCGGGCTGGGATGCGGTATAGGTTCTTTCTGAAATGTCACTTTCTGAAATATCCTCAACTTGCATTTTGCCTTCCTTAACCAGTGCGGCAATTTCTCTTACCGCCTTTATAACCTCGTCACGTCCGCCGTAATTGAGGGCAACATTAAGCAAAAGACCACTGTTTTTTTCAGTGGCCTTTTCCATGTAGAGCTGTTTTTCACGGAACTCGGGAGAAAAAGCACTTCTGTCACCAATAAAGTGAATCTGAACATCTCTGCCTGCCAGGCGCTGTAAGCCATGGTCAAGATAGTCCTCTAAAATCGCCATGAGTGCATCGACCTCTTCTTTAGGTCTTCTCCAGTTCTCTGTTGAAAATGCGTACACTGTAACAACCTTTACGCCTATGTTACCTGCATATTCAACTATTCGCTCAAATGTTTTTGCCCCAACAGCGTGACCGGAGGTACGGGGCAGACCGCGTTTTTTCGCCCATCTGCCGTTTCCGTCCATAATAATTCCGATATGCTTGGGTAAGTTATCAAAGTCCACTTTTTGCTCTAAGGATTTCCTTCGGAAAAAGTCCTTTATTTTCATATGGACATAATTTCCTTCTGCTTCTTTTCTGTAATAGAATCGATTTCCTTGATCTTCATATCGGTAAGATCCTGGATATCCTTTTCTGCACTCTTGAGGTCATCCTCTGTAATTTCGTTCTTCTTCTTTAATGCCTTGTATTCATCCATAGCATCACGGCGGATGTTACGAACGCTTACCTTTGCTTCCTCGCTCTTCTTGGAAACTGTCTTAGAAAGCTCTTTACGTCTTTCCTCTGTAAGCTGGGGGAAGTTAAGGCGGATAACCTTACCGTCGTTCTGGGGGTTAATGCCTAATTCACTTGCAAGTATTGCCTTTTCAATAGCCTTGAGAAGGCTTCCGTCCCAGGGCTGAATCATAAGAGTTCTGGGGTCGGGAGTGGAAATTGTACCAACCTGTGCAACAGGTGTCATCGTGCCGTAGTAGTCAACTGCAATTTTGTCAAGCACTGCAGCATTTGCTCTGCCTACTCTGATTGTGTTTAAATCGTCCTTGTAATAAGCAATGGTTTTATCCATTCTTGCGCTAATTTCTTTCATGATAATTTATTCCTTTCTTTATATCAGTTTACTTTGATTAGGTAACTGCAACATTTTATAAGGTACGGGGACAGGGCTGCTTTTTGAAGTCGGGCGACGGCTTCAAAAAGGATATCTGCGGATATCTTTTCACCCACTGTCCCACGTTGTGGGTTGCAGTAAAAAGCGTGGTCATCCAATTATTCGGTTACCAATGTGCCGATGGGTTCACCCATAACAGCTCTGTAAATGTTTTCAGGGTCGTCTAAGCCGAATACCTGAATAGGCATTTTGTTGTCACGGCAAAGAGCTGTTGCTGTAGAGTCCATAACCTTCAAGTCTCTTGCTAAAACCTCGGAGAAGGTTAACTGGTCAAACTTCTTTGCATCGGGGTTAACAGCAGGGTCAGAATCGTAAACACCGTCAACCTTCTTTGCAAGAAGAATTACATCTGCATTGATTTCAGCAGCACGGAGGGCTGCTGCCGTGTCTGTGGAGAAGAAGGGGTTACCTGTACCACAGCCGAAAATAACAACCCTGCCACGGTTAAGGTGGCTGTTAGCCTTACCTCTTATGTAGGGCTCGGCAATTGCACGCATTTCGATAGCTGTCTGCACACGTGTTGTAACGTCCATAGCCTCTAAAGCGGAGCAAAGAGCCAGAGAGTTTATAACAGTTGCAAGCATGCCCATGTGGTCGGCACGGGAGCGGTCCATGTTTTCGCCTGTTCTGCCTCTCCAGAAGTTACCGCCGCCTACAACAACGGCAATTTCAACGCCTGTTTCGGCACATCTTTTAATTTCCGCACAGATTGCATCGATGGTAGGCTGGTCAAGACCAAAGCCCTTATCCCCTGCCAGGGCTTCGCCGGAAACCTTCAGAAGAATTCTTTTGTACTTAGGTTGCATATCTATCTCTCCTCTTAAAAATTTTCGCATAGTTATATATAATAATTGTACCAAATAAATAGCATTTTGAAAAGGGGTTTTTATAAATTTATGCAAAAAAAGAGAAGATTTTTCAACCTTCTCTTTTGCACTATTAAAACCTGAAGTCTCTTGTTCCGTTTTCGATGTCCAAAAGGTTCTGCTTTGCTCTTTCCTTAACCTTTTCGTTAGTGATTTTTTCTATTTCACGGGCAATAATTGCCTCGCCCTTTACCCTTGTTTCCTCGCTTGCATAGTCTATAAGGTATTCCTTCAAGGTCATAAGTGCATTGGGATGACAGCAGTTAATTATCTGCCCCGACTTCAAAAGGCTCATAAACCTGTCGCCCGTTCTGCCTTCACGGTAGCAGGCAGTACAGAATGAGGGCACCTGATCCATATCGATAAGCCAGGAAACAACCTCGTCAAGGGTTCTTCTGTCAGAGAGGTCAAACTGACTTGTTGATTCGTCGATATACTCAGGCTCTGTATAACCGCCCACAGAAGTACGGCTGCCGCCGGAGAGCTGGGTTACGCCAAGCTGAAGCACTCTTTCACGTACCTCTTTACTTTCACGGGTGGAAATAATCATACCTGTATAGGGCACTGCAATACGGATTATTGCAACGATTTTTTCAAAAATTTCGTTGGAAATTGCATTGGAGAAGTCGTTAACGTCGATATCGTCTGCAGGGCAGATACGGGGCACACTTATTGTGTGGGGACCAACACCCTTTGCCGCCTCAAGGTGCTCTGCATGCATAAGAAGACCAACAAGGTCATAGCGATAAAGGTTAAGACCGAAAAGCACGCCTAAGCCCACATCGTCAATACCACCGTCCATGGCTCTGTCCATAGCCTCGGTGTGGTAAGCATAGTTGCTCTTGGGACCTGTGGGATGAAGGGCTTCGTAGTTTTCCTTGTTATAGGTTTCCTGGAAAAGGATGTATGTGCCTATGCCTGCATCCTTCAGCTTTTTGTAGTTTTCAACGCTTGTTGCCGCAATGTTTACGTTAACACGGCGGATTGCACCGTTTTTGTGCTTGATGGAGTAAATGGTTTCAATACACTCCAAAATATATTCAAGAGGGTTATGCACAGGGTCCTCCCCTGCCTCTAAGGCAAGGCGTTTATGACCCATGTCCTGAAGTGCCATAACCTCGGCTACTATTTCCTCCTGAGTGAGCTTCTTACGGGGGATAGTTTTATTCTGTCTGTGATAAGGGCAGTACACACAGCCGTTAACACAGTAGTTGGATAAATAAAGGGGTGCAAACATAACTATGCGGTTGCCGTAAAATTTATCCTTGATTTTTTTTGCTAAAGAATAAACCCTTTCGTTTGCCTCGTCAATTTCACATTCCAGTAAAACCGCTGCTTCACGGTGGGTAATGCCTTTCATTTCTTCTGCTTTTTTAATGATGGAGTCAATAAGCTCCTTATTGTCCTTATTGTTTTTCGCATATTCCAGTGTTTCAAGTATTTCCCCGTGGTTTATAAATTCCTCTGCTTTTGAGGACTTAACATCGTATTTAAACATAATCATCATCTCCTCTCTTCATTATATCACTATCAGTTTTTTTGTCAAGAAATGAGCATAGCCAATATTTACATAAAAGATATTCCGCTTTTTTGCCGAAAATAAAAAGCGTGGGAAAGCAACGCTTTTTCAGCAAGGTGACCACGAACTTACCTAAAGCCCACGTTGCGGGACATGCCTGACCCACGATTAGACCACTTTGCTTGTGCTTAATTTATTTTAGCGAAGCAGGCGTGTCCCGACACCTTATAAAATCGTTGCAGTTACCCAATCAAAGTAAAAAAGGAGAATGCTTATGAAAATCAAAAACCTAATGGCAATTTCACTTGCCACACTAACTTTGTCCACGCCTGTGCAGGCGGCAAACCACACGGTAGTAAAGGGCGACACCTACTGGACAATTTCAAAGCAGTACGGTGTTGACTTCAACACACTTTTAAAGGCAAACAACGCCACCACCTCTTCATGGCTTGAAATAGGTGATGTTGTATATGTGCCAACGGAGAAAATCCATACGGTAAAAAAAGGCGATACTTATTGGCTCATTTCACAATGGTACGGCGTTGACTTCAACACACTTTTAAAGGCAAACAATGCCACAACCTCCTCGTGGCTTGAAATCGGCGATAAGGTTGTAATCCCTTCATCCCCGTCGTCAGGCTCAAGCTCCGGCTCCTCCGCTTCAACAAAGCCGTACATAACCTACACTACGTATACGGTTAAATCAGGCGACACCTACTGGAACATTGCCAACAATTTCGGCATACCCATGAGCGAGCTTTTAGAGGTAAACGGACTTAATGAAAATTCTTCCATTTATGCAGGCAAAAAGCTTACCATCCCCGTGCACCACGTGCCCGTAACATCCACTCCCGGTGCAAAATACGGCGAATACCTTGACTGGTGGAACGCCGCACAGTACGTTATCCCCGTAGGGGCAACCTTTACCGTGCAGGACTACTATACCGGGCAGACGTTTAAGGCAAAGCGTACCACCGGCTCAGGTCATGCCGACTGTGAGCCCCTGACAGCCTCCGATACAAGCAAAATGAACTCAATTTTCGGCGGTCAGAACTGGACGAGCCGTCCCGTTATAATAATATATAACGGCAGAAAAATTGCTGCATCTGCCACAAGTAAGCTCCACGCAGGTAACGACGGTGCCCCCGGCGGAGTGTGGACAAGCTGGCGAAGTGATGACTATGGTGCAGGCTATAATTATGACTGGGTAAAGGGCAATAATGCCCATGGCGTATTCGACATCCACTTTTTAAATTCCATCCGTCATAATGACGGCAAGGTTAATGCAACCCACCAGAAAAATGTAAGAATATCTGCAGGCAGGTAAAATGCAAAGCATTTTACCTCACGACAGAAAACACGTTTTCTGTCATATCGCAACAGAAGGAACGCGAAGCGTTCCTTTTGTTATATCGCATTTCACAAAGTGAAATATATCGCGTGGCAACGCCACATATCGCAAAAAAGGCGGTCAGTGACCGCCTTTTTTGTTTAATTATTCTACTTTTGCTGCAATAATGCTTTCCTCTCCCAAGCCTTGTGTAATTTCGTACATTCTCACAAACACATTGTCTTTATCACCATTTTTTACGAAGGACATATTCGCACTTACAACACCATCACCAAATTCCGAGAAAGACACTATCGCAGAATAACCTCCCTCATACTGAACAAACAAAGCAAAGTCGTTTTTGAAGTCTTCAGGCATTATATAACCTCTGCTGTTTGTGAGTATGGTGAGAGCCGCAAGGTTTTCAGCACCATAGGATGCATTTATCAGGCTTGCAAGAGTGGAAAAATTAAGTTTTCTCCAAATGTGTTCAAACCAGTGCTCTCCCAAATCTCTTATATCAACACCTTCAGCTTTTGCTAAGGCCTCTATATCGGCAACCATCTTTTCACGATCAGCAGAAATGTAGTATATATCTTTCGGTTTGTTAAAATCAGTGGCACCAAGAGTTAATATTTTTTCCGTCATATCATAGTTAGCCGTATACATGCTGATAAAGTTTTTGTCAGATGCAAGCCTGCCCGACTCAGTAATAAGCTTAATTGCTTCGTCAATATAAAAATCATCAACTTTAATCGTATCGGTTACTACAAGCTCTGTCGGTTTATCGGCTCCGCCGATGATTCCAATGCTTGAATCGTGTTCAATAGCTCCGATTGCTTCTGCACCTCTGAAAACTCTTACAAGAGTTGCGATTGCCTGCTCTGTTGTATATGTTTCTTTTGGAGCAAATTTATTATTGCCGACACCGTTCATAAAACCTAAATTACTGATTGTCTGAACAGCATCGGATGCCCATTCGGAAACTTCGTTTATATCGTCATACTCAAACCACATTTCTGTTGCTGCCATCGGAAACATCCTGTTTACCATACGAACAATAATCGTTGCAGCTTCTTCACGGGTGAGATAATCGTTTGGTGCAAACTCCGTTGCTGACTTTCCGTTGATAATACCCAAACCGTTCAGCATGAGGATTTTATCGTTTTTGGTGTCTGTGAAGCTATCCGTTACAGGTGCGGTGATTTCATCACTTGTTAATACTATAAGATTATAAATCAGCTCACAAAATTCTTCACGGGTAATATTTTCTTTGTAGAGATAATCTCTGTCGTCAGTAATTCCTACAGCACGGGCAAAATCAACATCCTTTGACGCCCATTCGCTCGGAGCAGGAACGGTTGTAGCCTCTTCCCAGCTTTCAAGTTTCGGTATTTCCGCACCGTCTTTGTCTGCAACTGTTGACTTTAATACAATATATTCATAATATCCGTATTCATAGTCTGCTTCTTCATCATAAGGTTTATTAAGGTCATACTTTGCAATAAGTTTTTCTATCGTTCCGTCGGATATAAGTTCTTCAACAGTTCCGTTTACAAGTATAAAGAGCTTTTCGTAATCTGTCGGCATTGATGACTTGTAGAGAGAATCAGCAACGCCCTCTCTGAAAACGATTGAATACATTTTAAGTGCCTTAGATGTTGTTTCACCGTCTTTATGCGTTACATTAGCCCCAAGATAAGGTCTTGTAAAATCCATATAATATTCTCTTTCATCTGTAACCGAAAAGGTTGAAATGGCACAATCAACCTTACCGCTTGAAACGGCAGACACAAGCATATCAAACGGCATATCAACATATTCAACATCAAAACCTATTCTTTCGCCGATACAATTCATCAAATCAATATCAAAGCCTGTAAGCTTGCCTTCTTCATCGTAATACTCAAACGGAGCATATTCTGCATTAACGCCGACTTTGATAATGCCAGGCACTTCTCTTGCTACCGTAGTTGCAACCTCTTCTGCAAATGCTACTGCTGTCATTGAAAACAGCATTGTGATCGATAGGATAATGGATAATATTTTTTTCATAGTGTGCACCTTCTTATTCTTCAAATTCCGATACAATACCTACATAGCCCGTTTCTTCGATGATATACTGCCCTTCTTCAGACAATATCCAATCAAGGAGCTTATTAACATTTTCATTTGTCTGTTCTTCATAAGTAACAGCGTATATCGGTGTTACAATGGGATATTTACCGTTCTTAATGTTTTCTGCTGTCGGTGCAACACCGTCAACGGAAAGCATTTTAATATCAGGGTTCTTTATAATGCCTTCAACATAGTATCTGAAAGAAAAACCTATTGAATTTGTCTTATTCTTATAGTTCGACACTCTTTCAATAATTCCTGACATTAAATCGTTTTTGAGCTCTGTCGGAGCTTCCATTATAGGCTTATCGCCCATAAAACGCTCTAACATACTCTGACTTCCGCTGCCTTCATTTCTCTGGAAGGCTACGATTTCTTCATTCTTTCCACCGAGTTGTTTCCAATTCGTAATCTCGCCTGAATAAATGCCCTGTATTTGCTCCGTTGTGAGATTTTCAATGGGATTGTCTTTGTGTACGAAGAAAACAAAGGCTTCTGTTCCGATAGGTGTATAGATATACTTTGTTCCTTTTGCCTTGGCATCAGCCTTTTGCTCTTCTGACGGATATACGCCTATGAATATATCCGTACTTTTTTCCGATAAGAGCTTATATCCTGCGGGGGTATTGTTATATTCAAAATGCCCATCGTATAATTTTGTCGTTTCGGGGTATGTTGCATTTACAAATGCTGAATACACCGGGAACAGTGCGGCAGCTCCGTCAATTTTGGGGAGATTATCTGTAAACTGCAGTGTTTCGCTTCTTGTTTTTACAATCTTTGAATCTTCTTCAAAGGGCAAATATTCGTGAACATTGATGTTCGGTGCTGTGTTTATGGTAATGCTTTCATCATACTTCACCACTGCATAATTAACACCTAATGCGACAAAATAGATTACGGCAGGTATCAGCCATATTAAAAAGAATATCTTTCTCTTTTTAAGCCATATCAAAGGTAAGAATAAAGACGGAATAACAAGCATTCCAATATATGCAAATGCTTGGTTTATTCCCTCAGATATTAAAATCATACCCGATATTACAGCTATATAAGCACTTGCCATTACAACAGCTACCGTCAGGGCAACCTTAACAACCATTATCACAATTTCTTTAGTTCCTGCCTTTGGTATGTCGTCTCGCTTTTTCCAAAGGTAAAAACCAAGAATGCCGTAAAAGAGTATCAGTATAATTCCAAGAAGGATTTCAACATTGATAACCGGTCCCGTGTACTGAGTTCCCATAAATATCATATTGAGTGCAGGAAACAAGCCGAAAATACCACCCCAGAACAAGCCCTTATGCAAAAAGAAGGCAGAGAGCCAAAAACAAACAAGCCAGACTAAAAGCATTGACATTGTTATACGTACTCCAGTCAGTCCCGAAAGCAGATAAAATCCCGTAAAGAGTGCAGCCGGAATATAACCTGTAAATTTTCTCATTTATCATTCCTCCTTTGAATGTATTTAACTATGCTATGAGTAATCTTTGCAAGGAGCAGACCGATGTATATTATCAACACCGCTATCCAGATTATAATTGCTGATAAAATGTGCATGTTACCAATAAAACTGCCTGTACTCATATATCCGAAAACTTCTGCATATACCAGCAATCCGAAAAATGCAACAAAAAGTCCGAAGTAAAACGGAATCAGCTTTGTCTGTGTGCTTTTAGCCTTAAAACACAGCAATAACTGGACAATATATGACACTATAAATAAACCTGTTGCAATGCCTATGTGCATATCATCAGCTCCTCACTCATATTTGTTTCCGGCATCGTCATAATAAACTACATCAATGCCGTACACATCATTGGTCGGAGCAGGATTTATAAAGATTTCCATGCCTTTTGCATTATGTATAATCGGCTCTTGCTTAACACCGTCAAGGGTGTAGGTTATTTCTGCATAATCTGTTTTAGCTCCGTTAAACCAAATAACATCATACCATAAATTATCAATGGTAATGCCTGTTATTATGATTCTGTCTTGTTCTCTCCATTCTCTTGAATGGAGCTTATATTTGCCGTTTCCATAAGGCTTGAAAACTGCTATACCACTCATTTCGTTACGGGAATAAATACCGCTTATGATATAATCGTTAAATTCCTGCTCAATGGCTATTTTCCAATCCTTACCTCTTGGAAACTCCGCACAGATTTCCTCACGGCTTTCAAGTGTTGAGCCATCGGGCCGATTAAAGTATTGAACAGCACCGAAGCCAACAATGAAAGCAAGAATAACTGCAAATGTAAAAATCGGCTTTTTCATAGGTTTTAATACTATAAAAAGTGCAACACATACTGCTATAATAATTGCTATTTTCATATTCGCACCTCACTTTACAGCATTGCACCTATAATCATAACAACCATAGCTGCAAAGCAAACATAACCAACAATAGCTGAAGCCTTTCTCTGTTCTCTATGCTCCCCGATAGACTGTATCAGAATCAAAACGCTCAAAAGAGGAATAACTACATTTAGTGCTTTATCCCACACACCGGTTATCTGTAATGCTGCACCAACTAAAACTACAACGGATATAACAATCCTTAATATTAACATTATTTTATCAGCAGTAGATTTTTCATTCCATTTTGTTTTCATAGAAAACCCTCCTTTGCATTCGATTTCAGATTTTTTTGTTACTGATCTTTGTCTTTTCAAATAAGTCCCCTGACAGCAAGCCTACCTTATACATAAATATACAAAAAAAGTGCGCAGCCGGAGCTACGCACGAAAAACGCAGCTTGGTTCCTGCTGCGACACAGTTGTTTCCCAAAGAAGACAATACGAACCACGCATACGTTTTTACCAAACAGTATGCGTCTTCTTCAGGGCAAATATTCAACTGTGTCGCAAGTACATTTTACCACTAACCAATACAAAAATCAATACAAAAAAGGCGGTCATTGACCGCCTTTTTACCTTAATTGCTAATTGCTAATTGCTAATTATTTTCAATACCCTTAATCTGATCTATCGCATACAGTGGCAGATTAACGAGCCATTCTTCTTTTTTATAGTCTGCCATAGATGTACGAACAGAAACCTCAGGAGAAAACTTTTCCCGGTACGTCTTAAGGCTTTTAGCTCTGAGGTTAACCTCTGCCTTTACTTCAACAGGAACAATCAATTCGCCTGTATCAACGACAAAGTCAACCTCACAGGAGCCTCTGTCATTGGTATAATAGTAAACATCTAAATCCGGAATGGTCTTTAACTGCTGACAAACATACTGCTCCGTAAGTGCACCCTTGAACTCAACAAAAAGGTCGTTGCCGTCAAGCAAAGTGCTCTGACGAAGACCTGCCATGCAGCCAAGGAGACCAACATCTGCCATAAACAGCTTAAATGCTTTCAGGTCCTCATACGCCCTCAAAGGGATGCCTGCCGTATTGACGCGGGTGATTTTATGAACAAGACCGCAATCACAAAGCCACATAATCGCAGTTTCGTAGTCCTTCGCACGGGCACCCTCACGAACAATACCATAGATGAACTTCTTGTTTTCTTTCGCCAGCTGAGAAGGAATGCTGTTCCACAGCATACGAAGTCTGGGCACAATTTCGTTGGGAGCATGCTTGGAAAAATCCTGTTCATAGGCTGCGAGGATTCGCCTTTGAATTTCACGAACCTCGTTAAAATCTTTGTTTTCTGCAAAGCTCTGTACGGCTTCGGGCATACCGCCAACAAAGTAATAATGCTTCAGGGCATCAATATATGTTTGCTTGAAGCTTGTAATCATCCGGAAGTCTTTTTTATCAATCAGTTCTGCAAACCGTTCTTTATCGGTTGCCATCAAAAACTCCTTGAAAGAGAGAGGATACAGCTTCAAAAAATCCACCTTGCCCACAGGGAATGATGTACCCTGATGCAAAGCAATACCAAGCAGGGAACCGGCACATATAATGTGATACTGCGGTGCATTTTCATAGAAATATTTAAGAGAGCTGAGTGCTCTTGGAACCTCTTGCACTTCATCAAAAATCAGCAAAGCATTTTCAGGGTCAATTTTTCGTCCTGCATACAGCTCCAGCCCCATAATCAAACGTTCTGTATCCAAATCAGAAGAGAACAGCTCTGCCATTTGGGAATTGGAATCAAAATTGATATATATGGTATCTGCATACGCCTGCCTGCCAAACTCTTTCATCAGCCAGGTTTTACCAACCTGACGGGCACCTTCGATAATCAAAGGTTTTCGGCGTTTGCTTTGTTTCCATTTAAATAGCTCTTCAATAGCAATTCGGTACATACACGCACCTCCGTAATTATAATACAAGTATAGCATAACACCAAATCACAAAAAATACAACGTTTTTTTGCTGAACAGTTACACTTTTTACGGCGAACATTGTTTTCAAATGCTTTTAATCAATACAAAAAAGGCGGTCATTGACCGCCTTTTACCTTAATTGCTAATTGCTCATTGCTAATTGCTAATTGCTAATTACCTCTCAATGGGCAGAAGCACACCACGTGCACCTCTTTTTTCAAAAACCATATGTGCCGCCTCTTCAATGTCATGCTTTGTGACAGAGTCGATATCTCTTACAATTTCTTCAATAGGCTTAACAGAGTTATAAATGAGCATATCCTTGCCAAGTGCACTCATACGGCTTGAGGGGTTTTCCATATCCATAAGAATTGCCGCCTTAAGCTGTTCCTTGCCCTTTGTAAGCTCGTAGTCGGTTATGCCATCCTTTAAAAGGCGTGCTATCTCATTATGTATAACCTCTTCAGCAGCATTAAGGCAATTTGCATTAAGACCTGTATAAATGCTGAAAAGCCCCGAAACCTCTGTCTGGGAGGAGTAGGAATAAACGCTGTAGCAAAGGCCACGTTCCTCACGGACCTTGTTGAAAAGCCTACTGGACATGCTTCCGCCGAAAATGTTACTTAAGGCAGATAATGTATAGCTTTCCTTGTCGCTTCCAAGCTTTACTGTAGGATAGGAAAGGCACAAATGAGCCTGCTCAATGTCCTTTTCCCACCTTACGTCAACGCTTTCAAAACGGGGCACAATTACCCTGTTGCCGGAGAAGGCTGTGATACGGTGGGAGAAATACTTTTCGCAAAGGCTTATTGCCATCTTTTCGTCAAACCTTCCGCAAACGGTTATAACCGTGTTGTCGGGAGTGTAATAACGGTTCATATAGTCAACCATTTTTTCACGGTTCAAGCCATCTACCGACTCCAAACTGCCTGCAATTTCCCTTCCTATTGCACTGTCGGGGTAAACTGCAGCAAGAAGCCTGTCCTGAACCAGATCCTCGGGGCAGTCCTCATACATCATGATTTCCTCTTTTATAACGCCCCTCTCAAGGTCAATATCCTTCTTTAAAAGACGGGGGTTATGGTAAATGTCGGAAAGGATGTCGAAGGAAAGCTCCATATGCTCAGGAAGCGTTCTTGAGTAGTAGCAGGTGCAGTCCCTGGATGTAAAGGCATTTGCCTGACCGCCAACATAGTCTGTTTCTTCGCTTATCTGTTGTGCGGTTCTTTTTTCTGTGCCCTTGAAAACCATGTGCTCAATAAAGTGGCTTATGCCCCACTCACTGTCCTTTTCGTTGGCACTTCCTGCCTTGACCCACACGCCCACAAAAACGCTCTGTGCACCGGGCATAACCTCGGTTATTATCCTGAGTCCGTTTTTTAAAGTTGTAATCTTATTCATACAATCACCACATTGAAAAAGGGAGAGTTTCCTCTCCCCTTTTAATTTTATAATGTCTGCGCCAAAATCGTCAGCCTTATTCAGCTTCGGGCTTGGGAAGAGCGTCTTTACGGGAAAGGTTAATTCTGCCCATACGGTCAAATTCGATAACCTTAACCATAATTTCGTCACCAACACTAACCACGTCAGAAACCTTTTCAACTCTCTTATGGTCGAGCTTGGAAATGTGAACGAGGCCTTCCTTACCGGGAAGGAATTCAACAAATGCACCAAAGTCCATAAGCTTTGTAACTGTACCGAGGAATACTTCACCGATTTCGATGTTGCCGCAAACGCCGTTGATGAGCTTCATAGCCTTTTCAGCAGCTTCTGTGTCTGTTGTTGCGATAAGAACTGTGCCGTCGTCCTCAATGTCAATCTTAACGCCTGTCATGGCTGTAATCTTCTGGATTGTCTTACCCTGCTTACCGATGATATCACCAATCTTTTCGGGGTCAACTGTCATTGTGAAGATCTTGGGAGCATACTTAGAAAGCTCTGCACGAGGTTCAGCGATGCAGGGAAGCATACATTCGTCAAGAATCTTATAACGAGCGTCGCGTGTCTTCATAAGAGCTTCCTTGATGATTTCGGGTGTAAGACCGTCAATCTTGATATCAACCTGAATAGCTGTGATACCCTTCTTTGTACCTGCTACCTTAAAGTCCATATCGCCGAAGAAGTCCTCAAGGCCCTGAATGTCAACCATTGTGATGAAACGATCGCCTTCTGTAACCAAGCCGCAGGAGATACCTGCAACGGGAGCCTTAATGGGAACACCTGCATCCATAAGAGCAAGTGTGGAGCCACAGATACTACCCTGGCTTGTGGAGCCGTTGGAAGAAAGAACTTCACTTACAAGTCTCAAGGAGTAGGGGAATTCTTCACGGGAGGGAATTACGGGAACGAGTGCCTTTTCAGCAAGAGCACCGTGACCGATTTCTCTACGTCCGGGGCCTCTGGAGGCTCTTGTTTCGCCAACAGAGTAGCTGGGGAAGTTGTAGTGATGCATATATCTCTTTTCAACTTCTTCATCGATACCGTCAAGAAGCTGTGCTTCGGAAAGAGTACCGAGTGTTACAGTTGTCAATACCTGTGTCTGACCACGTGTGAAAAGACCTGTACCGTGAACACGGGGAAGAAGGCCAACCTCAGCAGAAAGAGGACGGATTTCATCAAGCTTACGGCCGTCAACACGTCTGCCTTCGTCAAGAATCCATCTTCTTACAATGTACTTCTGAAGCTTGTAGATAGCTTCGTCCATAAGTGTAGTTTCAACCTCGGGATACTTTTCAGCCATTGCTTCGTACACTTCTTCGTATACGGGCTTAAGGCGTTCTTCACGAACGTTCTTGTCGTCTGTGTCAAGAGCGTACTTAACCTTATCGATAGCAAATGCCTTGATGTCCTCGTAGAGGTCTTCGGGAACTTCGATAGGTGTATATTCAATCTTTTCCTTGCCGATAGCAGTCTGGATTGTTTCGATAAATTCGCAGATCTTTACGATTTCTTCATGAGCCTTCATGATAGCTTCGAACATTAAATCCTCGGGGATTTCGCTGCCGCCTGCTTCAATCATGTTAACCTTTTCCTTTGTACCTGCGATTGTAAGGTACATTTCACTTACTTCTCTCTGAGCGAGTGTGGGGTTAATAACGATTTCGCCGTCAACCAGACCTACGCTAACGCCTGCGATGGGACCGTTGAAGGGAGCGGGAGAAATGCACGCTGCGATAGATGCACCAACCATAGCTGCAACCTCGGGGGAGCAGTCGGGGTCAACACACATTACTGTTGTAACGATAGACACGTCGTTACGAAGGTCCTTGGGGAACAAGGGTCTCATGGGACGGTCAATACAACGGGAAGCAAGGATTGCCTTTTCAGAAGGACGACCCTCTCTCTTAAGATAGCTGCCGGGGATTTTGCCTGCAGCGTAAAGCTTTTCTTCGTAGTCTACTGCCAAGGGGAAGAAGTCTACTCCTTCACGGGGCTTTGCAGAAATTGTACAAGCAGCGTGAACTGCTGTGTCACCGTAGCGTACAAGACAGCTACCGGAAGCAAGCTGTGCCATCTTGCCTGTTTCGATAACAAGAGGACGGCCTGCGAATGTTGTTTCAAACGTTCTGAACATATCAATTTTCCTTTCTAAAAATACTTTGTTTTAGATGAGGACTTATGCGTTTATCACTTACAGATAGGCGCAAACACATTGTAGGGGCGATTATTAATCGCCCGTTTTCACGCCCATTCATAAGTGATAAATAAACTATCATAAGCCCTCGTGCACCTGAATTTTTCGGTTTGTAAACGTGAAAACAAGGCGGAACAGAAATTGCTCCGCCTTGCCCGTAATTACTTTCTCAAACCGAGCTTAGCAACGATTGCACGGTATCTTTCGATATCCTTCTTTGTGAGGTAGTCGAGAAGACCACGTCTCTTACCAACCATCATAAGAAGACCACGTCTGGAGTGATGGTCCTTCTTGAACTCCTTAAGGTGTTCGTTGAGGTGGTTGATTCTCTCTGTAAGGAGAGCAATCTGAACTTCGGGAGAACCAGTATCTGTAGGAGAAAGCTGGAATTCCTTAATTATTTCTGCTTTTCTTTCGGGTGTCATAGTAAATACCTCCATAAATATAATATAATAATTATTATTCCCCGTCAGCCAAAGGTATTGGTCGGAGTGTCCGAACCCCTTGCCTGCGGACAAGGCTTATAAAGCCGTTTATTATATTAACACAACATGTATTTAATGTCAAGAATTTATTTGCAAAATTCTTGACATTAAATACAATGAGTAATGAGCAATATTCACTTCCCGAAATTTTGTGTATTGCCACAGAATTACCCATTCATTATACTCTCGTCAAGCAAAAACTGCTCAATGCCGATATAGAAAATTCCGTTTTCATCATTATAAGGTATGATATTATCCTTCACAACCACAATTTTTTTGAAAGAGTCCCCCACGTTTTTAAGTGAGCGTATTTCCTGATTTCGTTTTTCTTCATCGGCTACCGATAAGGCAGATTGAATATAATATTTCTGACTGCCTTTATTTGCAATAAAATCAATTTCAAGACTTGCACGTTTGCTCTTTTTGTCTTCGCCACGATAAAAGTATTCGACAACGCCCACATCCACATTGAACTCACGGTATATAAGCTCGTTATAAATAATGTTTTCCATTATATGATTTTCTTCCATCTGCCGGAACTGTAGCCTTGCGTTACGAAGCCCTATGTCAGAAAAATAGTATTTCAAAGGCGAGCCTATATATTTTCTGCCCTTTACGTCGTAGCGCTCCGCCTTAAAAATGAGAAACGCATCAATAAACAAGTCCAGATACCGAGCTACAGTTGTCGTATCAATACTGATTTGCTTATTGCTTTTAAAGGTTTTCGCAATATTGTTTGCATTTGTAAGTGAGCCAATAGAAGATGACACAATGTTCAGTATATCATCTAAAACTGTTTTCTCGTAAAGTATTTTGTTTCTTTCCATTATGTCGCTCAAGTATATTTTATCGAACAAGGTTTGAAGGTATTTTGCCTTTTCTTCGTGAGTTTGCTTTTTTAAAACAAGAGGCAATCCTCCGTAAGTACAGTATTCCTGCCATGCGTCATGCCTATCGCCGGGGAATGCACTATAAAACTCGCCGAAGGATAACGGGTTAACCCTTATTTCATCGCCTCTGCCGCGAAACTCCGTCAAAATATCCGACGAGAGCATTTTTGAATTACTGCCCGTAACATACAGATCTATATTTTCGCGTTTCATAAGCCCCAAAAGAACATCTACAAACCCGATTTTATCTTCAACATCCTTTATATATGGGTTCTGAATGGTTACAACCTTTTGTATTTCATCAAGGAAAACATAATACATTCTTTCCTTGTCTGCCGTCCTGTTTCTCAGATATTCACCAAGCTCCAAGGGGTTACGGTACCTTATATTTTCATCATCATCAAGGGCAAGCTCAATAATGCAATCCTCACCGACCCCGACAGAAAGCAGGTAGCTTTTATAAATATTGAAAAGAAGGTATGATTTTCCGCTTCTGCGAATACCCGTAATAACCTTTACAAGACCATTTTCTTTTTTGCTTATTAATTTATCAAGATACTTCTTTCTTTCAATCATCAACTTCACTTCCCGAAATTTTGTGTATTGCCATAGTTTTTTCGATTCCATTATATAATACCCGTTACCTAAAGTCAATATTCACTTTCCGAAATTTTGTGTATTGCCACAGAATTTTGGAAAGCGGTTTGGCGATATATTATTCCTTCGGAATAATGCGATATATCCTCATTTCATTCGGATGCGATATATTTTCATTAAAATGAAAATGCGATATGCTATAAATCCCTCACACCCATAACACGTTCGGCAGAGCCGAACATATCGCACCGCAGGTATATCGCTCCCCGAAGGGGAATATCGCAAATCCCGACAGGGATTTATATCGCTACAGAGATAACAAAAAGGACGGCTATGCCGTCCTTTCAAGTTATCTCTGTACTCGTCCGCTTCCGTCGCCACCCATAAGAGTTTCAACTTCAGCGCGTGTTACGATATTCATATCGCCGGGGATTGTGTGCTTAAGAGCAGATGCTGCTACGCCGTATTCAAGAGCCTTCTTGAAGTCATAGCCGTCCAGCATACCGCAGATAACGCCTGCTGCAAAGCTGTCGCCGCCACCTACACGGTCAACGATGGGGTTAATGCGGTATTCACGGGAATGATAGAATTCCTTAGTGTCTCTTGAATAGATGCAAGCGGACCAGCCGTTGTCGGAAGCACTGTGAGAAACACGGAGAGAAGATACAACATATTCAAAGTTGAACTTTTCTACCATCTGCTCAAAAATGCTCTTGTAGCCTGCAAGCTCAAGTTCACCGCTTGTAACGTCTGTTTCACCGGGCTTGAAGCCAAGAACTTTTTCAGCATCCTCTTCGTTACCGATACAAACGTCAACATACTGCATAAGGTTTGTCATAACCTTCTGAGCCTTTTCGCTTGACCAGAGCTTCTTACGGAAGTTAAGGTCGCAGGAAACCTTCACGCCATGCTCCTTTGCCTTCTTGAGAGCGATTTCTGTCAATTCTGCCGCTGCATCACTTACTGCAGGTGTGATACCTGTAAAGTGGAACCAGTCACAGCCTTCAAAAATCTTATCGAAGTCAAAGTCTGCCGCTACTGCTGTGGAGATGGAGGAATGAGCACGGTCATATACAACGTTGGAAGCACGCATGGAAGCACCTGTTTCAAGGAAGTAAATACCGAGTCTCTCACCGCCACGGGCGATGTTCTTTGTTTCAACGTTCATCTTGCGAAGTGCAGCTACTGCACAGTCACCGATGGGGTTAGAAGGAACCTTTGTCACGAATTCAGCATCGTGACCATAGTTTGCCAAAGATACTGCAACGTTAGCTTCGCCGCCGCCGTAGCAAACGTCAAATTCGTCTGCCTGCAGGAATCTTTCATTACCGGGTGTGGAAAGTCTGAGCATAATTTCGCCCATTGTTACTACTTTTGCCATTGGAAACAACTCCTTTAAAATAATTTGTAATGATTAATGAGCAATGAGCAATTAAGGAAGAAATTTTGCCTGCAAAATTTCTTTTCATTCAATTTCTCATTACTAATTGCTAATTGCTGATTTTTTAAAAGCCTACATCTTCGGCGATTACTATCACATTAAATCTGCCGGGATGCTTACGGCCGTTATGTATAATGCTTGTTGCATTACATACGCTCTGCTGGATTTCGCACATTTCGCACTTGCCCGTTACGGCACAGGGTGTTCTGTGGCCGATACGCTTTGCATTTGCAGGAGCAATTTGCTTGATACGGTCAAATGCTGCAGGAAGGTCGTCAACAACCTTATTTGCACCAACAACAATCATAACCTTATCAGGTCCAAAGATAATACCGCCTGCACGGTTACCCGAGGAGTCAGTATTAACAATTTCGCCGTCACGTGTGATGGCGTTGGAGCCTGTAACTAACCAGTCAGCCATCATACTCTCACGGTAAACCTGATAGCATTCTTCATAGCTACCTGTTGCATAGCGGTCATAGAAGCGGTACTTGTCGCTTCTGAAAACCTCAACCATGCCCATGTCACCTAAGGTAACACTGCCACCCATAGCGATGGATGAGCCCTCGGGAATGGTATCAATAATCATCTGCTTTGCTTCGTCGCAGTTTTCAGCATAGCGGGCTGTGTATCCCTTTTCGTTTAAAATGTCAACAATTTCCTTGGCTATCTGCTGACATTGCCATTTTCTTGCCCAATGCATAATAAGTCCTCCTTACAGTCGGACAGTGAAGAGTTAATAGTGAAAAGTGAATAGTTTCGGTAGAATTTTGCATGCAAAATTCTTTTTATTAATTCTTATATCCGATTTCTTTATTTTTACTTGCAGAACAAATGAATTATTTTAATTCATTTGTTTTGCAGTGGTCCATATCGTCAAAGTCCTGATTTTCGCCAACCATGCCCCAGATGAAGGTGTAGCAATGTGTGCCGACGCCGGAGTGGATGGACCAGGAGGGAGAAATAACTGCCTGCTCGTTATGCATAACGATGTGGCGTGTTTCCTGAGGCTGACCCATAAGGTGGAAAACTGCTGCATCTTCGGGAAGGTCGAAGTAAAGGTATACTTCCATTCTTCTTTCGTGAGTATGGCAGGGCATTGTGTTCCACATACTGCCCTCTTCCAGCTTAGTTAAGCCCATGGAAAGCTGGCAGGTTTTTAATACTGCAGGGTGAATATACTGATAAATTGTTCTCTTGTTACTGTCTTCCATAGAACCGATAGGACGCTTGTTGGCCTTTTCCATATCGATAAATACTGTGGGGTAGGTTGTGTGAGCAGGAGCAGAGTTAAAGTAGAACTTTGCAGGGTTAGCTTCGTCGTCACTTTCAAACTTGACATCCTTTGTGCCCATACCAACGTATAAGCCGTCCTTGTTGCCTAAACTATATTCAACACCGTCAAGTGTAACCTTACCGGGTGCACCGATGTTGATAATACCAAGTTCACGTCTCTCCAAAAAATATGCCGCACGGAGCTCGTCGCCTGCTTCCAGCTTTAAAGCATCGCTTCCGGGTGTTGCACCGCCAACGATAATGCGGTCAACGTGAGAATAAACTGTGTTGATTTTACCCTTTTCAAAAAGGTTTTCAATGAGGTAATGACCTCTTAATTCTTCAGTTGTGTAAAACATCGCATCATTAGGATGGGTATCGTATCTTACTTCCACGGGTATTCTCCTCCTTTAATCTAAATAGCAGGCAGGCTTTTGCCTGCCTGCTACAGCTTGCTTTTATTACTTTCAAAATTTGAAAGAGATTTCGTCAGATTGTGCATCTCTTTACTCAGAGCAATTTTTGAAAGAAAATCGTTCAGATTGTCGCTTTGGGCATTGGGTGCTGTGCTGTTGCACCGCCCCAAGGTTCAAGGCGGCAAGATGACGATTTTACTCAAAAATTTAGGGTTGCTTGCCGATATAGGCAAGAATACCGCCGTCTACATACAATACATGGCCGTTTACGAAGTCGGATGCATCGGATGCGAGGAATACAGCAGGACCTACAAGGTCTTCTGTTTTACCCCAACGGGCAGCAGGTGTCTTACCGATGATGAAAGCATCGAAGGGATGACGGGAGCCGTCTGCCTGTCTTTCACGAAGAGGTGCTGTCTGGGGTGTTTCGATATAGCCGGGGCCGATACCGTTACACTGAATGTTCATTTCGCCATATTCGGAGCAGATGTTTCTTGTAAGCATCTTCAATCCGCCCTTTGCAGCAGCGTAAGCAGATACTGTTTCTCTACCGAGCTCGCTCATCATGGAGCAGATGTTAATAATCTTACCGTGGCCCTTCTTGATCATGGAAGGAATAACTGCCTTTGCGCAGATGAAGGGAGCGTTAAGGTCAACGTCGATAACCTGCCTAAAGTCAGCAGCGCTCATTTCGCACATGGGGATTCTCTTGATGATACCTGCGTTGTTAACGAGGATATCAATAACGCCAACTTCTTCTTCGATTTTAGCTACCATAGCGTTAACTGCATCTTCATCAGTTACGTCGCAAACGTAGCCCTTAGCATCGATACCGTCAGCTGCATATGCAGCGAGACCCTTGTCAACAAATTCCTGCTTGATGTCGCAGAAAACAACCTTTGCGCCTGCTTCATGAAGACCGGATGCGATTGCATAGCCGATACCGTAGGAAGCACCTGTAACGAGAGCAACCTTGCCCTCAAGGCTGAATTTATTTAAAATACTCATTTTACTGTCTCCTTATTTTATTACTTCTTGGGTACGCCTTCCCAGTCCTTAAGGAAGCGTTCAATACCTGCATCTGTAAGAGGATGCTTGGACATCTGAACGATTACGTTGTAAGGAATTGTAGCGATGTGTGCACCGAGGCGAGCTGCTTCGATAACGTGAACAGGATGACGAACAGAAGCTGCGATAATTTCTGTTTCGATACCGTGTGTGTCGAAAATGTCAACGATTTCTTCAATAAGGTTCATTCCGTTCATGCCGATGTCGTCAAGTCTGCCCAAGAAGGGAGAAACATATGTAGCACCTGCACGGGCTGCAAGAAGAGCCTGTGTGGAGTTGAAGATAAGTGTAACGTTTGTCTTGATGCCTTCAGCACTAAGAATCTTAACTGCCTTTAAGCCTTCAAGTGTCATAGGAATCTTGATAACGATGTTCTTATGAATCTTAACAAGCTCCTTTGCTTCACTTACCATGCCCTCGTGGTCAAGAGCGATAACTTCAGCACTGATGGGACCGTCAACGATAGATGTGATTTCAGTAACAACTTCCTTGAAATCTCTGCCTTCCTTAGCGATAAGAGAGGGGTTAGTTGTAACACCGCAGATAACGCCTAAGTCGTTTGCCGCTTTGATATCGGCAACATTGGCTGTGTCGATAAAGAGTTTCATAAATGGTCATCCTTTCAAATTATAATTTTATAAGTATATTCTAACATATTAAATCCAAATAAACAAGTAGGAATTGTAATTTTATATACCTAAAAATTCCTTTAATTTATCATCGGGATAAAAGGCGTAGGTTTTGCCCCGGTGCTCAATTTTATCCGCATAAAACTTTGCCTCATCAAAGGGGAAAACCTCACACTCCCATTCCATCCTTCCGTATTTTCGTATGAAAACAAGCTTGTTTTCATAAAGGGAATATGTAATGTCGAAAACGGTGGAGCTTAAAAGGCGGTGGATTGCTATTGCACCGGCTCCAAAAACAATAAGTGTGAGCACACCGCTGTAGGGAAGGAAGTTTACAATTACCAGAGCCGCAATAAATACCGTTGCAAGAGCGATAAACCCAAGGCTCCTTACCTTTGCATTGCCAAGGGAGGGTGCTTTTTGTGTGTATTTTGCTTTTTCGGTCATCCTGTCACCTTCAATCTGTCGTAAATAACCCTTAATCCGTCAAGGGTAAGGTTAGGCTCAATAATGTCAATAGTACTGCTTTCCTCGCTTATCATGCCGCTGAGGCCACCCGTTGCTATAACCTTTGCCTCCACGCCCATTTCCTCTCGGATTAATTTAACCATATAGTCCACCTGACCTACGTAGCCGTGGATAACCCCCGACTGCATGCTGGAAACGGTTGTTCTGCCTATAACTGTTTTTGTGGGAGCAAGCTCAATACGGGGAAGCTTACTTGTTTTTGAAAAAAGTGCTTCAACGCTTATTTTTATACCGGGGCAGATTGCACCGCCTAAGTAGTCCCCCTCCTTTGTCAGTGCACAGAAGGTGGTCGCCGTGCCAAAGTCCACAATAATGGCATCGCAATTATACTTTTCGTGAACGGCAACTGCATTCACAAGCCTGTCGGCACCAACCTCACGGGGGTTTTCGTACTTTATGTTAAGCCCTAAATCAAGCTCGTTTGTAACAACGATGGGCTTTTTGCCAAGGTATTTTGTTATGGCTCTTTCCAAGGAATACATAACCGGAGGCACAACGGAGGAGATGATAACATCGTCAATGTCCTCCACCTTTATTGAATTGAACATTAAAAGCTGAAGAAACATCATGCCGTATTCATCACGGGACTTTTCGTAGCTTGTTGCAACACGGAAGCTTTTTACCAGAGCTTTGCCGTCGAAGGCACCAAGCACAATATTTGTATTACCAACGTCTATTGCAAGTAACATACAATACCTCCTTATAACCAGTCACAGTGGGCAAACTTTGCCTCACCGTTTTCAATTTCCATAATACCCACGCTGTACTCCCCCACCCTCGGGCGTGAAATACTGCCCGGGTTAAAGACGTGCACATTGCCGTAAACTTCGTCCACGGGCACGTGGCTGTGGCCAAAAAGAGCTACACTGCAGCCCAATTCCTCTGCACGCTCTGCAATGCGTAAGCCCTTGTCCCACACGCCGTAAAGGTGGCCGTGGGTCATAAAAATTTTAACACCATCTGCCTCGATAACCTTTTCCGCTTCTCTTCTGCACCAGGGGTCGTTATTACCCACAACTGCATAAAGGGGAATGTGAGGGTACACATCCATGAGATATTCCACATCCCGTTCAATGTCTCCCAGATGGATTATCCCGTCGGGCTCAAAGGCAACTATTGCCTTGTCAAACCGTCTTGTTGAGCCGTGGGAGTCAGCAATTATCAAAAATCTCATTCTTCTCACCACGTTTATTTTACACCCAAAAGCCCCTTGTGTCAACAAATGGGCATCGGGAATATTATATTACGAAAGGACGATGAAGTATGGACATATTCAATCTTTTGAAAAACATGGACCCTGAAACACTTAAGAAGGGCATAGCTCAGGCAACGGAGTTTTTGTCAACACCCGAAGGAAAGGATGCGGCAAAAATGCTCACAGAGGGTAAAATGCCCGACGGAAGTGAAATGCCCGACTCCTTAAAGAGCATTGCCGAGGCTGTAAAGGGCGACGAAAAGGCACGGGATGTATTGGGGGAGCTGACAAAAAGGGTGGGCAAAACCCCCTGATGGGTAACCTTTCCTCCCTTGTGCCGCCCGATGACCGCACAAGGCTCCTTCTTGCCTTAAAACCCTTTTTAAGCCCTAAGCGTGCACCTTATATGGACAGTGCCATAAACATTCTGCGTTTTGCCTCAATAGGGAAAATAGGCAAGGACTTAAAGCTTTTTTAGGAGGCAGGTATGAGAGTTATTCAGATGAACCCCTCGTCAGAGGCACCCCGTGAAAGGGTAAGCTACCCTCCGCCACCGAAAATGAGTCCGCCTCTTTCGCATCGCCCTGCCCCAATTTTTGACATTAAAAGCTTTAAAAAGGACGACTGGATACTCCTTTCCATAATAGCCGTGCTCATGCTTGAGGGCAGTGAGGACTACATTCTCCTTTGTGCTTTGGGATATCTCTTTATTATGGGCTTTTAAAAAGGTTGCAAAGCTTTTGATTTTACTGTATAATTAAGGAGATAATACTGAAAGGGTGATTACCTTGAAAATAAAATCCGGTTATATAGTAAAAAAAGTTATGGGAAGCTACATGCTTGTGGCAACAGACGGTGAGGATACAACCATGCAGACAATGAACGAAACAGGTGCATTTATCTTCGGTTGTCTCTCTGAGGGATTAAGCTGTGATGAAACAGCCGTAAAGCTCACTGAGGAATACGAGGTTGACCTTGAAAGAGCCAAGAGCGATGTTGGGGCATTTATTGAAAAGCTCCGTGCATCGGGCATTCTTGACGAATAACTGAAGAAAGGGGCAAAGCTATGAACAAGCCCTTAAAATGGATAATTGCCAATTCACTTTTCATACTGCCGCTTCTTGTGGTGCTTATTATCACAAACATTGCAATAAGCGTGTGCACAATAGTTTTTGCACTTTTGTCGAAAAACCTTGTGGACTATGCGGTGGCAGGTGCAATGCAGCCTCTTTTTGAAGAGGGTGGCATTCTTATTGGCTTAATAGTAATTGAAATACTGCTCCGTATGGCAAACAGCCGTATGACCGTTTCCTTCGGAAGCAAAATGGAATTGCGTTTCCGCGAAAGGCTTTTTGCCGCTGTTTTAGGCAAAAAGTGGAGCGATGTAAGTAAGTTTCATTCAGGTGAAATTGTAAACCGCATAAAGAGCGACACAAACGTTATAACAAGCGGTATAATGCACATTCTCCCTCACGGGGCAATGTTTATTACAAGGATTGTGCTTGCACTGTGGGCACTTTTCACAATCGATTTTCAATTTGCTCTTATCATTTGCATTATATCTCCCCTGCTCCTTCTTTTAGGAAGGCTTTACAGCAAAAAAATGAAGTTTTTCCACAAGGAAGTGCAAAAAAGTGAAGGCAATGCCTTAAGCTTTATGCTTGAGAGCGTGCAGAACCTTACTGTTGTGAAAGCTTTCGGAGGGGAAAAGGGCTCTTCCCGTGCCCTTAAAAACATACAGAAGGAAACACTTTCCTTAAGGCTGAGGCGTAATGCATGGAACATTCTTGCCAACGTGAGCATGATGGTGCTCTTCACCGGCGGTTATGCCTTCACCATTTTGTGGGGCGCCTTTCGTATAGCAACCTCGGTGCTTTCCTTTGGTGATTTCACAGCCATGATACAGCTTGTTAACCAGGTGCAGTCCCCTGCAAGGTCTATGGGCTCGCTCCTTGTTACCTATCAGAACATGCTTGCCTCTGCGGAGAGGATTCTGGAATTTGAAACTCTTGCCGCCGACGAAGGCTTCAACACGGCACCAAAGGGCGTGCTCAGCGATTTTTCGGCTATTGTTTTTGACCGTGTAAGCTTTTCCTACGGGAACGATAAAATTCTTGATTCTGCCTCAATGTGCATTCACAAGGGTGAATTTGTTGCCCTTTGCGGCATTTCCGGAGCGGGCAAAAGCACCATAATACGCCTTCTCTTAAGCCTTGTTGACCCCATAGAGGGCAGAATGTACATACAGGGTGACCCCGACAGAAAAATTGATGCATCCTTAAGGTCACTTTTTGGCTATGTGCCCCAGGGCAACATGCTCATATCGGGAACAATTGCCGACAATATTGCCTTTTATTCGGACATTGACAGAAAAACCATTGAGGAAGCCGCCCGCATTGCACAGATGGACTTTGTAGACTCTCTTCCCGACGGGCTGGACACAAAGCTGGGCGAAAAGGGCTCAGGCCTCAGCGAAGGGCAGGTGCAGAGAATTGCCATTGCCCGTGCCTTAGCACGTAAAACACCCATCCTTCTTCTTGACGAGGCAACAAGTGCCCTTGATGAGGACACGGAAATCAGGCTTCTTAATTCCCTCAAGGCAGAGAAGGGCAAAACCGTGCTTATTATAACCCACCGAAAAAAGGTGCTTGATTACTGCGATAAGGTGCTTACCTTAACAGACGGAAAATTAAATGTGAACTAAAATAGAGACCGAAGCTTATGCTTCGGTCTCTTTCATTATACGTATTTCTGTAATTTTTCCGTCTGTTTCGCCCCGGCATTCCTGTCCGCACAAAAAGTCGTAAAGAGGGTAAACGGCACGTGTTAAGGTTTTGTATTGGTTATAGCCTAATTTCACAGCCACATAACCGCCATCGCCTGCAAGCTCAATATATTTTCCGGAAAGACCTTCCCCGGGAAGGGTAAAGGTGAATTTACCGCCCTCCTCCTTATAGGGGATGGTTTCTGCCACTTCAAGCTCCTTTGTGATAACACCGCCTGCCTTTATTCCCAAGGGCTCAGGGTACATTGCACCCTCCTTTTTAACAAGGCATAAAAAGCTCTCGGGAGGAAAGGTGTAAGTCCTTTTTGGCTCAAAGTCGTAAACAATGTCCCTCTCCCAGTCATAAATTGCCCATTCGCCCGGCATGAGAAGCCCTAAGGACACCTCTTCCTTTTTGTGGTTTATGAGAACACAGCAGTTTTTATCGGTGCCTTTAAAATCACAAAGCTTCACACAGTCACAGTTGGGGTATTCCTCAAAAATCCTGCCGATGTTTTTAAGCATTTCCATTCCTTTTGCTATTTTTATAACACACCCGCATTTATGCTTATACGCCAATACGGCATCGTAGCTTTTCGCAACGTCAGGCATATAGCAATTATCACCATACGGGTTGATGAAAATCGAACTGTTTTCCTTCCCGAATTCTTCAGACACACTACTCGTTCCCGTTGCTATGGCAAGCTCAAGGTTGTTTTCATCACAGAACTTTTTCAGTGGCAACACAAAGCTTTCTTCTATATCAAAGCATTCCAGATAATCACTCCATCCCGCCGACGGGCTTTCCTCCTTCGCTGCTGCAAAAAACAAATCCACCTCAGGAAGAGGAGCATCCTCCAGGAATCTCTCCACAGCAGCCTTGCTGTAGGGCACGGTTTCGTATTCCGCACAGTCCCATATAGGGCAATTGCACAAAAATCCCCTGAATTCGTATCCAACAAACTTTTTAAACTCGTTGATAAGAGGCTTGTACACCCCTTCAATAATAAGACGGGCACTGTCGGGGTTTGTTAAATCGGGCATGTGACCGTAGGGGAACTTGTCAAGTGCGGGCGGAAGAGTGGCAACCACACAGTTATCTTTATACTCACAGAGGATTTCCTCTCCCTGGCAGACCTCGCTTTTTTCCTTTATGACCATAACCTTCTGCCACAGCTCTTTTACAGAGGAAAGCTGACCGAAGCCCGTGCCTGAAAAATCGTATCGGTCATCGGCAATATAGAGTGCCACCTTGTGGCGGTATGCCCCACGGAAAAGGGACAAAAGCTGCTCCAGGTAGGAGGCATTTGTAATGTCTGCCTTTTCGTGATGATAGACAATTACCTCGTCAAAGCCTGCCTTTTTTGCCATTTCAAGTGCATCCGATGCGTCACGGGGAGTCATATCTTCTTCTATTTTAAAATATGCTAAATCCTTCATACACATTTCTCCAAATTTTGATACATATATTTTATATCTAAAAGCCCCTGCCGTCAACCATTATGTTGACTAAAGGCTTTATTTCAGCTATAATTATAAGTACAGAAAGGACTGATTTTATGCCTATTAAAATACCTAACGATTTACCCGCAACAAAAACACTTATGAGTGAAAATATATTTGTTATGACGGAGACACGTGCCTTAAGTCAGGACATCCGTCCCCTTAAAATTGTTATTGTGAATATAATGCCCACAAAAATAACGACGGAAACACAGCTTCTCCGTGCACTCTCCAACACCCCCTTACAGATTGAGCCCATTTTCATCCGCATGGACTCACATGAATCGAAAAACACAAGCGAGGAGCACCTTAAAACCTTTTACACAACCTTTGCGGAAATCAGGCACAACCGCTACGATGCAATGATTGTAACAGGTGCACCCGTGGAGATGATTCCCTTTGAAGAGGTTGACTACTGGCAGGAAATGTGCGAAATTTTTGAGTGGTCGAAAACAAACGTTACAAGCAGTATGTTTATCTGCTGGGCGGCTCAGGCGGCACTTTACTATTTCCACGGCATAAACAAGGTTATACTGCCCGAGAAGGTTTTCGGTGTGTTTGAGCACAAAAACCTCTACCCCTCCTCCCGTCTCATGCGTGGCTTTGACCAGGTGTTCCGTGCACCTCATTCACGCCACACAACGGTGCTTCAGTCCGATATTGAAAAGCATGAGGACCTTAACATTTTAGCTGTAAGTGACGAAGCCGGGGTTTACCTTGTAAAGAGCGAGGACGATTCACGTGTTTTCGTAACGGGTCACAGCGAATATGAGTTCGACACACTGGACAAGGAATATAAGCGTGACATGGCAAAGGGGCTTGACAATGTTCCCCTGCCCAAAAACTATTACCCCGACGATAACCCCGACAACACACCCCTTGTAACCTGGAGAAGCCATAATGACCTGCTTTTCTCCAACTGGCTGAACTACTTTGTATACCAGACAACACCCTACAATCTTGACGATTGCACGGGAGGCAACAGGTAATAGTTATGAAAGATTTTTATAATAATATTTATGCTGCCTTAGGCACCCTTACCCCTCTCCGCGGTGACTGTGGCAGAGCCTGCAACAAGGCGTGCTGTGAGGGCGATAAGGACGGGGACGGAATGTACCTTTTCCCCTTTGAGGAGGAAATGTATACCTCACTTCCCTCCTGGGCAAGCATTTCCGAAACGGATTTTGAATACGATAAAGGCAAATTTGCACCGCTTTTTTCCTGCGACGGTGTGTGTGACAGAAATCTGCGGCCTCTCTCCTGCAGGATTTTCCCCTTAACGCCTTACATAGCAAAGGACGGGGAATTAGAGGTTATTGTTGACCCCCGTGCCAACGGCATGTGCCCTCTCTCCTCCCTTTATGTGGAGGATTTTGAGCCCGACTTTGTAAAAGCCGTGGAAAAGGTGGGCAAATTGCTCCTTGAAAATGCTGAAACAAAAAAGTTTCTTGAAGCCTTCTCACGAATTCTTGATGATATTAAATTTATTTAAGGAGGAAATAAAAATGAAAAAAGTTTTATCAACACTGCTAATCCTTGCAATGCTTCTCTCAATGGTGCCGCAGATGGCACTTGCAGATAACGCCTACACCTACGAGGAGCTTGAAGGCTATGTGAAAAAGGTTAACGACCACTGGATAGCAACTCACACCTGGACTCCCGGCTATGAGTGGGATGTGGCAACCTATTACATAGGCTGTATGGATGCCTACTATTTAACAGGTATTGAAAAGTACCGTGACTATGCCACAAAATGGGCAGAGCACAACCAGTGGCAGGGCCACAGAAGCACTGACCCGTCTTCATGGAAGGGCAATTCAAATGTTTATCATGCGGACAACCAGACCTGCTTCCAGGTTTATATTGACCTTTACAACCTTGACAAACAGCAGGACGAAAAGAAAATTGCCCGCACACTGGAAATTACAAATTCACAGATTGCTACCGGCAGAGACGATTACTGGACCTGGTGCGATGCCGTTCACATGGCAATGCCCGTATATTCCAAGCTTTACACCTTAACGGGGGACGAAAAATACCTTGACTTTATGTACCGTGCCTTTATATGGTGCAAACAGAGAATGTATGACGGCGAGGGCGGTATAAATTACGAGGGCGAGCCTGCAAATCTTTTCTTCCGTGACCCGGGCTACATAAAAAGCCGTGTTAACGGACAAAAGAACATATGGGCACGTGGTGTTGGCTGGGTAATGGCAGCATTTGCCCGTGTTTTTGAAGATATTCCCCAATCCTGGGAGCATTACGACGAGATAAAGAAAACATATCTTGAAATGGCAAAGGCTTGTATTGACTGCTCCCGTACCGACAGCGAGGGCAGGGTTTTCTGGACACAGAGCATGCTTGCAAACTTCCCCACAAGTGACCAGAACCCCTACGGCTACGAAACAAGCGGCACGGGCTTTATCACGTATTCACTCTACTACGGCATAAACTCAGGGCTTCTTGATAAGGAAACATATCTTCCCTATGCAGAGGGCGGCATCAAGTACTTAACAGAGGCTGCAATTCATCCCGACGGCTTTGTGGGCTACACACAGCACATAGGCTCCGCGGCAACAAATGCCACAAATTTGGAGAGCAACTTCAACTTTGGTGTTGGTGCAACCTTGTATGCACTTTGCGAGGCAGCACGCTACTATGGCGGTGTTCAGGGCGATATGTATCCCTACCTCACACGTAAAACAATGGGCACTGTAGCACTTAAGGTAGGTGCAGAAAACGTTTACAACGGCATAGCCGTAAAGGCGATTGATGCACCACCCTTTGTTAACACAGAGGGCGTTACAATGGTTCCCCTCCGTGCATTGGGCGAGGCTTTAAAGGCAAAGGTTCTCTGGAATGGAGATTTGCAGGCAGTTACAATGGTTAAGGACGATTCTGTGCTTCAATTTGTTATAAACAGCCCCAATTATTATGTGGACTCTGAAAAGCACACGGCAAACACCGCTCCCGTTATTGTAAACGGCAGAACCTACCTTCCTTTAAGGGTTGCGGCAGAGGCATTAGGCAAATACGTGTACTGGAACAACGAGCATAAGCTCATAATTATAGGCGGTAAGGAAAACCCCTTCTACACACAGCAGCTTCCCCTTGCAGGCATGCTTTCGGAAATCCTTCAGTCGGGCACACTTCCCGAAAGACCCGAGCAGGAGGGTTGGGAGTATAAGGTGGTTACACCGGAATTAGAAAACGAAAATAAAATTGAAATAGTTTCAGCAACAGCAAGCCAGACCCCCGAGCCTGAAAACCCTGCAGAAAATGCATTCGATAACAACATTGCGACTCGCTGGGCTGCAACGGGCGACTGTGAAATTGTGTTTGACTTAGGAAGCGAGCAATATGTTGAAATGGTTTGTGCAGCCTTCTGGAAGTTTGCAGAACGCAGCACCAAGTATGAAATTCATGCTTCTGTAGACGGCGTTAACTACAGGGTTTACTACAACGGCGATGCACCTCAGGGTGTGGAATTCAATTATACCCTCATCAAGGAAAAGGTACGTTATATCAAGGTTGTAGGTCACGGTAATTCCATAAACGAATGGGTAAGCCTTTTAGAGCTTGTTCCCTACTCAAAGTAATAAAACGGGCGACCATAGGTCGCCCGTTTTCCGTAAGTCGCAGCATTTTCCCCATCCCCCATGTAGGGGCGACCATTGGTCGCCCGCTCCACAACCTCCAACAAAATATCAATCACGAAAGGATCACCAACATATGAATTTCCCTAAACGCAAACCTAATCGTTTACCAAACTATGATTATAGCCGTAGCGGTGCATATTTTATAACAGTATGCACAAAGGACAAGGCTTGTATATTCTGGGATGATGCAGGGGCGACCATTGGTCGCCCGCAACTGTCACAATACGGCGAAATTGTGAACAGTGCTATTTTAAATATCGAAACATTATATCCATACATCCGCGTTGATAAATATGTTGTTATGCCCAATCACGTACATATTCTGCTTATGTGCGACAACGGGCGTGCAATGCACGCCCCTACAATTTCCACTGTAATTCAGCAATTCAAGGGTGCTGTATCCAAGACAGTCGGTTCACCTGTTTGGCAAAAATCCTTTCACGACCACATCATTCGTAATCAACAGGATTACAACAATATTTGGACATATATTGATACCAATCCATTAAAATGGGAAAACGATTGCTTTTATTTGTAAAACGTTTCCCACACGTCGCAGCATTTTCCCGTCCCCCACGTAGGGGCGACCATTGGTCGCCCCTTTCATTTTTCATACCCCACACAAAAAGGGCAACCGCATTGCGGTTGCCCTTTAATTTTTAGTTTGTTTAATTAGCCAATGGGAACCCAGGGGCCATCAAAACCGCCTGTGCCATCGTCTGTTGTGTCGAAGTTGAATGTAAGACTACCATCATCATGAACAAATACGGGTTCGCCGTCAACATAGTAGTTTGCGGAAATATAACCCTTTGCAATGCTGTTATTGTTGTTGAATCTTACATAATCTGTCCACCACTCTGCAATTTCAGCGGGTGTACCCCATGTTGCATCGGGAGTGATTGTAACATTGAAGCCGTCGTCGCCATCAGATTCAGATGTAACTGTGAAGAATACATCACCTGTGTACTTGTTTTCTTCAACTGCAATACCGTCAGCTGTGTAGGAAAGGCGGATACCTGTCTGGTTTACGTAAGCGTTAAGAACGTTCTTAACTACGCCTTCAACTGTGTAAGCTGCATTTTCTGCATCAGCTGTACCATTCTTCATGATACCTGCAGATACCTGGTAAATGCTTCTTGTTACGCCATCTGTTACAAATTCCTTAACGGAGCCGTCAGCCATGGGAACCTTAGCATAAGCTACAGCTGTGTACTTTCTGTTGTAGTTGGATTCCTTAAGGCTTGTGATAGCAGCGGAGAATACGCTGTTGTCATCATTCTGGAAGGATACAGCGGGAATGTATGCAACGTTTTCGGAAGCTTCAGCGGATACCTTGATACCGAATTCAACTGTTTCGTCATCAAGAACTGTATCGCTGTAGGAAGCTGTTGCAAGGAATCTGATACCACTGTCTGCAAGAGCATCAAGCTTTCCGCCTTCTTCAAGGTTTGTGGAACCGATACGTACCTGAGCACCGCCTACCATTGCAAGACCAAGGCCTGCAGGAGCTGTGTTAGCGAATGTTGTTGCTTCTGTAAGGTTAAGGTTCTTGTTAGCTTCATAGTAGCCTGCATCTGTACCGATAACAACTGCATCTGCTGCATTAAGACGAACATCGTCTGTAGAAGCAACGTATGCAAAGCCGTTCATAGCAGAACCGTTCTTTGTAAGTGTAGCATCACCTGTTTCTGTAACCTTTACAAGACCTGCATCAGAAACTTCGATATAAGCAACCTTATCCTCGTACTGACCGCCTGCAACTGCTGCTTCACGTTCTGCAATGTATGCAGCACCGTAAGGAGCATTGAGCTTAAGTGTAAGCTCGCTAAGACCTGCAGCCTTAGCTGCTACCATCATCTCTGTAATATCAAATGTGATATAACCGGGGTTATTGTAGCACCATTCAGAGAATACGGGTGTATTCCAGCTTTCAAGAAGAGGAGCATCGTTTGCTACATAGCTTGTATCACCATCGGAAAGTGTAGCCCAGGAATTATCTGTTACAGCATAAGCTGCAAGACGAAGTGTCTGGTTACCGTTGGAGAAACCATTACCATGCCATGTGCGAACATAGAAATTAGCTGTTACCTTCTGACCTTCTTCAACATCAACAACGGGGAAGAGGAAGAAGCCCTTTCTTGTTGTACCAAGAGTAGAGGGAGTGTGGTTAGCATCATGATTTCTTTCGCCGTTAGCATCAACTGTGGGAGAGCCTTCTCCGCCTGCAGATGCAACGAATACACTGTTTTCGTTTGTTGCCTTAATACCCCAGATTTCGGAAACGCCTGTAATAAGAGCGTCTTCTATAGCGGGATACTTATTGGGATCGTCCTGAACATAAACTGTAAGATTATTGTTATCTTCAGAAATTACTGTTTCGGGGATGTAGTAGAGGTGACCTTCATAGTTAGACTTAAGGAAGAATACATCTTCTGCTGCCACTGTGTAGGTTTCGCCTCTCTTAACCTCTACATCAACAACCTTAACTGTGTTGTCATCAGCGTCAACAAATGTAGCGTGTGCTGTGTATACGTTGGAGTAAACAACTGTAATTGTTGTGCCTTCGATAGAAACAGCCTTTTCGTAGCCTGCAATGTCCTGAATGGAAGCAAGAGCTTCTTCATCAGTCCAGAAGGAAGCTGTAGCGGATGTTGTTGTGCCATCAATTGTTGTATTGATTGTATATTCTGTCTTGGAAACGTTAGCGTTAACCTTAATGTTTGTAAGAGTTACGCTACCTGCACCGTTGTTTGTGATAGATGTGATACACTCGATTGCATCAGCATTTGTTCTGTAACCGAAGTTTTCAGCTGTAACTACTTCTACACCTGCTTCGTCGAAGATAGATACTGTGTATTTATCTGTAGAAGCATCTGTTGTGATGAAGAATCTGTAGTTTACCCCTGTTGTAAGGTATGCAAGGTCGCTGTCAGCCTGTGCTCTGCCACCGGAACCGTTACCGTTTACGGGACGGAATGCACCGGAAGCGTTAACACCGAGAGGAATCTGTTCAGGAGAGAAGAAGCCTGCATCCTTTGTCTTGATTGTAATCCAGAGGTCGCCGAAAGAAGCGTAGTTAGCTGTGAATTCCATATTGAATTCGTCGCTGATTGCTACGGGGAATGCTACCTGAGCTTCCTTACCTGCACCCTGACCGTTAACTGTTGTAACGTCAGAAAGTGTGAATGTTTCTTCAAGAACTGTAACCGTTGTGGAAACGTCTTCTGTTGTAGCATCCTGTTCACCAAACTGAACTGTAGCTGTACCGTTTACTGTTACTGTACCCACGCCGTAAGTTGCGGGAGCATCCCATACAATAGGAGCATCAACATGGCTACCAAGAGAGCCTGTAACCTTAACTGTCTGGGGAAGAACTACTGCTGTATCGCCGATAACCTTAACAGCAGTAACGTCAGCAACTTCTGTTACTGTTTCTACAGCTGTTGTATCTTCAACAAGTGTGTAGAGCTCCATGTCTGCAATCTTAAGGCCTGCGCCTAACCAGCTGTATACAAATGTAAGGAAGTTAGCGTTTTCGGAAGGAATGAAAATTTCTTCAACCTCTGTCCAGCCATCCTTTGTTGTTGCGATAGATGATGATGCTGTACCGGAAACATAGTCGATAGCAACTTCATCTTCATAGTTTGCAGCTGTTGTATATACCTTGTTATAAGCATAGGGGTTGTTTGTATCAAAGGAGTAATTACCGTAGTAGAAACGGATAAGGTAAGCCTGACCGGGTGTAACTGCAATAGATGTTCTTGCGTTGACTGTGCCGTCGCCAAGAGCGCCTGCACTACCAAGTCCGGGGAATGTTGTAACCTTAACACCGTTAACAGTTTCTTCTGTAAGACCTGTTACGCCGTATGTTTCTTCAGCTGTGGACTTACGGGTATACCAGGAAACAGAGGAAAGGTCAACCTTTTCGCCTACGTTGTAAGAAGCACCAAGTGCGCTGAATTCATCCTCAGCTGTGTATACAGCAGGGAACACTGTAACTGTATGAGCATTACCTGTAACTGTTTCGCCACCGAATTCAGCAGAAGGTGTAAGTGTAACCTTTGTGAGTTCAGCAGGGGCTGTTACGTTACCGTAATTATCAATAACATCTGTGTTGGAAGATGTCCATTCAACATTTACTGTTGTTCCGAAAGAGTCTGCAGCTGTTGTAGCAAGAGTAAGATCTGTACCCTTTGTCATTGCATCAACTGTAAGCTCGTTAAGTGCTGTGCTGATTGTTGTTGCATCAGAAGAAGAGGGGTTGTTGCCTGCATAAATCTTAAGTGCCTGCAAAGAAATACGAGACCAGGAACCACCGCTGTTACGGCAAAGACCGATCTGACCAAGGCCGTTGAAGGTTCCTTCATATGTACCTACGCAGTATTCTGCTCCGTTAACAAAATATGTAGCTGTGTAAGAACCGTCATAGTTTCTGAGAAGAACATCAACCTGTGTGCTGCCACTTGCAACAGTAGTCTTACCTTCGTTGCTCAATGTGTAGCCGGGGAACTGGCTTGTTAAGCTGTTGCCCCAACCATTGTGACCCCATGCAACGCTCATAGCATTGCTGTCACCTGTACCGTAACGAACACCTGTAAGAAGCTTACCTTCTGTATCCAGAAGGAAAACTTCACCCCATGCGCAGGTATATTCTGTAATATAGCTTACAAGCACCCAATCGTTACCTACGCCGTAACCGGGAAGGTTAAGGTAGTTAACACCCTGGTTACCGTTTACGCTGTCGCCGGCATAGCACTGGAATCTGGGACCGGAATTAACGTTAAGGTAACCGTCATTCAGTGTTGTTGTGATACCGGAAGCAGGATATGCTGTTTCTACAGCTGCATCGTTTGTTGCTGTAGGAGCGGGATTTGTTGCATCAAAGAGAGTAGCTGTTGACTTTGCATATTCGAGAACAGCTGCATCGCTTAATTCTGCGCTTGCAATAAGGCTGAATGCAGGCACGATAGAAAGTACCATTGCAAGAGCAACTGCTAAGCTTAAAAATCTTTTAAGTTTCATAAATATTCCTCCAAATTTTTGATTTGTCGAAGGAACTTCGTTTGTGGTACCCGACATCAACTTCGCTCAATCGCTCGTTGCTTGCCGACCACGGCACAACCCTCCGCCTTCCCTCAATCGTCCACCGGACGCGGTCAGGCTCGGTTCCTCCAAATTTTTGATTTGTCGAAGGAACTTCGTTTGTGGTATGCACCACATAGCTCCTCCAAGCATTTATATTTCGGTCTCCGACCGAACGAGCATTGGGGCAACATTGCACTTACCCCGGATGCGGAACACGCTGCCTACGCTCTCTGTCGACCTCAGAAAGATATATAAGCCCTGTTCCAGAATTAAAGTCTTAATATATACCCTTTTTCCAAGCACACCAATTTCAGGGTATAATACACAATAATATTACACCTAACAGACATAAAAGTCAACAAAAAAAGTGTGATTTTTAAGGATTTTTTTGTTAACTTTTGAACACCCACCATATCTTGTGCAAACTTTTTATCCCGCCACAAAAGCACCTTTCTGCTCAGTGGGGACAGCCCCCACTGAGCAGAAAGGTGTGAGGAACAACAAAAACCCCCGGTCTGATGACCGGGGGTTCTTTTATCAAAACTTATTCAGTTTATGATTTAATTATTCTTCAACAGGAGTAACAAATACTACTACGTCTGTGATTTCGTCTTCAACTTCAGCAGCTGTCTTAACGAAAGCAGTTCTTACGTACTTGTCTGTAGAAGTCTTAACGCTGTTAAGGCTACCCTTAGCGATGGATACGCTAGCGCCGCAGTAGTCAACTACTGTTACGTTAACTTCATCAGCAAAGTAGAATACATCTTCAGCGATTGTAACCTTCTTGGAAGACTTTTCCATGATTTCGCCGTAGTGTACGGAAACCTTATCGTCGTCAGCAACTTCGAGAGCGATGTCGTCGTTACCTGCGAAGAGGTCACCTACAGTTTCATCATCAGATGTGAAGAGAACTACAACGTCTTCTACGAATTCGCCAGCTTCAACGTAAAGGATTACGTTACCCTTTTCAACGTCAACTGTTTCATCGGGATCAACGATTACGGAAACCTTTTCACCAGCAACGATACCTGTTACCTTGATTGTATCTTCGTCGTCAACAACAACGTCGGATACCTTTGTAACTACCATTACAGGAGCTTCTGTGTTAACTGCTGTGTTACCAGCTGTTACTACGAGAACGTCTGCAACTTCTTCAGCTTCGCCGTATGCTGTGAAGCTGTAGGAAGCTTCGTCAACGAAGGACTTACCAACTGTTGTAACAGTGATTCTGTCTTCGAGATCTTCGTCTTCGTCATCAGAGATTTCGAATACGAGTGTTTCAGCAGCAAGGTCAACTACACCGTATGTGCCACGAGCTTCGTTGTAGAACTTGTTTTCGTCTGCAGCGTCTGTTTCATAGATAGCTTCAACTGCGAAGTCTTCTTCAGAACCGGGAAGGTAGATAACGGAGAGTTCACCAGCAGCTGTTGTATCGATTCTTGCGATACCAACATAGTTTTCGATTTCTTCGAAAGCTTCTACAGCGTCAACGTCTTCGAAAGCTGCTTCAGCTGTGTAAACGTCAACCTTCTTGGACTTGATTGTAAGAACTTCTACTGCGCCTGCAGCTGTAACAACCTTTACGCGGTATTCGAACTTACCGAAGTCGCCTTCCTTAGCTTCTGCTGCGATTACGTATACGTAGTCAGCGTTAGCAATTGTGGAAACTGTTTCAACAGCAGCGATCTTGCCCATAGCGTTGATGTAGAAGATACCTTCGTCACCAGCTTCGATTTCGCCAACTACGCCAGCGGAGATGGGGCATACTTCGTATTCAGCACCAGCGATTGTGTAAACGTCATCGTCTACTTCGTCAACTGTGCCTTCAACCTGCTTAGAGGAAACGTATACTGTAACAACGTTTACTGTGTCATCAAGAACTGTGAGAACGTCGCCTTCAGCGATAGCTGCAGCGTCAGCAATCTTGCCGTCCTTAATGATTGTGTAAAGCTTTGTATCGTCTTCTTCGTCGATTTCGAAATCTTCTTCTTCGTCTTCATCAGCCCATGTCCAGATTTCGTCATCGTTTTCAGCTGTAGCTACAACGAATTCAACAGCGTTTTCAGAGGGAACTGTTACGAATACGAATTCGTAGTCGCCGTCGCCATCGTTATCAAGGAATGTAACTTCTTCAGCTGTGTCAACTGTACCCATTGTGCAAAGTTCATAGTCAGCGTTGAAACCGTTAACTACGATGTTAGCTGTAGCAACATCTTCGATATCCTTGAATTCAACAAATGCCTGAACTTCAGCTTCAGATGTGGACTTAGCGGATTCGCTCTTGTAGTATACAAGGTTTTCACCGTCAAATTCCTTAATGAGGTCAGCATCAAGTGTAAGTGTGCTGTTCTTCTTAGCCTTGGGAGCTACTGCAAAGATAGCTTCATCGCCGTCTTCGTTTTCGCCAACATAAGCTGTTACTGTGTAACCGAGAAGAGTAGCAGCATCTGTACCTTCAGCAAGAAGAGTGAGTTCGTCGCCTGCTTCGTAAACAGCAACTTCTTCGTCAGCGTAGCTCTTTGTAACAACTACGTCAACTGTCATTTCTTCTTCAGCGTCGTACTGAGCGCTGGAAAGGTATGTGCCAACAACTACTGCATCAACCTTTTCGAGTTCGAGGTACTCAGAAAGGATTGTCTTGTTTTCAAGAACTTCGTATGTGGAACCGTTGATACCTGTAGAGAAGGACTTCTGGTCCATGATTTCAACTTCAAGTGCGTTGTAGATAAGTCTAGCAACTGTAGCTCTGGAAGCTGCAGCGTTAGCTGTACCGGAAACACCCTTTGTGAAACCTGTTACCTGAGAAGAACCTGCGTAGAGGTAACCGCCACCGAGGTAACCGCCGTTTGCAAGAGCAACGGGTTCATAACCAAGTGCGCAAACGATCATCTTAACGATCTGGCCGTATGTTACTTCACCGTTGGGGTTGAATGTGCCATCGCCCATACCATTGATGATACCGTTAGCGTATGCAACGTTTACATAACCGGAAGCCCAGTTATCAGCTGCAACGTCTGTAAAGTTTGTGTCGCCTGCTTCAACTTCGTCATCAAGTGCGAGCATACGTACGATCATTGTAGCAGCTTCTGCTCTTGTAACTGTGTTGTCGGGCTTGAATGTACCGTCTTCGTAACCCTTGATGATACCAAGGTTAGAAAGAAGGTTAACTGCATCTGCATAAGAAGCGTTAGCAGCAACGTCGCTGTAGGAAGCTGCGGAAGCAACAAGACCCATGGAAGCGATCATAGCTACTGCTACTACTAATGCAAGAACTTTTTTGAGATTTCTCATGTCTCAAATCCTCCTTAAAATTTTTTGAAAGCAAATCTTGTTTGGCACAGCTGCTTCCGCTTTCAAAAAAGCATCTGCGCTTCGACAGGATTCGCATCCTGACTATACTCGGATTATAGCACCTGATTTTTTTGTAGTCAATAAGTTATTTCCATCTGTAATAAAACTGTAAAATTTCCATAACATACTGTAACAAACGCGGTGCCTAACCTCAATTTGTATTTTAATGGCTGCCTTTATAAAAGTCAACAGCTGTAATTAGACTGTAATAAAAGGGTAATTGATTGTAACATAAGTCACTCTCAACCACCCTTTTATTACAGAATTATGTGTTATATTTCAGATTTTCGTCATAAAGCACCGCTATGGACATGCTGATGTAAGGAAGAAGGTATATGAGCACAATGCCTCCCGTGAAGGCAGATGCTATAAACCAGAGCATGAAGGAGAAGAAAAGTGTAATAAGGTTTACAACCGTATTCATGCCAACCATCCTCCAGGATGCCTTCGCCGCCTTAAGAAAGCTTGTACAGTCACAATCTGCAAGTGCAAGCTCAAAGAACATAAGCTTTGCGGAAATAAAGTAAAGTGCTATCTGTATAGCCCAGGCAAGAAGAGTTACCGCCTCGGTGTTCACGCCCGTATTTAAAAGAGCATCAAGCATTTCTCTTATTATATAGGTAACAACTGCCTGAAGTGCGGGGTAAATGATTGCAATGTGCCACTTACCGAAATAGCAGAACAGGTTTTTTACATGAACCTCCTTACCCCGGAGTATGTCAAGAAGCATTTTCTGCCCGCCCACGGACAAAAAGGAAAACAATGATGCCACAAGACCGATGCAGTCAATACATATGTTTGTAACATTGTTCATATATATTTCCCGTGCTTCCAACGATTCAAACTGTCCGTTAATGCCAACTGCAAAAGCATCCCTTGCATCGGGCACCATAAGAATTACCAGAAAAGAAACAATAAATGTAACAAGCATGGGTACGGCAGCTGCAAAAAATGCCTTAAAAAGCTTTCCCTTCATGGCAAGCTTTGCACGCCTCTTTATTATATAGGTAGGAAATGCAGGTTTCATTATAATTTTCTGCCCCTTTCATGTGTCTTTACCTATTATATATTATTATACTTTAAAATGCAATATATTTTCCCCCACCCACGACCTGTTGCGACAGCTTTTCCCAAGAGGAGTTTGCTATAATCAATATATACAAAAGAAAGGCACGTGATTTTTATGGACAACCCTCTGCTTTTAATAAAAACAGCCTTCGGGAAAATAGCAAGGCTTATGAAAAAGAAAAAAATACCCATCCCCTCACTGTTTGACGTACTGCTCTTTTTTGCAGGCATCCTTTGCGGCAGGGCTACCCTTTTCGGCGTCTTAAGACCCTTTGGCGGAGCATTTTTTGCTGCCGTGCTCCATGGCAGATATACTTACATATATATGGTTTCTGCAATACTGGGGCAGGTTTTTTCCGCTTCGCCCTTGTACGAAACGGGGAAATATATTTTTGCAATGTGCCTTTACGCTCTCATTGCGGAAAAGCTACCCTCCTCTTCAAAAGACAAAACCGTCATCCGAAGCTCCCTTTTTACCGCTTCCCTTGCCCTCTCGGGGCTGTGCTTCATATTTGCCTCCTCCAAAGGTATTGCCTTTACCACCGCCTACGACCTTATGCTTTTATTTTTGGAGTGTGCTGTGGCATTCTGCGGAGCTGCCGCCTTCTGCACTGCCATCCCCGTTATTAAAAAGGCACGCCTTTCCTTTTCTTTTACACAAAGGGAGGAAATAAGCCTTGCAGCATTTTTCGGCTGTGTGCTCTGGGGCGGTAAGGACATTGCCCAATTAGGGCTTATTAACCTTTCGGAGGTTGCCTGTATTTTCCTGGTTTTAGTTTTTGCAGTAAGGCTTGGCAGCTCCCACGGTGTTATTGCAGGCTCGGTGATGGGGCTTGTTTCGGCACTTGGCAGTGGCAGGTTTGACATTAGCTGTGTTTCCTACACCTTAGGTGCCCTTGCCGCTTCCGTGGCAGGAGTGTACGGTGCATTGCCTGCATCAAGTGCCTTTATACTTTCCAATGCACTTGTAACAGCCCTTGCAAACGGCTCTACAGAGGTGCTTATAAATCTGTACGACATATTTGCCGCCTGCCTTCTTTACAGCATTACCCCCGAAAGGTGGCTTATGAAAATTTCTGCCTTCGGCTCAAGGGATGAAAAAAGCCTTGTTTCTTTAGATGAACGCCACTACTGCGAGTATGTTCTGAAAAACGCCCGCAGTGCCCTCACAACCCTTGACAAAAGAATGAATGCCCTTGAGGAAACAAGAAGCACCAAAGGCGATGCAGGGGAAAGGTTTTTGGAGCGTGTTGCCCGTAAGGGCTGTATGGGCTGTGGCTTAAGGAGGGTTTGCTGGAGCAGGGATTTTAATAAAACCTCTCTTCTTCTCACAAGGGCTTTAACGGAAAGCCTTGAAACGGGCAAGCTTAAAAGTGACATGCTCCCCGTAAACTGCCTTCGTCCGAAGGAATTCCGTGAGGCATTTACCAATTCTGCAGAAATTTACCGCATTGAAAAAATGTGGCAGGGCAGGCTACAGGAGTTAAGCCATGCTTCAAAAAGCCGTATGGAGGCATTTTCGGAAATTATTTCAGTGGCACTTAACTCGCTTTCCGCCTCCTACAGCTTTGACCGTGCCTTGTCGGAGGATATTGAGCGAAGGCTGAGGGAGGCGGAAATTACCCCCACCTCCGTTACCGTTATGCGGGATGAGGACAATGACCCCGTTGTGATGCTCCGCTTAAAAAACTGTGGCGGATTTTCCCTTTGCGACAAGGGCGTGAACGATGTTGTATCCTCTGCCTGCGGTGTTGAAATGCTTCGCACGGGCAGGCGTGACTGTGCCCTCTGCGAGGTAAAGTATGTGCCGAAAACCTCCTTTGAGGTGAGCTTTGCAACCTCGGGGCGGGCATGCGGCAGCAAAAACACCTCCGGCGACAGTGTAAGATGGAGGATTATAAACAAAAGCCTTTATGCCGCCGTGCTTTGTGACGGCATGGGCACCGGGCATAAGGCGGCACTTGAGGCACGTACCGCAGCGGATACCCTGCTCGACTTAATCGAAGCAGGAATTGACGGCGAGGCTTCTGTACGGCTTGTAAACTCGCTGTTTCTGCCCTATGGAGAGGCAACCTTTTCCGCTACGGATTTGTACTTATATAACTCACGGGAGAAAACCGTAAAGATAATAAAATGCGGTGCAGTTGCCTCCTTTACAAAATCGGGAGGCAGAGTGGATGCACTTTATTCAAAAAGCATGCCCTTAGGCTCTGTTTTAAAGCCTGACCTTGAAACCTTTACCCTGCCTGCCTCCTCGGGCGACATAACCGTTATGATTTCCGACGGAGTTTTAGACACAACGGGAGAAAATGCCCTTAAGGATACATGGCTTATTGACTGCCTTGATAATTTTTCGGGAGATAACCCCCACATTCTTGCGGACAGCATCGTAGAGAGGGCAATGGAAAAGTGCAAAAAGAGCCCCCGTGACGATATTACCGTCCTTGCTGCCATTATAAAATAAAGCTGTATAAAAATTTCCTCCCGGTCAATAATTGTATCGGGAGGGATTTTTTATGGACACAACAAAGCGTGTTATAATACTTAACAAGCTCAATTCGCCTGCAATAGCCCAGGCAATTTTTATTCTGAAGGATTCCTGCACAGACGAGTTTTCCGCAGTAAGTGAGGCGGAGCGGATTGTGGCAGAATTTATGGAAAAGAAAACAGCTGAGAAAAGACGGCACAGCCTTCTGCCCTTTATAGTTACCGCACTTTTTGCAACAGGTATTGCCCTTGCCCTTATAATGCAATAAAATTTTCACAATTTACCTCTTCTCTTTTTCATATTAATGTTGTATAATGTTCCAATAAGGCAGGTAAGATATATGAAAATTGAGAAAATACACGTAAATAAAATAAAAGTAACCTTCACCCCCGATGATGTTATAGAGCACAACCTTACAGCAGCCGCAGTGAAGGAAAATGCACCCCGTATTCAGCAGATTCTGATGAGTGTTGTACGCCGTGCCGAGGAGGAGGTTGGCTTTTCGGCAGAAAACGCACGCCTTATGGTGGAGGCTATGCCCGCTGAGGACCACAGCCTTGTTATGTACATAACACGCCTGGGCGAAAATGAGGAGATTAAGGATGCATTAACTGAGGCTAAAAAGCGTTTCCGCTTAAAGGTACGTCAGGCTCCCCTTGAGGAAGCAGGCTTAGCCTTGATAAGCTTTGAAAGCTTTGAGGACGCAATCCGCCTTTCACGCTTTGCGGAGGATTTTGACGGCGGTGAGCTTTATTATTATAATGAACGCTATCACCTTTTAACAGAGAGCGACCACGCCCGCCGTTTTTCCGAGTTTGGCATTAAAACAACCGACAGAGGCGTGTGTGACATAGTTTGCGAGCACGGAAAATTAATATGCAAAAATGCACTTAAAACCTTAAGAGAAAGCTTTTAATCAAAAAATGTTATGGGAAACCATAACATTTTTCTTTTTTATGAATATAATTTACTGAGGTGTTAATTATGACCGACAGATTTTTGATTATAGGCGGAGGCATAAGGCTACAGAAAGCCTGCGATGCCTTTATCCGTGAAGGCTACAAGGCTGAAATATACAAGGGCGGAAAGCCTTTGAAGGTTGCTGTTGGCAATGCCGATGTAATACTTTTAGGCTTGCCTGCCTCACCCGATGGTGAAAACACAGAGCTTGAAAATGGCGAAAAAATCCCCCTTCGCGACATTGCCGCCTTGTGCGGTGGCAGGAAAAAGGTGCTGGGAGGAAGGTTTTCCGAAAAAGCGAAAGCCATTTTTGACATTTATTCCGTCCGCTGGGCAGATTATGCCGAATGTGAGGAGTTTGAAATTTTAAACGCCGTGCCCACGGCAGAGGGTGCCATACAGATAGCCATGGAGGAGTTCCCATTTACCCTTCACGGGGCAAAGGTTTCAATAACGGGCTTTGGCAAGGTTGCACGGGCACTTTCAATGCGCCTTAAGGCGTTGGGAGCCGAATGCACCATAGTCGCAAGAAGCCCTTCACAGCTTGCGGAGGCTGAAAGCCTTGGGTTTACCGCGGTGGATTTTCCCCATCTTCCCCATGTGGCAAAGGAAAGTCGGATTTTATTTAACACCGTTCCTGCACAGGTTTTTGACAAAACGGTGCTTTCAGAGCTGTCGCCTCATCAGGGTGTGATAGACCTTGCCTCCAAGCCCGGCGGGGTTGACCTTGAGGCAGCAAAAATGCTTGGCGTTAACGTTATATGGGCGTTAGGGCTTCCCGGAAAAGTGGCACCCGAGAGTGCAGGAGAAATAATACAGAAAACAGCTTGCAATATAGCCTGCGATTTAAGACTGCAAAATTGAAGGGAGGATTCACTCCATGGTAGAGCCAAAAAGAATAGGCTTTGCGATGACGGGGTCCTTCTGTACCTTTGACAAGGTAATTAACCAGTTAGAAAAGCTTACCGAAATATACGACGTGACCGTTATAATGAGCAATGCTGCATACGAAACCGACACCCGCTTCGGCACGGCAGAGAGCTTTCGCAAAAGGGTGATGCTTCTGACAAAGAAGGAAATAATAGCCGATATTCCCCATGCTGAGCCCATCGGCCCCAAAAAGCTCTTTGATGCCCTCGTTATTGCCCCCTGCACGGGCAACACCCTCGCAAAGCTTGCTCACGCCGTAACAGACGGCACGGTTACCATGGCGGCGAAGGCACACCTTCGTAACGAAAGGCCGCTTATAATTGCCCCTTCCACCAACGACGGCTTAGGCGCCAATGCAACAAATATAGGTTCGCTCCTTAATATGAAAAATATTTACTTTGTCCCCTTCGGACAGGATGACCCGATAAAAAAGCACAAATCTTTGGTTGCAGATTTCACACAGATAATTCCCACAATTGAAGAAGCCTTACAGGGCAGACAAATTCAACCTCTTCTTATATAAAAACGACCCATTGCTCATGCAATGGGTCGTTTCCGCACTTATTCCTTCTTCCCTATTACTTATTCCCTCAATTTATCCGCCGTAAACTTCAAATTCTGTTACACTGTTCCAGCCGGAGGTGGTGTTGCCTCTTGCCTCAAGCTTTACGTAGCGGGCGGTTTTGTTTGTGATAAAGGTCATATAATCGCCTGAACCGACAACGCTGTTACCGGAGTAAATAACCTCGTAGTTTTCTCCGTCCTCGGAGGAGTAAACCGTAAAGGGAATGTATCTGTTATCATTATACTTCATAAATGCAAGTTTAATTTTGCCTATGGTTTTAACTTCTCCAAGGTCATAGGTTAAGCTGTGGGTGCCCTGACTTGTCCATGCTGTGGAAAGATTGCCGTCAAGGGCATTTTTTGCGCCGTTATTTGCCTCAGGCTCTGCAGTTGCAGTGAAGCTTACGGGGGCAAGCTTGCCCATGGGGGCACGTGCCGAGTCATTTAAGCCAAGGGGTATAAGCTTATTCACCTTATTCCAGTAGAAAAGCCCTACTCTGTAGCCGTCAAAGCTACAGTTGAAGGTTATTGTGTCCTCGGTTAAAGTACTTGTGAGAGAAACGGGCTTACCCTCGGCAAATACAAGGGCACCGTCCTTATTGTATGCCGCTGCAATGAGCACACCCTCGCCCTCATTTTCATCGTAGTCGAGGAATGTCACGTTCTTGCCCTCGCTTGACACATACTGCACAAAGCTTTCTGCCTTAACTGCCGTAACGGTGTACTTAAGGTCTGTAAGGGAGGGAGCAACCTTAATATAGCCCGCTCCGTCCTTTGTTACCCAATAACGGAGCTTTGTGAAGCTCATGCCGTTAAGAGGGAACACCTTTGTGTACTTCTTTAAGCCGTCACTGCCTGCAATGGTTGCTGTGCACGTGCCGGAGTCATAATCAAATACCATTGTAACAAACCATGTGGTGCTTGAGCGGTTCATGGGCTCTTCCCCTTCGCCGGAGGAAGACCAGGATGCCCGGATTTCTGCAAAGGAACCATCCGTTACCCTTGCACTTGTAGCCTGCGCACCGGATTTATAGGCTTGTGAAATATTTAAGATATTGTTGCCGTAAGTGTCTAAAAATTCAATACCGAAGGTGTATTCATGTCCGTCCCAGTTCCAGTTGGAGCCGTCAAGCTTCTGACCGCCGGAATTAAACTTGAAGGAAAGTGTTGCCTTGTTGCTGTAATAAGGTGTGAACACTCTTTCAAAATATGCACCCTCTTCTCTTTCCACATTCTGAAGTGAGGCAGAATCAATACCGCCGGTGAAGGAGGCTGATTCAGAGGTGAATACATCTTCGCCCAAAGCAGCTATATCCTTAACGGGCAGAACCGTCACTTCACAATATGCCTCAAAGCCACCGTCACGGGTTGTTGCCTTTATTTCGCATCTGCCTTCGCCAAGAGCTGTCACCTTGCCACCGGAAACCGTTGCAACAGCCTCGTTGTCGCTTTCCCATATAATGCCCTTCTTTGTGGCATTTTCAGGTTCTAAGCGGGCAGTTATTTTGTAGCTCTGCCCTTCTTTCAGAGTGATTTCATTCACGCTGAGGCTCATGCCTTCAACGGGTGTGCCCGTTACGTAACGGGGCACTGTATAGGGAACAGCCGGTGCAAGATAGTTTTGTGTAACACCCTGGCTGTTTACAGCCAATGCAGCTGAGCCTATATAATAGCTTGTGTGGGGAGGCTGATTATAGGCAACGTTCTGCCATGCAATGCCTAAGCGGTACTGGCAGTCGTGCATAAGTGTTGTAAGGCGGTAGGTTGTGGGAATGACGCTTGTCATAACCCTTAAGTATTGCTGTTCGGGCACACCGTCCACCTCGCCCTTTCCTATGGGCATTATGATTTCCTCTCGCCAGTCGCCCCATATATCGGCAACAAGCGAAGGAGTCTGCTTAGTGGAGTTATTACTTGATGCAGGAAGGTAACCGTTACCGTCGTTATAGAAACGGATTGTCCAGCCGTTTGCTGCATCGTATTTTCCCAGCTGATTATCGTCAAGTATTTCACGGGACAAGTCCCCGTCCCAGTATGCAAAGAAGTTTGTCATACCACGTGAATTTGTGCCCGGCTTTGACTTAAGGGCTGTACCCGTAAGGTCATGGGCTTCACCTGCCGCATAGCTCCAGCCGAGAGCGAGAGCGTCGGGGTGTGTTTTTGCATATTCATCGTCCACGTTTGCCATTGCACCGCGTCCGTTGTCGGCACTTCCGGGGATAGCATAAAGTGTCTGCCCTGTTGATGCAACACGAAGATGCTCTGCTGCAGTTTTATAGCCGGCACTGTCCTCCTTAACGGAGAAAACCTCCTGAATACCGTCGTTATTGAAGTCACTCATGTGCATTGCATCACCGTGACCTAACCTGGTGTTACCTAAAACTGTTTTGCCGTCATCGTCAAGGCAGGCACTGCCGTAAACGATTTCGTCACGTCCGTCGTTATCTATATCACCAACGGAAAGGTTGTGGTTGCCCTGACCGTACATGGTGGAGGAATTATTGCTTTCAGCCTTGTGCTCCCACACCAATTCAAGTGTTGAGCCGTCCCACTTATAGGCACGGATAACTGCCGCATTGTAGTAGCCGCGGCACTCGATATAGTGAGGTGTTTTACCGTCTATATATGCAACCGCCGCAAGGTAGCGTTCACTGCGGTTGAAATTGCTGTCACCCCAGCCTGACACTGCATTACGTGTAATGCCCTCTCTTGTGTAAAGAGCCTCGCCCGTTTCGCCGTCAAAAATTGTAACGTATTCACCGCCTGAGGTGGGAATACCCTTGCCTGAAAGGTGCACGGCATAATTGTCTGCATTGCGGATTTCGGCAGTGTCACCAACCTCTGTTACAAACTTGCCTGTACCGTCAATTGTGCCGGGAGCAGTTTTCATTGCAATTTCGCTTTTGCCGTCACCGTCAAAGTCATAAACCATGAACTGGGTATAGTGTGCACCTGCACGGATATTTTTACCCATGTCGATACGCCACATATAGCCCCCGTTGTTCTCTGTTATTTCGTAGCCGTCAATATATACGTTACCTGTGTAACCGCCTGAGGCAGAATCCTTCGAGTCGGAAGGGTCCCACTTTAAAACAAATTCATAGTCCCCATCGCCGTCAAGGTCGCCTACGGAGGCATCGTTTGCACCACCGCCCGAGTAGTACTTACTTGTTCCGCCACCGTGGTTTGTAACGTTTTCGGGGCGTACAAGGGGCACGTCAACATAGCTGAAAGCATGCGGACGGCTTGTTCCGTTGTTTACAAGGCTTGCTCTCGCATACTTTGCATGCTCTTTCCATACCTTTACCCCGGGCTCGCCCGAGGCACTTTCACCCTTTTTTACTACCTTATAGGTGTCATTTACAGTACCCTTCGTGTCCATATAATAGGTGGCATCGTGACTGCCCGTAGTAAAAATTTTCACGTCATTTCTGTAAATGTCAAACGCCTGATCTGAAAGGCTTTCGTCACCAAGCAGCCTCCAGGAAAGTGCCACACCTTCACTTATACCGTTGGTGGGGGCACCCGAAGTTTTAACCGCAATAAGACCACGGTTTAATTTTTCCATCTGTCTTGCCACCGACTGATACTTTGGCATTTTTTCTGCCGCTGCCAGAGAGGGCACGGCGGAAAGCACCAAAACTACTGATATGATTAATGATATTACCTTTTTCATTGTTATCCTCCTATTTTCTGTACTTTGTAGGGGAAACCCCGTAATAATTTCTGAAGGCTGTTGAAAAATAAAGCTGATCCTCAAAGCCCGTGGAAAGAGCCACCTGACCTACCGAAAGGCTTGTTTCACGAAGTAATTTTGCCGCTGTCTTGAGCTTATATTCCATAATATACTTCTTGGGCGAGATGCCAACCTTTTCCTTAAACAGGCGATAAAGATAGCTTCTGTCAATGCCCACGTAGTTGCTTATCTGGTCAACATTGATGGTGGTTACATAATAGAACGTATGTATGTAGCTTATTGCCGCCTTCACGTATTCGTCTGCCATGGAACCGCTTTTGGGGTTGTCGGTTACAAAGGAGCCTAAAAAGCTGTAGAGGAGCCCCGTGATTTCATAGGGGTTATTACTGTTCGTTTCAGAAAGTGTTTTAATATGCACCTCTGCAGAAGGAACGTTGAACATAACAGGCTTGTCGGGAGAAAACTCTGTTGCCGAGAAATATTTTGAAATACCCGTGCCGTTAAATTCCACCCAGCTGTATTCCCAGGGGTCATCCTCCGATGCTATGTAATAAGTAATTTCCTCGGGATAAATAAGGAAGGCATCGTGAGCCTTTAAGGTGTATTCCTTCCCTCTTACACAGTAGGTTCCGCTTCCCTTGTGTATATAATGTATGAGATAATTGCTTCTTACAAAATTACCTATGGAATAACCGGGGTTGCAATCCTCGTGCCCGTATTGAATTATGTTGAAATCCGCAAATTCGCGGAATCTGTTTACAACAGTTTTTCGCAACAATATCACATCCTTTATCTGCAAGAATAGAATATCGCAAAATCCAATGTTTTGTCAATAAATATATCACATTTATCAATATATTGGCAACAAACTCATATACAAATAGCATTTTTTATGCGGTATCATAGTATTAAAGGATGTGATATTATGGATTTTTACCCGATTGCAGAAAAAATTGCATACAGGTATATGGAATTAAATCCCGAGGTGCCTCTTTCCCGCAGGGCATTTTATTCAGGCGGTGTACGCCGCGGGAAGGACTATCGCTACGAGGCAGATATGAACAAAATTTTCCCCGAAGCTAAAATTGGCGATACGGCAGCCTTAAGGTGTGTTTACCTTTCGGGCGGTGACGGCTCAATAGGTATGGACATTACGCTTTTAGGCTCAACCTCTCTTTTTGTAAACGGTGAAGAGCTCTTTAAGTCAGACATTTTCACCGAACGTAACAACCACATTCCAAATCGTCTTCACGTGCCCGTGAAACGGGGCGTTAACGAAATTGAGCTTCATTTTAAGAAAACGGCACTTGGCTTTGGCTGTATTTTCGGCACACACCTTGCCAAGTGGGACTATATTTTTATGAACCCCAATGACCACAGTCAGGAGGGGTGCATTTACTCCTTGAACGGTGGCGAATGGCTCCCCGTAACCCACACCTACGACGAAAGCGAGCTCAACATAGAAGAAAAAGCACTTCTTGACCCCGAAAACGAGGATGCACGCCGTCTTAATGAGGAGGACATGTGGATACGTCCCTACCACGGCAAAGGAAGCTTTGGTCACTGGAACTATCCTTTAGGGGTTGTTATGTACGGCTTAATGCGTACAGCAGAGCTTTTGAAGGATAAAAAAATTGAGGACTACACGAAAGCACACATACAGCGCACCCTTGACACCTTTGACTACGCCATGTGGGACAAAAAGGTGCACGGCGGTGCAACAAGCCTTCACAACCTTTTAACGAGCATTGACTCACTGGATGACTGCGGAGCTTTCTGTGCGGCAGTTGAAGAGGCAACGCTCCTTTACCATCTTGACAGTAAAAAGGTTTGTGACTTTGTGGCAGATTATATCGAAAACCATCAGCCCAGAAACCCCGACGGCTCATTCTGCCGTCAGCATCAGCTTCATTCCTTCCATAACGAAACAATGTGGCTTGACGACATGTACATGAGCGTGCCCTTCTTAGTACGCCGATACAAAATAACAGGTGAGGAAAAATACATAAACGATGCTGTCAATCAGTTTGTACAATATAAAAAGTGGCTTTACATGGAAGAGAGAAACCTTATGAGCCATGTTTACGACTTAAGGCACGATATTCCCACCCTTGTTCCCTGGGGCAGAGGCAACGGCTGGTTTATCTTCTCCTTAACGGAGCTTCTTGAAGCTCTTCCCGAAAGCCACCCCGAAAGAGCATTTCTTGAAGGCTTCTTTGTAAAGCTCTCCGAGGGTTACCTTGCCCATCAGTCGCCCGACGGCAGATGGCGTCAGGTTATTGACGATGAGGAGGCTTACCTTGAAACAAGCTGTACGGCAATGTTTGCCTGCTCCTTTATGCGGGGCTACAGATGGGGGCTTCTCGGTGAAGAATATAAGGCTTCGGCAATCCGCGGTGTGGAAAGCATCTGCAAAAATTGTGTGGACGAAGAGGGTAACGTATACGGCGTGTGCCGTGGCAGTGAGTTCTCATTCTCCAACGATTATTATAAATATGACCTTCTCCCCCGTGATAATGACACTCACGGCATAGGTATAGTATTACTCTCGATTTACGAAATACTTAACTAAAACCCACATTGGGGACATTGCCTACCCACAGCCAACCCACTTTCTCGTTTTGCCATAAGGCGAGGGGGAAATGAATGAATGGCTGTGTCCCCGTACCTTTAAAAAATGTTGCAATTACTTAATAAAAGTATACTGGCACGCGAAAGGACTGATTTTTATGACTTTACAGGAAATAACACGTATCAACTTAACAAAAGCAGGCAAGTTCTGCAGAATGTGGCTTGGCGACATCAACAACGACGGCAGGATGGAAATTTTGATGGTACAGCCCGACTCACACTTTGATGACCGCTACTGGCCCCACAGCGTTCAGGCTGTTACAGCCTTTGACTTAGAGGGTAACCTTCTCTGGCAGATAGGCGAAATCGACCCGGATGCACAGGGCTCAGGTGCCGACATTCCCTGCCAGGTTTATGACATAAACCGCGACGGTCAGCTTGAAATTATATGTGCAATGGATGACCACCTCTGCATTTTTAACGGTAAGGACGGCTCCTTTATTTCAAAGCACCCCCTTCCCGACGAGCACGCTCACGACTGCATCATGATATGCGACTTAGAGGGCACGGGCTATCCGCAGAATATTATAGTAAAGAACCGCTACCACAAGGCGTGGGCACTTGACAAAAACTTTAACGTTATGTGGGAGCACGAGGGCAACACGGGTCATTACCCCTGGTGCTATGACCTTGACGGGGACGGACACGACGAGGTAATTATAGGCTACGATGTTTTAAACTACAAGGGCGAAACCCTCTGGAAAATTGACATGAAGGACCACGCAGACTGTATCTGGGTGGGCGACATAAATCAGGACGGCAAAATTGAGCTTGTTGTAGGCGGTGACGATTTCACGGCATGGACAAATGACGGCAAGCTTCTCTGGAGGTTTACCGACACAGTTGAAAGCCAGAATGTGGCAATAGGTAACCTTCGTCCCGACCTTCCCGGGCTCGAGGTTTGCGGCTTAGACCGCATTGACCGTTCAAACCCCGGTCTTGACGGCATTTTCATTGTTTCCTCCACGGGCGAGTGCCTTTATAAGGAAAAGCGTACCATCCCCGGCTGGAGCAGTGTGTGCACGGTTATAAATAACCTTGACGGTAAGCATACCGACCATGTACTTGCATACCGCCGTGGCGGCGGAATGCCCAACGCTGTGTATGACGGCTATCTTAACACAATCTTCAACTTCCCCTTTGACGGCTATGTTGCCTGGGGCGATTTGACAGATAGCGACACAGACCAGCTTATTGTTTACTCAAACGATGAAGCTGTGATATACTCTTCCTGTGAGATTGATATTACAAAAACACAGAATAAGACACTTCCCCAGCCTAAAAGGCTTTACAATAACACACGCTACTGGGGAGGCGAGGCATACAAAAAGGATTAATCCTTTTTGTATGCCTTTGTAGGGGCGACCATTGGTCGCCCGTGGGTGCAATTACCCAATCAAATTAAAGGAGGAAATCAAAATGAAAAAATTATTCGCTTCGCTTATTTTGGCGTTAGTGCTGTGCTTCACGGCAATTACGGTGCTTGCCGCCCCCGATGGCGGATTGGTTGCCGTAAAGGTTGACAATGGTGTTTACCTTTCCTGGCAGATGACAGAGGGTCCCTATAACCTCTATCGTGACGGTCAGTTTGTTCTTTCAACAGACAAAACAAACTACCTTGACCCTATGGGCACAGAAAGCTCCATCTACAGCCTTGAAGGCAAAAAAGAGGTTAAGGTATGGGCAAATGGTTACCTTGAAATACCCGTGGTAAAGCCCACACCCACCCGTGAAGGCGTTACATACTCCCCCAACGACTGTGCAATTGACGATCTTGACGGTGACGGCGAGTACGAAATTGTTTTAAAGTGGGACCCCTCTGACTCGAAGGATGCTGCAACGGGCGGTAACTCCGATAAGGTGTACATCGATGCCTATGAGTTTGACGGCACCTTTATGTGGCGAATTGACATGGGCATAAACGTGCGTGCAGGTGCCCATGATACACAGATGGTTGTGTATGACTTGGACGGTGACGGCAAAGCAGAGGTTGCACTTCGTACCTGCGACGGCACAGTTGACGGCACAGGCAAAGTTATAGGCGACCCCAACGCTGTTTACACAAACGTATGGTGCGGCAAGAACATTGACGGCCCCCTTTTCTTAAGCATTTTTGAAGGTGCAACAGGCAAAGAGGTAACACGTGTTCCCTACGACCCCCAGAACAACGAGCCCAGCACAATCATTTTCGGTGATGATGCAGGCAACCGCAGTGAGCGTTACAACGCCTGCGTGGCATACCTTGACGGTGTAACACCCCATCTGGTAACACAGCGCGGTTACTACGGCGGCAGAGCAGGCAAGGGCCCCGGCAGAACAGTTGTTGCCGCTTATACCTATAAGGACGGCACCCTTACAAAGGCACTGCGCTTCGACACAATGGACGAAGGCAACGACAAATACATTGGTCAGGGTAACCACAACCTTTCCGTTGGCGATGCAGACGGTGACGGCTTTGATGAAATTTTCCTTGGCTCCCTCACTCTTGACCATGACCTTTCCGTGCTCTGGTGTTCAGGCAAGGGTCACGGTGATGCTCAGCATTTAGGTGATTTTGACCCCGACAATGAGGGTATGGAATACTTCTCCGTTCACGAGGGCGGCGAGTACGGCTACACAATCTACGATGCAGGCACAGGCGAAATCATTTTCCACGAAAATGCAGGTAAGGACACGGGCAGAGGTCTTATTGCAAACCCCGGTCCCTTCCGCGGCAACTTCATTGTAAACGTGGGCAGCGGTGCAAGACGTATCAATTCCTTAGGCGAAACAGTTACTGATGTTGATGACTGCGGTCAGAACTTCCGCATTTACTGGGATGGCGACCTGTATGACGAATTTTTGGGTGGCACTGCTATCTCCGATGTTAACATTGAAGGTCACAGAGAGGTGCTTCTTGACACAGCAAGTGATGGCTGTGCTGCAAATAACGGCAGTAAGTCCAATCCCTGCCTCCAGGCAGACATTTTAGGTGACTGGCGTGAAGAGGTTATCTTCAGAACTCAGGATAACAACGCCATCCGCATTTACACAACAACTATCCCCACAGAATTTTCTGTTCCGCCCTTAATGACAGACCATGTTTACCGCATGGGCGTGGTATGGCAGAACTCAAGCTATAACCAGCCTCCTCATTTAAGCTACTACCTTGAAAACGGTGTAGTGCTCACTATCGACTCTGCAGAGGCTGACATGGACGGCGTAAAGAAAGCACTTGACGCTCCCGCATATATTGCAAACGACCGCACAATGGTGCCCCTCCGCTTCATTGCAGAAGCGTTTGATGCAGATGTTTCCTATGATAACGGTGTTGTAACCATTGTAAAGGACAAGAACGTTTTTGAAACAACAATAGGCACAAGAAAGTACACCTTGAACGGTGTGGAAAAAGAAATGGATACCGAAAGCGTTATTTTAAATGACCGCACAATGGTACCCGTAAGAGTGATTGTTGAAGCCTTCGGCATGAACGTTGACTGGAACGGCGAAAAGAGAGAGGTAACAATTACAAGAGGAAAGGCAAGGCGTGATAAGGTGAAAATTTTCGTAGCAAGTGACTCCACAGCCCAGACCTACCGTGAAAGTGCGGCACCTCAGGCAGGCTGGGGACAGATGCTTCCCATGTTCTTCGACGAGTCTGTTGAGGTACATAACCGTGCCATGGCAGGCAGAAGCTTAAAGAGCTTCTTTAACGAAGGTAGATGGGGCGGCATTATGAACGATTCCAAGGCAGGCGACTATGTTATCATTCAGTTCGGTCACAATGACGGTGCATGGAACAAGCCCGAAAGGTACATAAGCCATGAGGACTTTACAGTGATGCTTGAAAACGAATATATCAAGCCCGCACTTGAAAAGGGTCTTAATGTTATCATTGCATCACAGACACAGTCCCGCTGGTTCAACGGCGAAACAGGCATAATCGGTGAGCCTGACCCCAATGCTGTAAGCTATGCAACACTTCTTCGTGATGCGGCAGAAAAGTTTAACCTTCCCTTTATCGATATTAATGCAGCCTCCCGTGCAGTTGCAAATAAGTACGGCATGGAGGGCAGCGAGGTGTTATACCTTCCCGACAAAACCCACTTCACCTACCACGGTGCATTCCGTGTGGCAGAGGCAATGGCAGAAGGTTTATCCGTAATTCCCGACATGAGAGCAAGGCTTGGTGACGGCTACCGTCAGATAGCAACCTTTACAGGCGACCACACCTTCGACGTTCGTGGTTGGGGCTTCGCCGATAAGTTCCGCGTTACAATTAACGGTGGCACAAACGTTACAATTAACGGTGAAAGCTACGTTACATATGAAATGGACGATGTTCTCATTACAGAAGCTTTGGCAAAGGACGGCAGAATAACAGTTAACGCTTCCTCCAAGGCAACAGTTGAAATAAGCCCCATTCTTACCTTTGCACCCAAGGGCGGTATCAACACAGCAGGCGGTGAATATGTAATCGACCTTCCCGACGGAACCTATGACTTTGCCTTCACAAAGTTTGACCGTGAACGTGGTCACATCTGGATAAACGGCTTTGTTGTAGGCAGTAATGTAGATATGTACGGCACAGTAGGCGTGCCCGAAAACACACATCACACATTCACAAGCGTTGAAATAAAGGATAATGCAAGAATCAGAATAGACGGCAAAACAACCCTCCTTAAGTCAATAGAGGTTGCTCCCACTCCCTCCATTATAAAGAGAAAGCCGAAGGTGTTTGTAGGAGGCGACTCCACGCTTTGCAACTACTACCCCGTTATCCCTGCTGTTACAGATGCAGAAATTCAGCCCGGCACAATAAGAACAGGCTGGGCACAGGTATTGGACAGATACCTTAGCGACGAATACGAGGTTGTAAACCTTGCCGCTTCCGGTGACTGGGCACGTAACTGGCGTGATGTTATCTTCCCCACAGTTCTCGAAACCGGTAAAAAGGGCGACACTCTCATTATCCAGTTCGGCATAAATGACCGTAACCGTGACGACAAAACTCACGATACAATGAAAAATGCTCTTAAGGACATGGTTTCTCAGGCAGAGGCAAAGGGCATAAAGGTAATTTTGGTTAAGCCTCAGCCCTCCGTTGGCTATTCCTGGGGCAATGCAGGCGACTTTGATAAGCCCAACGGCAACAACGGCGGCTTCTTCAACGCCGTTGAGGACGTGGCAAAAGAAATTGGTTGCAGCTTTGTAAACCTTTATGACCTTGCAGGCGAGCACTTTGCCCAGGTGGGCAGACCCTTCGTATCACAGAATTATCAGCTCTGGAATCACGAGGCAAACCAGATGGCAGATAAGCTTCACATTTCCTTTGCAGGTGCAAGCAAGTGTGCTGAGCTCTTCAGTAAGAATGCATCCGAGCAGAATTTACTTAAAACAAAGGAATACATGGCTGTAACAAGCATCGTTTCCGATGTTTATGTATTTGAAAACAGCACTCATACAAAGATTTTCAATAATTCGCCCGAATACAAGAGCGTGAAGGTAGGAAGTAGCATTGTTACAATTGCTCCCTACAGCACAATCACAAAAGAAGGCAAAGCACAGTAAGAGAAAAGGAGGAAAATTATGAAAAAGTTTATTTCTGTATTTCTTTGTATCTTTCTTCTGACAGGCATCTGTGCACAGGCTGCAAATTTAGAGGTTAACGGTGTGCATGTAAATTCTGACATGCTCTTTCAGGACTCTACCGCATATGTGCCCCTTCCCTCCCTTTGCGAGGCAACGAATGTAAGATACGCTTTTGACAAAAAGACACAGACAGCCTTCATAAACGGCATTAACCTTTTCCCCGAAGGGGGAGAAGGTGTCACCGTTTATGTTAACGGCAAAAAATACACCCCTACAGACCTTTCAGCGCAGCTTATTGTAAGAGGCGACATTGTTTACCTTCCTGCACATTTAGCGGCTGAGGCGGTTGATATGGAGGCAAAATGGTATCAGGATACTGCAACACTTGTTTTCACAAAGAAAGCTCTTCCCGTAGCAACAACCGTTATTGATGAAAACAAAACCTATGCAATTGTAAACCTCGAAACCTCTCTTGCCCTTACTGCAGGGGAAAATTCCCTCTCCGCCAAAGCACATACAAACGATAAGGCACAGGAATTTAAGTTTCTTAAAACAGAATTTGAGGGCTACTACAACGTTCAGTCTGTTTTGACGGGCAAAAACCTTGACGTAAACGCTCACGGCACAACACCCGGCGTTTCCATCATCACCTGGGACATGGGCACAGGCGACAACCAGAAGTTTATGGTTGAAAACGTGGCAGGAGGCAGTCTTATATCTGCCCGCAGCTGTCATTTGCCCATCGAAGTTAAAGGTGAGGGCATAATTCAGAACACAAAAACAGCTGCACCTAATCAGGTATGGCAGATTGTGGAATTCGGCACAGTATTGAACGCCAATACCGAGGTTGCCGAGAAGCTTGAAATTATTTACACACCTCCCGTTGACAAAAACGATGAATCTGCTCCCTACCGCACAATTTCCATCGGCGATGGCTTCCTTACAGACCAGGAGGGCTTGAAGGCACTTGCAGATGACTCCTCCGACAGCTTCAAATGGTCGCTTATTGAATACTCCGAGGACGTTTACGTTATAGAGAACCTTGTTACACAGAAGAGCCTTGACGTAAATGCAAGAAGCAGGGATACAGGTGCTTCCATCATAACCTGGCAGACCAGCAAGGACACTAACCAGCAGTGGATTTTAGAGAAGAACGGTGACGGCACAGTTTATATTAAGAGCGTACACTCCGCCTTCTATCTCACATTAAATGAGGACGGCACTATTACTCAGGAGAATAAGGATACAGCCTTAAAACAGCGTTGGACAATGACTTCTGCATATTAATTGTGCAAAGTGCCCAAAAACGAACCCTCAAAATTATTCATTTGCGACAAATTGGCTAAAACAAGGCATTTTTTGTTTGACATTTACGTTTTTTGTGGTATCATAAGTGTTAGACAAAATAAAAGTGCTTGAAAGCACTGTGAAGGTAGACATAACAAATGTCACTAAAATAAGGGAAAAACAAATAAAAGACGAGCAAATCGCTCGTCTTTTTTTGTTTTCGTTACCGAAGGTAACATAAATACATCATTTCCACGCCGAAGGCATATCGCATTTGCCCCAAGGCAAATATATCGCGTGCCAAAGGCACATATCACGCCGAAGGCATATCACGTTACCGAAGGTAACATAAATACCCGCGTCCCTGGTTATACACACGCCAAGCGTTTTTAACCAGAAATCCGTCACTGGCACGGTCAAGCACAAATGCCTTTTCAACCTCTGTTATGTGGCTACCCTTGGGAAGCTGAACAATGATTGAATTTACCGCCTGGATAAGGGAAACCTTTTCCTTGTAGGTATCCACCTCAATTTTTGGCCACACGCCGGAGAGGGAGGCAATTTCCCCATCCTTGTCAAGGTAAACATCAAGGTACATGCCCTCTATTTCGATGGAGTCTACCGCCATTTTAACATAGCCTGTTATATCGTCATAAAACATGCCTTCGCCGCCCAGCTCAAGATGCTTTAAGGCATCAAGAATGTCTCTCTCGTCCTTTTCCACAGTGGGCTTTAAGGTGGTAAACTCAATTTTGTCCGCCCTGACCGTAAGCTTTTTATCGTTACCCGGTGCCACAAGGCTTCCGCCCTCACTTACATACTGCACCTTTTCGCCTATGAAAACGCTTGTTAAATAGTCAATATCAAAGGCAGATGCCTTTATTGTGCTTCTCATTTCGTAAAGGGTGGGCACAACCTTTTCGTCGATGGTTATGCCGTGCTTTGAAAGAATGTTTTCAAAGCTTTCCCCCACGCCCTCGGGCAGTGCCTGGGACATATATCTTGAAAATGCGATGTTCAGTATAAGAAAGAGGTTTGTAAGAACTAAAATTATTATCATTATGTTTTTAATTTTTGACCAGTTCATAAAATTCCTCCTTAAGGTGAGGGGAGTTGAACCCCATATGCCCTTTCCTTGCTAAAATTGCGCCTTTTCGGCTTGTCGCTTTTGAAAGGCGCCAGCCTATCGGCAAGCTCCGCGCCAAAAATCCATCAATTTTCCCTAAGGAAAGGGTCGCAGAGTTTTAATCGAGCAAATTTTTTGTCAGAGGATGCTAAAAGCGGAGACTATACTGACGTATAGTCGAGCATTTTGGTGCCCTATGGCGGAAAATTTGCCGATTAAAACCATATTGGGTTCGACTCTCCTCACCTTATCTTTTCGGGTACCTCTCTTCGGAATTGTTCTTTTCGCAAAGCCAGGTTGTTTTTAAAATGTCTTCCTCCGAGCCTGAGTCAAAATACCCGGGGTATAAATCGGTTATTACGCCGTATTCCGATGCAAACTGCCCCACAAAATAGTCAAGGGCAAGCATAAAGCTTTCCTGGCTTGTTGCAGTATCTGCCTCGGTGTAGCTTCTTAAATACTGTCTGTACAGAACAATTTTGTTGCCCTTTGTTTCAATTTCAATGGCATGGTACAGCTTTTCTCTGCCCTCCTTTGAAATTTCCACGGCAATTTCACGGCCACCGTAGTAATAGTCAAGCACAAAGCGGTTGCCTTCCTCTGTTCTCTCAATGCCCGACACCAGTACCTCCAATGGCTCGTTTGATACCGATGCCCACACCTTTTCCGCAAAGTCAATAGCACGGTTCAAAAGCTCGTATTCGTTTTCACCGCCAACGTCAAGATCAATACCCTTTTCCTGATCTACGGCACTGTATTCAATGTACCCGTCGGGGAAAATTGTGACCGTGGCATAGTTTTCAACATAGTTATCGGCACCAAATGCATCAGGGTAGTAACGAAGGGGCTTGGGGTTAAAGGAAAAGGTTTCCAGAAGCTTTTCATGGCCTTTTCCCGTAAGGGGGTTTGTGCCCTTTATGTCACGGTATACAGACTCGTTGTCGGAAAAAAGCACTAAATCAGAGACCTTTATTTTATTTTCGCCAAGACCTTCACCTATAAGGGTGTTAAAGGCAAATTCATAGTACCCGTCACGGCTGTACTTATCGGTATACATTGCCAGAACCTCCTGGGGGAAGGAAATTGTATCGTCCTCCACGATGAAGGTGTACGCCTCGTTTGTGACTGCATCTCTTACGGCAACCTGTACCCTGTTATCCTCCTCCGTGGGGATAATGATTACGTCGTTTATAACGCTTATGCCCGAGGGAAGCTTTTCAAAATCAGCATTAAGCACCATTGCCAGCATTCTGGGTTCAAAGGTGATAGGGTATTCCACATACACGCTTTTCTGGGTAAGAAGATTTATCCATTCTGTATAGTTAATTTTTTCCTCTTCCTTTGCCCCCTTATCAAGAAGACACTTCATTACAACCTCAACATTTTCGTCAAGGCGGTCAAAGGCATCGTCACTGTTATAATAGGGCACCCACAATTCGCCGTCGTTCACAACAATTTTCCTTGGCTTTGAAAGGTTTTCCTTAGGCACGCTAACAAAGCTGTTGCGCTGGAAAAGCCGTGCAACAGGAAGGTCCGAAAGGGAAAAATAGGGCCAGTCGGAGCCTAAAATGCCACTCTTAAACCAGGAATGATATGTTAAAAACACAAGGTTTATGATAAGCACGATAATTATTGAGGTTTTAACTTTTTCCTTAAACATAACATTTCACCCCGTATTCAAAAAAAAGGGTTATTGCTTAATGCAACAACCCTCTTTTTCGTTACTCTCAGTTAAGCCAACCATTAAGCTTGGATTGCATATTCAAAGAAAATGAGCTTATATCCGACATAACAGAGCTGTTAACAACTGTTATGGTGAGATAACTGAGCTGATAGCTTCCGTTATCTGCTTCGGCACGCACGCAAATGCGGTTTTCGCCTTCCTTAAGTGCAATCTGGCGGTAAAACACGCCCGAGGAGCCTATTGTATATGTAGCCACTGCACCGCTTTCGTCCTTCTGGGGAACATATTCAGAGCCGTTATAGGTATATATACAAATGCTCACACCCTCTTTACCAACACCCGTAACAGAATAAGTTGTCTTTACGGTGGAGGTTGAAGCGGTGTCAGGCTTTTTGATTGTTATTAAGTTGGAAGCCGTACTCTCTCTTCCGTCTGCCAGGGTTGCAGGATGTGCAAAAACCGACAATGAAGCGGTCATAATGAATACAAAAACCAAGAGCACGGAAATAATAGATTTTCTCATAACCCATACCTCCGCGAGGATACTCCATTAATCCTCATACTCATTATACACTACTAATGTTACAAAACAATAACAGACACTTTAACGCTCTATTACAAAAAATTGTCCAGACCACAAAAAGGCAATTTTTCGCATCCTCATGACAATCCTCTGTCTGCAAAAAGCAAATAAATTGACAAAGCGAATTCCATATTCATTATTAATGTGGAAAAATATCGCAGAAGCAATATTTTTCTTTTATATTATGCCTTTTTGTTATCGACAAACCTCACCTCTCGGCGTACCTATGTACGCCTTCGGGCAACGGTCAAACACGGGGCGGACACCGTGTTTTCCTTCGGTTTGTCAATTCTGAACAATTTTTGTGAGCGATGCCTTCAGTGCAGAGTGTTCTAATCGAATTTTGCTCGCAAAATTCTTTCCTTAATTGCTCATTACTCATTGCTAATTGCTAATTAATTACACGTTTATCATCGGCACCTTTATAATAACGCTTGTACCCTTGCCCTCACGGCTCTTTATTTCTATTCTGCCGCCGTGCATTTCCACAAGCTCCTTGGCAATTGCAAGACCTAGACCCGTGCCGCCGCTTTCACGGCTTCTGGCTTTATCCACACGGTAAAAGCGTTCAAAAATACGGGGCAGGTCCTTTTCGGGAATGCCTATGCCGTCGTCTGCAACACAAATGACAGCCTCGGTATATTTAGCCGAGCAGGAAACACGCACGTTTCCCCCTGAGGGAGTGTATTTTACAGCATTTGAAACAATGTTTGTTATAACCTGCTCCATACGGTCCTGATCACCGTAGAAGGCGGAGGTGTCCCCCTCCTTTTCAAAGGAAAGGGTAAGCCCTAAGTTATTGGCATTAATTTTAAGCTTCTGCACAACGTTTTCAACCAAAGATGCAAGGTCGAAGACCTTTTTGTCCAGTGCCTGCTTTGAGGAGTTATCAAGCCTTGAAAGGGTAAGAAGGTCGGTAACAATCCTTGTCATTCTGTCCGCTTCCTGCTCAATAACCTTTATGAAGCCCGTTTCGGGAGTTTCCTCCTCAGCCATGTCAAGGATTGTTTCTGCATAGCTCTTTATTGTGGTAATGGGTGTTCTTAATTCGTGGGAAACATTTGCCACAAATTCACGTCTTGCCATGTCAAGCTTTGTCTGCTCGGTAATATCCTGCATAACAACAACGGTACCGCCGTTTTTGTCCTCTTCGTCGGCATAGGGTGCAAAAAGCACTCTTATTATTCTCTTGCCTATTTCGCACTGCCTTTCAACAACACGGTTACGGTCAAGGTAGTTAAGCTGCTCTAAGGTAAGGTCAACATTAATCGCCTTTACAAAATCCTTGAAGTCTGCCCCGTAGTCAACCCCGGAGAGCTCCCTTGCCGCACTGTTGGAGTGAATCATTTCCCCCGTCTGGTCAAAGGCAACAATGCCGTCTGTCATCTGGCTGAGGATTGCCTCAACCTTGTTCTTTTCGGCAGAAATGTCAGACAAACTCCGGTCAATACGTGATGCCATATCGTTAAATGCCATTGTAAGCCTGCCGATTTCGTCACGGCTTCTCACTTCTATTCTGTGCCCGAACTCACCCTCGGAGAGCTGTTCTGCCCTTATCTGCAGGTTGGAGATGGGCATAATGATTGTTCGTGATAAAATAAGACCTAAAAAGGCACTGATGAGCATGCCGAAAACAAGTGCCCACAAAATGTTTATGAAAATGTTTCGGATAATGTCGTAAAGCTCATCCTTGCTGTCCACGATATACGCAATGTAATTTACCTCGCCCCGTACACTTATGGGGTAGGCATAGTCCATATAGCTTGCAGAACGGTCTATAACACTGCCAACCTTGCCGTCCATGGCAGAAATAAGGTTAGGGGTAATATCCACCGAGGAAGGCGAAAAAGGGTCGCTTGATGACAATACCCTTGCCCCGTCCGAGGAAAGAATGTAGTAATTGCGGTAGGAGTCAATCATCATACGGATGGAATACACGTTCATAATCTCGGTTATTTCACCTATTGGGTCCATGCTCCTTGCCGCCGTGTCAAGCTCACTGCAAACCGCAGGGGTAAATGCCTGGGCAGAAAGGGTCGTTGCAAAATCGTCATGGTAATAGGCAGAAATATTCTGCAGCAGAAAAGTACCTACAACTATCATAACCAATAGTGTAAGCAGAAGAAAAATCGTTATTATTTTCCACTGAATACTCTTAAACATACAAAATACCTGCCCTTTTTACGGCTTTAATTTACTTTTATCATTTGTTGCAACACGGGCGACCAATGGTCGCCCCTACTTGTTCAAATAATACCCGATACCCCTCTTTGTCATGATAATAAGGGGATGTGCCGGGTCATCCTCAATTTTTTCACGCAGTCTTCTGATGGTAACGTCCACGGTTCTCACGTCACCGAAGTATTCATAGCCCCAAACCTTCTCAAGAAGCATTTCACGGGAGAACACCATGCCGGGCTGTGTAGACAAAAACTTTAAAAGCTCAAACTCACGTAAGGTAAGCTCAACAATTTCCGAATTTTTTGTAACCTCATAGCGTGAATAGTTAATTGCAAGGTTGCCGAAGGAGGCAATTTCACTTACCGTAGGCTCGTTTTCCGTAACTGTGCGGCGTAAATTTGCCTTAACACGTGCTAAAAGCTCACGCATGGAAAAGGGCTTTGTGATATAGTCATCTGCGCCCCACTCCAGCCCTAAAATTTTATCAACCTCTTCTTCACGTGCCGTAAGCATAAGGATGGGCACGTTCTGCTTTTTCTCTCTCACCCTTTTCAAAACGTCAAAGCCTTCCATCTTGGGAAGCATAACGTCAAGAAGCATTAAGTCAATGCTTTCACTAAGTGCCTTATTCATGCCGTCCTCACCGTCGTAGGCACAAATAACCTCGTATCCGCTTTTCTCTAAATTAAACTTTAAAATGTCAGAAATAGGCTTTTCGTCTTCAACTACAAGTATCTTTTTTGTGCTCATTTTCCCATCTCCTGTTCAAATTATAATATACCATATTATCTTACTCTGTATTTTATAATAAATCCCCCTTTCTGTCAAGGTTGACCCACCTTTAGAAATATGTTGATTTTCCTATGCTTTACTGATATAATTAAGGTAACTATATTAAGGAGGGTTTTACAAATGGACAAGAATATGATTATAAAGGATATCGAAAGCGGAAAAACCGCCTTAGGTATTGAATTTGGTTCTACAAGAATCAAGGCAGTTTTAATTGCAAGCGACCATTCCCCCATCGCCTCCGGCGGTCATGACTGGGAAAACAAGCTTGAAAACGGCGTATGGACATATGCTCTTGAGTCTGTATGGGCAGGCGTGCAGGATGCTTACGCTAAAATGGCAGCGGATGTAAAGGAAACCTACGGTGTTGAGCTCACAAAGGTTGGTGCACTTGGCTTCTCCGCAATGATGCACGGTTACATAGTTTTTGACAAAAATGACAATCAGCTTGTTCCCTTCCATACATGGCGTAATGCCATCACAGAAGAGGCTGCTGACCGCTTGACAAAGCTCTTCAACTTCAATATTCCCCAGAGATGGACAATTGCTCACCTTTATCAGGCAATTTTGAACAAGGAAGAGCACATCAATGACATTGCATTTGTTACAACACTTGCAGGCTACGTTCACTGGAAGCTTACAGGCAAGAAGGTTCTTGGAGTTGGCGAAGCAAGCGGCGTGTTCCCCATTGACTCAACAAAGTGCGACTATGACCAGGATATGGTTGAAGCATTTGACGGTCTTTTAAAGGTTAACGACCTTCCCTTCTCTCTTCGTGACGTTATCCCCGCTGTATTAAATGCAGGTGACGATGCAGGCGTTCTTACCAAAGAGGGTGCAAAGTTACTTGACCCCACAGGCAAGCTTGAGGCAGGCATTCCCATGGCACCTCCCGAGGGTGATGCAGGCACAGGTATGGTAGCTACAAACTCTGTTGCTCCCAGAACAGGTAACGTTTCTGCAGGTACATCCATCTTTGCTATGGCAGTACTTGAGAGAGCACTTAAGGGCGTTTACACAGAAATTGACATGGTTACAACACCCACAGGTGCACCCGTTGCAATGGTACACTGCAACAACTGCTGTACAGACCTTGACAACTGGGTACGTCTCTTCGGTCAGGTATTAAAGGCAATGGGCGTTGAATATTCCACACCCAAGCTTTACGACACACTCTACTTTGAAGCTGAAAAGGGTGCGAAGGACTGTGGCGGTATTCTTTCCTACAACTACATTTCCGGTGAAACAATCACAGACGTTGCAGAGGGCAGACCCCTTGTTACACGTAAGGCAGACGCTAAGTTAACTCTTCCCGAATTTATGCGTGCTCAGGTTTATGCAACCATGGCAACACTTAAAATCGGTATGGACATTCTCTTTGAAAAGGAAAATGTTGAACTTGATATGCTCCTTGGTCACGGCGGTCTCTTCAAGACAGAGCGTGTTGGTCAGTCACTTATGGCAGCTGCTATGAACACACCCGTTACCGTTATGAGCACAGCAGGCGAAGGCGGTGCCTGGGGTATGGCACTTCTTGCAGCATATGCAGTTGAAAAGCAGGGCAGAGAAACTCTCGAAAGCTTCCTTAACGACAAGGTATTCTGCAACTACGAAGGCACAACACTTGCTCCCAACCCCGAAGACGTTAAGGGCTTTAACGACTATATGGTAACATATAAGAAGGGCGTAGAAATTGAAAAAGCCGCAGTTAGTAATTTTTAAAACCGGATCGCTTTGATAAAACAGCAAACCCCCGACACATTAGTGTCGGGGGTTATTTTTAATACTTTTTCGAATAATACCAATAGCATACAAGATAAATAAATATAAGCATACATGCTACATATGCAATTATCAATGCAACATCTTCCATTCCTATAAGTGCAAATATAGCTGAACAGACAAAGCTCGCCAGGCAGAAAAGCTTAAAGCTTAAAGAGCCTGCTTTTGCACTTATCATGGTGTTTCTCTCGTCATAACAGGCTTCAAATTCCTTTATTTTTGCCTCGCCACCCTTTAAAATTTTTACCATCCGCATTGTTTTCACAATACCCGATACAACGCTTCCTGCACCAAGAGGCATAAGAAAACTGCTTCCTTTAATAAGCCCTGCTACAAAAAGCAGCACACCTACTCCAACAAATGCCGAATTTATAAGAATTATATTCCTGATACGTTTGTTCATGCTTATTCCTCCTCGTAAATAAAAATATCTTCAATTTTTAAATTAAAATACCTTGCAATTTTAAATGCAAGCATAATTGAGGGGTTATACCGTCCGTTTTCAAGTGAGCCTATGGTCTGGCGGGAAACCTCCAGTGCTTCTGCAAGCTCCTCCTGACGTATACCCTTTTCTTTTCTCAGTTCTTCAAGTCTGTTTTTCATCCGACCACCTCCCGATGGAAAGTTTGCTTTCCATTTACAATATAGCACACTCTTATAAAAATGTCAAGTAAACTTTCCATTTTTATTTTTTACCAAATGGGGACAGTCCCCTTTTGGTAAATTTTCTTTTTTATTGAAATAACAGCTTTTTTATGGTACTATATTCTCAAGGTGATTTTATGAACGAAAGATTTTCACGCACCAAGCTTCTACTTGGCACGGATGCAATGGAAAAACTAAAAAATGCACATGTTTGCATATTCGGTGTAGGCGGTGTGGGAGGCTATGTGTGCGAGGCACTGGCACGCTCAGGCGTTGGCTCACTCACCCTTGTTGACAACGACACCGTAAGCGTAAGTAACATAAACAGGCAGATTTTTGCCCTTTCCTCCACCGTTGGCATGATGAAAACTGCCGCCGCAAAGGAAAGGCTTTGTGACATTAACCCCGAGATTAAAATAACAGAGCATAATATGTTTTACCTGCCCGATGTGGCAGATGAAATTGATTTAACACAGTTTGACTATGTTGTAGATGCCATCGACACGGTAACGGCAAAAATTTACCTTGCACAAAAGTGTGATGAATTAAACATTCCCCTCATAGCCTCGATGGGCACGGGCAATAAGCTTGACCCCACACAGTTTGAGGTTACGGATATTTATAAAACCTCTGTGTGCCCTCTGGCAAGGGTTATGCGTACAGAGCTTAAAAAACGGGGTGTTAAAAAATTAAAGGTTGTATATTCAAAGGAACAGCCCAAAAATGCTGTTGCTGACAGCCAGAACGGTCGCCACGCCCCCGGAAGCAGTGCATTTGTGCCCTCCGTTGCAGGGCTTATCCTGGCAGCAGAGGTTATAAAGGATTTGATAAATCCTGACTAAAGCCCACAAATCGTAGGGGCGACCATTGGTCGCCCGTGTTGCAATTACAAACGAAGGAGAAACAATATGAAACAAACATGGAAACCCGGAACAATACTTGCCCCCGTACCGCCCGTACTGGTAAGCTGCAGCTTAAACGGTGAGGACAACTTAATTACAGCCGCATGGTGCGGTATTATAAACAGCGAGCCTGCAAAGACCTATGTTTCTATCCGTCCTGAGAGGTATTCTCACCACATGATTAAGGAATCGGGCGAGTTTGTTATTAATATGCCCTCAAGCCACATTATCCGCTCTATTGACTACTGCGGTTGCAGAAGCGGTAAAAATACCGACAAATTTGCCGACTGTAAATTGACAAAGGAAAAGGCATCCATCGTAAAATGCCCAATGGTTGCCCAAAGCCCCATAAGCTTAGAGTGCAAGGTTACAGAGGTTGTGCATTTAGGCAGTCACGATATGTTCATGGCGGACATTGTTGCAGTTAACGTGGACGAAAGATATATTGACGAGAAGGGTAAGTTCCACATTGAAAAGTGCTCCCTTGCAGCTTATGCCCACGGACAGTATTTCGCCTTAGGCAAAAAAATAGGCTCATTTGGATATAGTGTTAAGAAAGGGAATGTTAAAATCGCCCAGACCGCAAAAAGGCACAAAAAAGCTGAAAGAAAAAAATAATCTAAATTTAAATCTCTTCACAATGTAGCAAACCATCGCCTAACGATGGTTTGCTCTTATTCTATGCCTTTTTGCTATCGACAAATCTCACCTCTCGACGTACCCTTGTACGCCGTCGGGCAAGGGTACACTGCGGGGCGGACACCGCAGTGTACCTTCGATTTGTCAATTCTGAACAATTTTTCCTATTCCCTTAAAAACAGAAAGTGGATATCAAAAAACAATTGTTTTTGATATCCACTCTTTTTATCGGATTTGACCGACGCCCTCTATGATATACTTATAGGAGGTTATCTCCCTTAAGCCCATAGGTCCACGGGCGTGAAGCTTCTGGGTAGAAATGCCCATTTCGGCACCGAAGCCGAATTCACCGCCGTCGGTAAAGCGTGTAGAGGCATTGTGATACACCGCCGCAGAATTAACTTCACGGAAGAATTTTTCTGCCGCTTCCTTATCCTCGGTTATAATTGCCTCGGAATGATGTGTGGAATATTTTTCGATATGACTGATTGCCTCATCTATGCTTTCCACAACCTTAACGGAAATGATAAGGTCTAAAAATTCTGTTGCGAAATCTGCCTCGGTTGCTTCCTCTGCAGTAATAATTGCCCTTGTTTTTTCACAGCCCAGTATACGGCAGTTCTTTTCACTAAGTGCCTTACCTGCCACAGGAAGGAAGCTTTCTGCCACAGAGGCGTGGACCAAAAGTGTTTCCGCCGCATTACAAACGCCCGTGCGCTGTGTTTTGGCATTAATAAGGATTTCCTTTGCCATGTCTAAATCGGCACTTTCGTCAACGTAAATGTGGCAGTTGCCCGTGCCGGTTTCAATAACGGGCACAGTGGCGTTTTCCACCACGCTTCTTATGAGCCCTGCTCCTCCACGGGGGATGAGCACGTCAAGATACTGGTTCATTTTCATCATTTTCGTGGCACTTTCACGGCTTGTGTCCTCGCAGAGCATAACAGCATCGGGAGAAATAAGTGTTTCGGAAAGGGCCTTTTTTATAACCTCCACAAGGCACTTGTTGGAGTTTATAGCATCACTGCCGCCACGGAGAAGTACACTGCTGCCGCTTTTAAGGCACAAAACCGCCGCATCCACCGTAACGTTGGGGCGTGCCTCGTATATGATGCCGATAACGCCCATGGGCACCTTAACCTTTTTAATTTTAAGCCCGTTGGGCCTTTTCCATTCTTCCACAACCTCGCCAACCGGGTCGGGAAGAAGGGTTATTTCCTCCACGGAGGCTGCTAAGGCTTCAACCCTTTTACCGTCAAGCATGAGTCTGTCAACTAAGGACTCCTTCATGCCCTTTTCACGTGCCACCGCAATATCTTTTTTGTTTTCCTCAATAATCATGTCAGCGTGCTCTCTCAACGCCTTTGCAATGAGTAAAAGTGCGCTGTTTTTTTCATCGTTTGTTCTGAGCATTATGCTTTTTGAAGCCTTCTTTGCTCTTTCCCCTGCTTCGTATACAGTTATCATTCTTTCCCACTCCTCAGGCAAAAATTGTTCCTATTTCCTCTTCTTCGAAAATGCGGTAAATATCCTTGGGCTCATCGGCAGAGCAAACCACGGTTTTAATGCCGCTTTTTGATGCAATCTGTGCTGCATAAAGCTTTGTTATCATACCGCCGGTGCCACGGCTTGAGCCTGCAGAGCCACCCAGAGCGAGGATATCCTCCGTAATTTTTTCCACCTGGCTTATTAATTTAGCATCGGGGTTTTCACGGGGGTTGGCATCGTAAAGCCCGTCAATATCCGTAAGTATAACAAGTAAGTCGCTTTCACAAAGGGTTGCAACATATGCAGACAGGGTGTCATTATCGCCAAACTCAATTTCCTCTGTGGAAACAGCGTCGTTTTCGTTAACTATGGGCACAACACCAAGCTGAAGAAGCTTCATGAAGGTATTATGTGCATTAATACGTCTGTCCTCATGCTCAATGGCATCCTTTGTTAAAAGCACCTGACCCGTTACATGGCCGTATTCTGAAAAGAGCTTGTCGTAAAGATACATAAGCTCGCACTGACCAACTGCAGCAGCAGCCTGCTTGCCGGGCATATCCTTGGGTTTTTCGCCAAGGTTTAATTTGCCCACACCAACGCCTATGGCACCGCTGGAAACCAATACCGTGTCAACACCACGGTTCTTTAAGTCCGCAATAACCCGTACAAGACGGTCAATTTTATCTATATTAAGTCTGCCGTTAGGATATGTAAGAGAGGATGTACCAACCTTGAAAACAACCCTCTTTGTGTTCTTTAACCCATCACGTAAATTCATGCTATCACCTTGTTTTCTGATATTTTTACCATAATATCACATATTAATTCTAATTTCAATATAAAAAACAACCCGCCATATGGCGGGTTGTTTCCGAAATTGCTCATTGCTAATTACTAATTGCTAATTATTTAACAAAGTCTACTGTCCAGTATACAGTACCGTCAATTGCTGTTGCAACGCTGATACCCACCTTTGTGAAGTCCTTGTTTACAATGTTTGCCTTATGCTTTTCGCTCTTCATCCAGGCATTTACAATAACCTCGGCTGTGAACTTGCCCTGTGCAAGATTTTCGGCAGATGCAGTAAACTTAATCTTTGCCTCTGTAAGCCTCTTTGCAAGGTCAAATCCTGCCTTGTTCTTCTGGTCAAGGTACTTATTTGTTGCCATGTCAACACAGTGTGCTTCGGAAACCTTTGCAACATCCTTATCCCATACAAGTGCGGGAAGGTTTAATTTAGCTCTTTCTGCATTGATAAGCTTCAATACAGCCTCAGCCATTTTTTCATCAACAGTAACCTTCTTAACCTCTGCAAGGATGGGGCCATCTGTGGAAGGCTCTGTTGTGGGCTCTGTTACAGCCACTGTGGGGCCTTCTGTGGGTGCAGCCGTGGGAGCCTCTGTTGCTTCTGTAGCCTCAGTAGGTGCTGCTGTAGGAGCCTCTGTTGCTTCTGTAGCTTCAGTAGGTGCAGCTGTGGGAGCCTCTGTTGCTTCTGTAGCTTCAGTAGGTGCAGCTGTGGGAGCCTCTGTTGCTTCTGTAGCCTCAGTAGGTGCAGCTGTGGGAGCCTCTGTTGCTTCTGTAGCTTCAGTAGGTGCAGCTGTAGGAGCCTCTGTTGCTTCTGTAGCTTCAGTAGGTGCAGCTGTAGGAGCCTCTGTTGCTTCTGTAGCTTCAGTAGGTGCAGCTGTGGGAGCCTCTGTTGCTTCTGTAGCCACAGTAGGTGCAGCTGTGGGAGCTTCTGTAGGCTCTTCTGTTGTAGCTTCCTCAGTGGGCTCGTCTGTAGGCTCTGCGGAGCTCATGTTATCCCAGATATCTGTGGAGGGAACATCGTATTCGCCTGCTTCCACACGGAAGATAAATACGTCAACAGCATTGTCCTCGTATGTTCTTACAACAACGAAGGTGTCGTATCTGCTTGTTAACTTAATATCGGAGAATCTGCCCTTTGTGAAGGTTGTTTCTCTGAGAGTGTAGTCAATAAGATGATATGCTGTCTTTGTATCGTTGTAGAAAGCATCTTCAATGCCTTCAATTCTGAATCTCTTGGATGTAGTGTCGGAAACCATACCGCCGTAAACGCCTGCATCCTCATCGGAGGGGATGTCGGCATTGTCAAAGGCTTCATAAAGGTCGTCGGCATCATCTGTTGTGGAAGCAACCACCTCAAGCTCATCTACAAAGCCTTCTGCGTTTTCGGAAACAAGGATAATGTTACCCACTTCAACACGGAAGTTTTCGTCGGGGTCAACAAGGTATGTTACGTCGCTATCTCCCTGACGGCCTGTAAGCTTTGTTGTTGTTTCGCTGCCAACTCTTACTGTGGAAACCTTTGTAACAATCATTGCATGGTCCTGATAATTTGCTGTTGCAATGCCGTCTGTGATAACAAGTGCTTCAATGTCTTCGTTACGTTCGCCGTATGCGATGAAGCAGTAGCTGCTGCCGTCTGTGAAGAAGGAATCTACCGTGCCTGCTTCAACAGCCTCGGAAATAACCTCCTCGGAGTCGTCCACACGGAAGGCTACTGTGTCACCGTCAAGGTCGTAGTTACCGTAGGTTTCTCTCTTTGCGGAGTATTCCTTGCTGTTTTCGTTGGCATATCTTGTCTGCTCGTAGAATTCTTCATAGCTGCCGGGAAGGTAAATTTCGCTTATAACACCTGCAGAAGAAGCCTTTACACGGGCAATACCAACATAGCCCGGAACGTTGTAACGGTTGGAAAGGCTTGTTCTGTGGAACTGAAGATAATCGAACACTGTCTGGGGAGTAACGTTCTTGTACATGTTACCCATGTGGTCAACGTACTTCATCTTGGAGGGCTTAAGTGTGTAACTCTTAACTGCGCCCTTTTCTGTAATAACCTGCACAAGGTAGGTTGTTTTGGAGAACTGTGTTTCTGTGTCGTAGTTTGCAATGAATACATAGTCACCGCCTGCAACACGGCTTGCTACTGTGGAGTATGCAATCTTACCCTTGTAGTTAAGGTAGAAGGTGCCTTCATCGCCTGCTCTGAGCTCTTCAGCAAATGCTGCGGAAAGCTCATACGGCTTATCGTTTATGTAGTATTCATCCTCATCGTAGTCAACCTCGTCGATGTAGCCCTTTACCTTATCGCTTGAAACATAAACTGTGATAATGCTTCTGGAAGCATCAAGGCATGTGATTGTATCGTCAATTTCGATATCGTCGGGTTCAATCTCCTTGCCGTCCTTAATGATTCTGATAAGGGAATTATCGTCCTCATAGTCAAGCTCCAGCTCGCCTGTTTTGCCCTCGAAGTAGTAAACGTCATCGTCCTCTTCGATTTCGGCAACAACAAACTCAACACCGTCGCTTTCGTTGAACATGTCAACAAAAATAAAGTCGTACTTATTGTCACGGTTGTTGTCAACAAGTGTCATTACGTCAAAGTCTTCAAAGTAGTCTGTAATGGGCTCGTTAACAATTGCACCATTAACAACTACTGTCACGCCTCTTGCAAGGTCAAGCTCTGTAACACGCTTGTCGGTAACTCTCTTTGCGTAGCTGATAACTGTTTCGTCACTCTTTGCTTCGTGGAACTTTTCCTTTGTTACCTCAACCTCTTCATTTCTTGCGGAGTCGATAGTGAGTGCAAAGATTTTATCCTCACGGGTGTCGCGGTCTTCACCAACATAAGCGGTAATTGCTCTGCCCAGATAGTTACCTGCTTCTTCAGCCGCACCCTCGTCAAATTCGATAACGTCGCCTTCCTCATAAAGGGAGTTGCTCACTCTGTTCTTTAAGCCGTAAACCTCTGTAATTTCAAGCTCAACGAACTTGTCACGACGGGAGTAGGTTTCACCTGTGTGATATGTATCGGTTACTATTGCATCAACCTTTTCAATGTCAAGATAGTCATTAAGAAGGGTTTTGCCGTTGTAGGTGTAGGATGTGCCAAGGATGCCTGTGTTGTAGCTTGTAGCATCCATCATTTCAACCTCAAGAGCGTTGTAGATAAGCTGTGCCACCAGGCCTCTGGGAGCAGGATTCTTGCCTAAGCCTGCAATGCCCTTTGTAACCTTTGCATCGCTTGCTGCACGGATAAAGCCGTCGGGGTAACCGCCAAGCTCTTTCGCCTTAGGGTCGTGGCCTATAGCACAAACAACCATCTTTACCATCTGTTCGTATGTAACGTTGTCCTGGGGAAGGAATGTACCCTCGGGGAAACCATCGATAATGCCGTTTTCAACAGCAATGTTGATGTAGCCGGATGCCCAGTGGTCGCCGTCAACGTCCGTAAAGATTGTGTCGCCCATTCTGACGTCGTCTGCAAGACCTAATGTACGTACAATAATTGTAGCAGCTTCGGCTCTTGTAATAGTGTGGTCGGGCTTAAAAACGCCATTTTCGTAGCCGTTGATAATGCCCAATCCTGAAAGCAGGTTAATAGCTTTCGCATACTTGTGAGTGTCGGGCACATCTTCATATATTGCCGCCTGAGAAACACTCACGTTGAAGGAAAGAACCATTGCCATTGCCAGTACAAGGCTTAAAAGTCTTCTGAGATTTTTCATTTTTCGTATCTCCTTTCAAAAATTTCAGATAAATCCGAACCGGATAGCGCTCCTCCGTGACATAAGGTGAGGTGAGTTGAACCCCATATGCCCTTTCCTTGCTAAAATTGCACCTTTTCGGCTTGTCGCTTTTGAAAGGCGCCAGCCTATCGGCAAGCTCCGCGCCAAAAATCCATCAATTTTCCCTAAGGAAAGGGTCGCAGAGTTTTAATCGAGCAAATTTTTTGTCAGAGGATACTAAAAGCGGAGACTATACTGACGTATAGTCGAGCATTTTGGTGCCCTATGGCGGAAAATTTGCCG
>JAFSGW010000098.1 GCA_017440585.1 Clostridia bacterium | reverse complement strand
TTATCGCCAATGGAATATCACGAGTTAATGGTAGCATAAAAATATACACCCCACAAAATTTGTGGAGTGCATATCATAAATTTTTGTTATTTACATTGTCTACTTGACAGGGCGGGGTTCAAACGCTGTTTTTTACAGTCCCTTTTTAAGGGGGTAGGAAAAATTGTTCAGAATTGACAAACCGAAGGGAACTGCGGTGTCCCCCCGCAGTTCACCCTTGCCCGAAGGCGTACGTGGGTACGTCGAGAGGTGAGGTTTGTCGATAGTCAAAAGGCATATAATAACAGAAAACCCTCGCTAAACGCGAGGGTTTTTTACATTAATAAAAGGTTTAGATTGTTTAAACGTCTTTGGTTTTGTCAGTCTGCATTTTCGCCTTTTGGCGGTCTGGACTATTTTAACAGCCCCTTTTTTGATTATAAGTCGTCTGCATCCTGGGTAGGTCTTTCACTTCGGTCACGAGGGGTGCCTGTCCAGCTTCCCAGAGGGTCTGTGTGAAGTGTGTCGGGGTTTATAAATTCTTTGGCAATTTCCTCCCCAAGCTTTTTAATCCGTTCATTTACCCGTACTTTCTTTTTGTCGTTCATTTAATTAAAATTACACCTCCTTTACAATTCTGTTACTATTATTGACTAAACTTTATAAAATTATATAATGTATATTAGGGGATTGTCCCTCTCGAAAGGCGGTGTATTATATGAAAAGAGTATTATCTCTTTTCCTTATTATATGTATATTTTTATCTTCCTTCGCAATTGTATGTGCAGAGGAGGAGTTAAAGGGCACGGTTTATCTTTTTGGCGATGACTGGGCAAAGGCGTGGGGCGAAAGCCTTAATGGCTTTATGTATGACCCCGTAAGGTTTAAAAACCTGGCAGAAAGCGGTGACCTTCTTACCCGTGTTGCAAAAAAAGAAGCCTTTTCCCATATCAAAAAGGGCGATGTGGTTATCCTTTCCTACGGTATACTGGAAAAGGACCGCCCCTCTGACAAGAATGCGGAATTCAAAAAGGCACTTGAAGAAGTAACGGAGGCTATCGCAAAAAATGGTGCAGAGGTGATTTTTGCCTCTGTATGCAGCACCATGCGTTTTAATACACTTACAGGTCAGATGGCGGAAACAAAAAATTTCTATACGGAAACAACACGTAATTTTGCAAAAAGCAAGGCTGTTACATATATTGACCTTGCCGCACTTACTGCCACTATGGCAACCCGTGCAGGCTCAAACGGTGCATCATCCATCTACAAGTCAACCCTTTCCCTCACGGAAGCGGCAAACAAAATGTGTGCCTACGAGGTTTTCCTTGCACTTAATGAAATTGCAACTGTAAGAGATAACCTTAAAATAAGCCTCAGCCGTACATACACCATACAGCCCGGTGAATGGAATAAGAGCTTTGACGTTACTGTGGAAAACCGCCTTACAGACACCTTTGCCGTTTATGCAAAGGGCGGTGTAGGCGTAGCTTGCGAGGGCATGCTTTTTGACGACGGAAAAGCCATTGTCACAAAAAGCGTAAACGGAAAGGTAAACGTCAGCTTTACCTCCTGCGAAGCATTGCAGATAACACCTGTGTTTACCTTTAATGCAAATGCATTTGCCACAAAAGATACCCCCTTTAAGGCAACTGCTCTTCCCGGTGAATACGATATAACAGTGAGGAAAACAGAGCCTTTGAAGGCAAGCGTTTATTTTGACAATTACCTCATAGCCTCAAACCTTGACATGCCCGGTACACAGCAGGTGGTTGATGCGGCAATACACACCTTTGACCGCTATCATTTCACGGGCGGTGAATTTAATGTTACTGTGAAGGGGCTTACTGATAAGCTTGATTTTATTATGCTCCGTGAAAGCAATATTATAAATGAAAAAAAGCCCCGCATATTCATGGGCGGTGACTCCACCGTGTGCAACTACTACCCTCTTTTAAGAACGGGGCAGGAGGCAGACGGCACGGTTATGACCGGCTGGGGAATGCTTCTTGAAAAATACGTGGATGCCCGTGTTATGAACCTTGCCGCTTCAGGCGACTGGGCTGAAAACTGGCTTATAAACAGCTTCCCCGTAATTGAAAAGGAAGGGGAAAAGGGCGATATTTTCATTGTGCAGTTTGGCATAAATGACCACGATAAGTCCACGGTTGAGAAGATGAAAGCCTCCCTTGGGGAAATGCTTGACCGCAGCGTGGCAAAGGGCATTATCCCCATCCTTGTAAGCCCGCAGATTTCTGCAGGCTACGGCTGGGGCGAGGAAGGCGACATGGGTAAGTCTGACGGAGGTGCATATTCGGAATTCTTTGATGCGGTAAGGCTTCTTGCAGAGGAAAAGGGCTGTTTCTATGTTGACCTTACTGATCTTTCCTCGGGCTGGTTCTCCGAGGTGGGAAGAAGCGAGGTTTATAAGCTTTATCATCTCTGGGACTATGAGAAAAATGCTCCCGGTGACATGATGCACCTGTCAAGCCGCGGTGCCGATGCAATGTGTAGCTTTTTTGTTCTGGGAATACGTAAAATTATTGAGGCAAATGCCACCGATAAATGGGGAAATACACTTAATCATTTAAAAATTTGGTAAAAATTTTATGGAAAAAAAGTAACAAAACTATTTACACGGGGAATTTTTTAGTGTATTATATAAGATAGATGTATCATAATCGCTATTTTTGTGCCCTTAGGGGAGGAGAAAAATGAAAAGCAAGTTAATACACAGGCTGTTTGCCATGGTTTTGTGCTTTGTTCTGGTTTTTGGTTGCATCAGGGGAACAGCGGCAATACCTTCGGTTACACGGCTTGAGTTCATGAAAGAGGTTTGCCTTACGGCAAAGCTTAAACCGCTTATTCCCTCGCATGTAAACTCAAAAATTCCCGAGGCGGAATATATTCAGGCAGCACTCCGTGCAGGCATTATCGATAAAGAGGATTTTGTGCCCGACAGAGCCATAGAAAAGCAGGAAGCAATCGCCATGATTGTGAGAGGGCTTGCGGCAATGAAAAACGAGCTGGCTGTGGGCGTGGATGTAGCCTTTACCGATAAGGATGAGATTTCACCAAAGTTTCTTACATATATAGAGGTGGCAGCTTCAAACGGCATTATTAAAAACGAAGGTGCTCTGGAGCCTGAAAAAAGTGTCACTCCTTCCGAAATGGAAGAGATGATAAAGAATATGAAGGAATGTTATATGAAGCTTCCCGTAGTAAAAGGCAGCGGCATAAGACGCATACAGTTCCCCGTTATTGAAGATGGCAAGGTTGAAAGACCTGACTATATCGATGAAAGATATCAGCTTGTTTTCAATGACGACTTTGATGGTGAAAGCCTTGATACAACAAAATGGGGTTATAACTACTCCTGGGGTCACTCACATAACCATGCGGCATGGTGTGTTCCCGAAAATGTAATTGTAAAGGACGGTATCCTTACCTTGAAGGGTGAAAACAGACAGCACCCGGATGCAGTAGGTAAGCAGGGTACCTTCAATAATAAAAAGTATGACATTATTTATACTTCAGGTGCGGTGAACACTCACCACAAGTATAATTTTGACTATGGCTATTTTGAAGCCAGAATGCAGATGCCCAAGGGCAAAGGTATGTGGCCTGCATGGTGGATGCTCAAGGACGGATGGCCCCCCGAGATTGATATGCTTGAGGTGCTGTGCTCAAAGCCCAATGAGCTTCACGTAAACTTCCATTACGGCCCTGCATGGAATGAGCACTACAGCCATGAACAGGTACTTAACCTGGGCTACAGCACAAGTGATGATTTCCATACCTACGGCTTTGAATGGACTCCCGATTATATGCGCTACTATGTGGACGGTGTTCAGGTCGGTCACGACTTTACAAACAAGAGTGCCATAAAGGAAGCAACGGGAATGTATATGATTTTGAACCTTGCCATTGATGGCTGGGACGGTAAACCCGACGGCTCAACCCAGTGGCCTGCCGAATTCAAAATCGATTATGTAAGAGCATGGCAGCTTAATGAATAGTCTGCCGGATGCGCCCATGGGGGCTTAAGGTTGTTTTAAATTTTTGAATATACATGTCGGCTCGCCGACGAGTTATCAGGAGGAATGTCAGATGAAAAAGAAAAGCACAATTTTCAAGATGCTCTGCTTAGCACTCGCGCTTGCTCTTGGCTTTTCTGTAATGACTGCTTTTGCAGAAGAAGTTACAGAGGCTGAAGATGTAATCGATGAGGTTACAGAAGAGGTTTCCGAAGTAGAGGAAGAAATCGAAGAAGTAACCGAAGCAGAGGAAGAAGTTACAGAAGTTGAAGATGTCGAAGAGGAAGTTGAAGAAGAGGAAGAAGAAGTTCTTGACCTTTTCGCAGCAACTCTCCGTGATGGCGGTGTGTATGTAACTCCCGGCGATGACAACGCTGCAGTATTCACATACGACAACCTTCGTTACAAGGTAGAGGCAGGTATGGGTAATGCAATAAAGCTTGACGGCTTTGAATCCAACCCCACTATCGAAACAAGACCCATCATCGAAACAGCTAAGAATATTCTTAAGGCTAACGGTGAAATCTCCACAGATGCTGCTCACAGCGGATACTTCGGTCTTTCCGTTTCCGCAGGTGACTTCATTTACCGTACAGGCGTAACAGGCGGTCAGGTTTATGTATTCTCCGCATGGGTAAGAATGCCCAACGGTAACACAATAAGCGACGACGACCGTGCATTCAAGGTTCTTGTTCTCAACGATAAGGGTGACGGCTATAAGACAAAGTATACTGTAGGCTGGAACGAAATCGGCAGAGAAATCGAAAGAAACGGTGCATGGCAGCAGATTCTCTTCACTTTCAAGGCTCCCGAAACAGGTCTCTTTGCAATTGACTTCAACTACAAGGGCAGAACACCTCTTGCAATTGACGATATTGAGCTTTATGAAGCTGAAGTGTTTGACAATCCCCTTGAAATAACAGATATTGAATGTACAGATGCTGAGGGTAACCCCTATGACTACTCCACAGGCTTTACAACCTCCGGCACTCTTACACATACAACAACTCTTTATAACTCCGATGAAGACGACGTATTCTTCACTGCTGTTATGGTTCTTTACAAGAACGATATCATGATTGATTTTGCAACAGTTGATGAATGTGCCCTCGTATTGGATGAAGCAGAAGTTACTTTTGAAATTGAAATCCCTGAGGATGAAGACCTCAGCCAGTACAAGTACATGGTATACTTCGTAAACGAAGATACTCCCACTCAGTACTATGGCTACATGCCTTCAAGAGAAAACCCCTACGTGGTGCAGGGAAAGTAATTTAATCCGATATGAATGGAGGAAGAAAAATGAACGGCAATAAAATGACAAGAATTCTGGCTGCAATCATTTGTGCATTTGTGCTCATTCAGTGCACAGCAATCGGTGCTCTTGCAGCGGATATTGCTCCTGAAGCAGTCGTATATGTAAGACCTGAAGTGACAGAAGCTGTTGCTAACCAGGTTGGTATGAATTATGTGTATGTTGACGTTGTTACAGAAAACAGCGACAACGACCAGACCGTTATGGTTTACATGGTAGATGAAGACGGTGACATGGTAACATTAGGTTATGCTCCCGTAGGCGGTAACAAGGCTGAGGTTAAGCTCGGTGCTCCCGACGCAGTTGCAACAGGTGAATACAAGCTCCAGGTTGCTCTTAACAAGGCGGCAGACCTTTTTGAGACAGAAATTTTCTACATCGGTACAGAAGACGTTACAGGCTTCTTCGAAGCTATCAATATGACAGAGGGCGACGTTAAGGCGAAGCTTGATGTTCACTACAATGCTCTTTCTGTTATCGAGTTTACAGAGGACGAAGACGGCAATGTACTCCTTAAGCTTACAGGCGAGGACTACGAAGCACTTTCTGACGATGAAGGCAAGGCAGCTTTTGCTGAGCTTATCACAAACGGTGTAAACGGCGAATACCTTCCCGGCAAGGGCAGCTACACAGCTGAAAACAGCGAAAGCTTCGTTAAGGAAGCATACCTTGTGGCAGCTTACAACACAGCCGGTGCTGCAGACAAGGCTCTTACAGAGCTCGTTTACAGATTTGATTCTGTAATCGGCTTTGACAGCGAAGAAGCAGACCTTTACGGTAAGATAAAAGAGCTTGGCACACTTGCAAAGGTTTTGAAGACAATTGATGCTGAGGTTGAAACAGTTGACGAGCTCAAGGCTGCGGTTGAACAGGCAGCAGCTGTACAGATTGTTAACGAAACAAGCTGGCTCAGCCTTGTAAATGTTGTAAAGGCTAACAACGAAATCTTCAATGTTGACGAAGACGAAATCGAAGAGCTTGAAGATACAAAGAAGCTCAGAACTCTCTTCTGTGACGAGTTCAAGGGCACATACTACAGCGTAGAGGAAATCCGGGAAGCCTGGGAAGAAGCTTACGAGGTGGCTGAAAAGAAGTACAAGGAATCCAAGAAGGACAGCAACGGTCCCAGCGGCCCCAGCGGTCCGAGCACACCTGTAAAGACAGCTGAAATCAACACACAGATTTCTCAGGACGAAAACCAGAAGGACCCCAACGTTGAAATCAAGGACTATTACACAGATATCGCTGACACAGCTTACTACTGGGCATCCGATGCTGTATTGAACCTTACAAAGAACCAGATAGTTTCCGGTTACGGTGATAAGACCTTCGGTCCTGAAAGAAGCGTTACAAGAGCTGAATTCATGAAGATGGTTATCAACGTATTCGGCTTAGCTGACATCACAGCAGTATCCTCCTTCGCAGACGTTGACCCCAATGCATGGTATTATATTTACGTTGCAAGTGCTGAAAAGCTTGGTATAGCTCAGGGCTACGGCAACGGTTTATTCGGAATTAATGACCCTGTAACAAGACAGGATGCAATCACAATCGTGTACAGAGCCGCTATTGGCAAGGGCTTATCCCTTGACAAGTTCAAGGCAAGTGCAGATACATTTACAGATAAGGCAGAAATTGCAGCTTATGCATATGAAGCAGTTTCAGCTCTTCACAACACAGGTGTTTACCTCGACGCTACAGACAACAAGCAGAGCGTAGACGTATTCGCACCCAAGAAGAACGCTTCCCGTGCTTATCTGGCAGTTATCCTTGACCAGATTTACAGATTCATGAAGTAATATAATCCAGCAGATAGAGAGGTTAGCAATATGAAAAAAAGAATTCTGAGCATGTTACTTATGCTCACAATGGTTTTCTCTCTTATAGTTGTTCCCAACAGCGCTGTGGCAGCAACCTACTACGACACAGTTGATACAGACTGTGAGCTTGCAGTTGACGTGCTCGACGCATTGGGCATTATGGGAGGTTATACGGACGGTTCTTTCCTTCCCTATAACACAATTACAAAGGCTGAAATGGCATCTATTGCCGTAAAGCTTGTAGGCATTGACGGCTACGATGAAGAAGCTCCCGATGACATGGAGCTCTTCAACGATATGTACGATTATGAGGGCTGGGCTGCAGGTGTTATCGCTATGGCGAAGACTGTAGGTATTGCCCGCGGTGATGAAGACGGTAACTTCAATCCCGAAATGTCTGCTACATATGAAGATGCTGTGCAGATGGTTGTATCCGCTCTCGGTTACGGTCACCAGGCACAGGTTCGCGGTGACGAGCTTAAGGACTACGTTTATGTAGCTCAGAGACTCGGCATCACAAAGAAGCTTGACACAGGCATGGGTCAGAACATTACACGTAGTGACGTTGCAAAGCTCGTTTATGCAGCTCTTACTGTAGACCTTATGCTTCCCATATCCTACTCCGCTGACGGTACAATGGTTAAGTACGAGGCGGTTGAAGGCAAGAATGCTCTTAATTCCTTCTTCGATGTTCAGGAAATAAAGGGTATTGTTATGGAAAACGAGTACGCTGCTATCGATGGTGAAACAACTGTTGAAGAAGAACAGGTACTTATCAACGATGAAGTGTTCAACACAGGTTACACAGACATCGCAGATTATCTTGGCTACTATGCAACTGTTTATGCTCTCGATGCTGAAGACTCCACAGAGTACAGAACAATTATTGCATACGGTGCAAAGAGCGTAAAGAACAGCACACTTACAATCGAAGGTGACAACCTCGTTGACGTTTCCTACTCTGCAGTAGACGGCTACACATTCGAATACTGGGTAAACAAGGAAACAGACAGAAAGACAAAGGATGTTAAGACATCCTCCACACCTTACGTTATGTATAACGGCAAGGCTGTTATCGATGTAAGCGAAGAGCTTCTTATGCCCGAAAACGGTCACGTTGTACTTATTGATAACAACGGTGACGATGACTATGATATAGTTGACGTATGGGAATATGACCTTGTATACGTTTTCGCAGTTTCTCAGTCTTCCGGTAACGTAACAAGCTCCTACGACCGCTCTACAACATATCGTTTCGACCCCGAGGATGAGGACTATCACGTTACATTCCTCAACTCCTACGGTGGTGTGGCACAGCTTTCTGACATTAAGCAGTACAGCGTGCTTTATGTATACGAATCTCTTGACAAGCTTGAAAAGAAGGTTGTTATCTCCAACAACAGAGTTACAGGTGCAATCACAGAAGCATCCTCTGACGGCTACGTTATCAACGGTACAGAATATGAAGTTTCTCCTGCTGTAGAAGGCAGACTTGAGCTTGCTGTTTCCGACGAAGGCGACTTCTATCTTGATGCTGACAACCGTATTGCAGGCTTCGAGGGTACAACAGTTATCCGTAAGAACATTGGTATGTTCATTGCTATCAACAACGGTGGTCTTGAAGCAGGCTACCAGGTTAAGGTTCTTACACAGAACAGCGGCGTTATGATTTATAACCTTGCTTCCTCTGTTAAGGTTAACGACGAAAAGATGACAGCTTCCGAGTTCTATGAGCTGGCATTTACAGACGCTCTCTTCGGTGCTTCCGAAGACCCCAACTACGGTGAAAATCAGCGTCCCCATCCTTCAAGAGCAGGCTTCCTTTACAAGCTCAACCAGAAGCAGCAGATCTGCGAGGTTGTAGTTGTTGGTGAAGAAGACGGCTACCTGCAGACAAGACAGGCAGGTACTGTTAAGAACGGTTCCAACACAATGCTTTACTTCAGCAAGAACTACGGTTGCTTGCACTACAGCCAGGAAATGGTTTACGACGAAGTGAGCAAGAAGAACGTTGGTATGAGAACCTACTGCGACGAAAAGACAACAGCATTCCTTCAGGAAGAAGCTGACTACAAGAACGACAACCAGTCCTTCTACGTAAAGCCCATGAGTAGCTACTGGGATAACTATCACTTCAGCTCTTATGACTGGATTTATGCATACTACTACAGTGATGATGAATCTCCCGTAGACATGCAGAAGACAGCTTGTAACTTCCTTGTAATGGCTGACTGGTATGTAGAATCCAACGACTCTACAGAGGATACAGACAAGAATACGGCTGCAACAAACAACCAGCCTGACCTTGCTCCCAAATTCATTATGAAGGTTACAGAAGCTTACGATAAGAATGCTCAGGAAAACACAGTAAGAATTTACTACTTCGATGGCACAAGCGTAAGAAATGCACTTGTAAGACCCAAGTACTATAAGGACGGCGAAGGTCACGTTAATAACGACCTTTCTCAGCCCTTCCTTCCTGCAGGCTTCCCTGTAAGAATTTCTACAGACGGTGCTTATATTGAAGACGTTGCTCCTTACTATGATGACAGCCTCTATTTCGATATGTACGAAATGGTTGAACCCATCTTCAACGAGTCTACAAAGTCCTTCGTAACTCCCTTCAAGCCCTTCTATCAGGATCAGTGGAGAAAGTGGAATTACTGGGATTCTGACTCCAATAAGTACAACATCCGTCACTACTGCGGTATTGTCACAGCTATCGACGAGGTTGTAAACAATAAGCTCTTCAGTATTGCATGTGCAAGAAATGAATATGCAGGCGACGACGGCAACACATACGAACTTGAAGTTCTTCCCAACGAAAGACTTGAAGGTAACGTATTCAAGATTAACTTCAACCGTGAAGGTAACATTGCTTCCATCACAAGAGGTACACTTGAGGATATTCTTCCCGGTCAGCTTGTAATTGTAAGAAAGCGTGCTTATAACGCAGGTAGCCCCAACTGGGCAGCTCTTACAGGCTATGCTGTAAACGAATTCTTCATTATCTCTGATGATGCTGCAGAGCTTGACTATCTCCAGGACTTCTACAAGCAGGTTCAGGAAGAAGTTATTAACGCAGAAGAAGAATAAAATTATATAAAAGAAAACCATCGCATTTGCGATGGTTTTCTTTTATGTTAAGAGTCGAACCCGGGCTTGTTTTCAAATAAAAAAAGCAAGTCAAACGACTTGCTTTTTTTGTTTGGCTCCTCCAGTTGGACTTGAACCAACGACATCATGATTAACAGTCATGCGCTCTACCGACTGAGCTATAGAGGAATATCTGATTGCTACTTCGTTATTATAACCGCTATTTCAAGAAATGTCAAGCACTTTTTTTAAAAATTTGCAAGAAAGATTTTGTTGTGTTATAATGAATACGGTGATACTATGAAAAAAGAAATTATTGTCACAAAAAATATGGCAGGGAGAAAAATTGAATATGTATTGAAGGGTGACCTGCAGCTTTCCGGGAACATCATAAAGAAGCTTAAGGCATCGGGCGGTATTAAAGTGAACGGGGAAGCAGCTCGTATTAATGAAAAGCTTAAAGAGGGCGACGTGCTGAGCCTTGATCTGGAGCACGAGGAAAGCTGCATTGTGCCCTCAAGGATGGAACTTCATATAATTTACGAGGACGAGGATGTGCTTGTCCTTAATAAGCCCCGTGGCATGGAAACTCACCCATCAAAGGGCAATTATACCAACACATTGGCAAACGGTGTAGTCCATTACTTTAATGGCAGTGCTGAATTTCACGTTATAACACGCCTTGATAAGGAAACCTCGGGAGCTGTACTTATTGCAAAGAATGCTCTTTCGGCACACCTTCTCAATAAGGCTATGCGGGAGAAGAAAATAGAAAAGGAATATGTTGCAGTAATTAAGGGTACCCCTTCCCAAAAAACGGGCGTTATAGATGCTCCTATAAAGCGTGGGGAAGGCATAAGGCGTGTTGTGGCAGAGGATGGGAAAGAGGCTGTTACGGAATATGCAGTTGAAAAGGAAATGGGCACTTTTACCCTTTTACGCTTAAAGCCACTTACGGGCAGAACACATCAGATAAGGGTGCACCTTGCACACCTGGGCTTTCCCATATACGGCGACTGGCTCTACGGCGAAGAAATTAAAGGCGAAGGCTTAAGGCTTCATTGCCACAGGTTATCCTTTAATCATCCCTCAAAAGGGGAGAGGGTAACCATAGAAGCTCCCATATGTGAGTTATTACCTCTCTTATGAAATAGAGGTTGAAAAAGACGAAAGATTGTGATATTATATAAAAAAACATTATGGAGGAATTCGGTATGTTGGCAGAATATAAAGTTTCTTTTATTGAATTTTTGCTTGATGCAGGCGTTTTAAAGTTTGGTGATTTCATTGCAAAGAGCGGCAGAAAGCTTCCTTACTTTATCAATGCAGGCGAAATCAAAACAGGTGACCAGATTTGTAAGTTAGGCGAATACTACGCTCAGTGCTATAAGGAAAACATAAAGGCTGAAAACGTTGTGCTTTACGGCCCTGCATACAAGGGTATTCCCCTGGCAGTTAGTGCCGCAAGTGCACTTTCCCGTGAGGGTATTGACCTTCCCTTCTTCTTCAACCGCAAGGAGGTTAAGGACCATGGCGAAGGCGGTATTTTCGTTGGCTACACACCTAAAGAGGGTCAGAACGTTGTTATCGTTGAAGACGTTATCACAGCAGGTACAGCTATCCGTGAAAGCATCGAGCTTATGAAAACTCTTGAAGGCGTTAAGATTAATGCCGTTATGATTATGGTTAACAGAATGGAAAAGGGGCTTGGCGAAATTTCTGCCATGAAGGAAATTGAACAGCAGCACGGCTTCCCCGTATATTCCGTAGTTACAGTTTACGAAATTATCGAATATCTTGAAAGCCATCCCGAAAGAATGAGCGACCCCGATTGCATCAACAGAATACGTGAATACCTTGCGGTATATGGTGCAAACGACTGAAAATGAAAACATATCGGCATCTTAAAGGGTGCCGATTTTAGTTGAAAGGAAGTATATAAAAATGAAAATTGCAGTAACTTATGAAGCAGGACAGATTTTTCAGCACTTTGGACACACAGGTGCATTCAAGGTGTACGACGTTAAGGACGGCGAAGTGGTAAAGAGCGAAGTTGTTGACACTAACGGCTCAGGTCACGGTGCTCTGGCAGGTATGCTTTTAGAGGCAGGCGTTGACGTTCTTATCTGCGGCGGCATCGGTGGCGGTGCAGTAAACGCTCTTAACATGGTAGGTATCGAAATTTATGCAGGAAACAGCGGTGACTGCGACGAGGCTGTTGAAAACCTTCTTGCAGGTAACCTTGATAAGAATGCAGAGGCTAACTGTAATCATCACGACCATCACCACGGCGAAGGTCATACCTGCGGTGAGCACGGCTGTGGGGAGCATCATTGCCACCACTGATTTAATTAGCAATTAAGGAAAGGATTTTGCAAGGCAAAATCCTTTTTGATATGGAGAGATAGAAATGAAAAAGCAAGGATGGATAATAATTGGCGTTGCAGTTTTATGCTGCGGCATAATGGGCGTTATAGATGCGGTAATTCAGCCCGTGTATTGGATAAAATCTGCCTGCAAGGTGGCACTCTTTCTTCTTTTGCCCGCCATATTTGCATTTTGCAATAAGGATGTAGACATAAAAAGCCTTTTTAAACCCAACAAAAAAGGAATGGTACTGGCATTTAGCTTATGCGTGCCCCTTTTTGTGCTCATACTTGGTGCATACCTTCTTTTGAAGGATGTGTTCGACTTTTCTGCCGTAACGGGGGCACTTACGGGTAACATAGGTGTAGACAAAAACAATTTCGTTTTTGTGGCAATCTACATATCCTTTGTAAATTCCCTTTTGGAGGAATTTTTCTTCCGTGGCTTTTCCTTTTTAACACTCAAAAAGTATTCATCGGGAAAGGTAGCATACATATTCAGTGCATTCATATTTGCCATCTACCACATTGCCATGATGACGGGCTGGTTCAGCATATGGGTGTTTGCAATTGCACTTTTTGGACTTTTCCTCGGCGGTTTAATTTTTAATTATCTTGACTGTAAGAGCGATAACATTTATACTTCATGGCTTGTTCATATGTTTGCAAACTTTGCAATTAACACAATCGGCTTTATGCTGTTCGGGATTATATAAATTTATCGTTTGTCAATAAAATGTGATTGACAAGGAGCTATTGCTGAGGGTACAATAAAGGGGAAAGGTTGTGGATTTTATGTACGAAAAAAGCATTGTTCATCATATAGCAAAATGGGTTATTGAAATTATGTTTTACTGCGGCATTGTGTGCACAATAGCTGTGCCCTTTGTGATAGGAAGCCTTATAAAGTATTTTTCCTATTCTCCTCAGAGCGAGTCGGTTTACAGAGTAACCCTTACATTGGCAGGAATTTGTGCGGTGTACATACTTTTTAATATTAAGGGAATGTACAAAACATTACTTGACGGTAGCCCCTTTGTGGATGAAAATGTTGCCGCCTTCAGGCGTATGGCTGTAGCGGCGGCACTTATCTGTGTAATTTTTACCCTTCAGGCCATCCTTGCCTTTACGGTGGGAAGCGTGACAATTGCGCTTATTTTTGCAATTGCCTGCCTTTTCTGCCTTACCTTGAAGGACTTATTCAAGCAGGCTATAAATTACAAAACAGAGAACGATTTAACCATATGAGGTGAGAAAAATGCCCATTATTATAAATCTGGATGTTATGATGGCAAAGCGGAAAATAGGTCTTATGGAATTAAGCGAAAAAATAGGCATTACGCCTGCAAACTTATCTATCCTTAAAAATAACAAGGCAAAGGCAATCAGGTTTTCCACTCTGGAGGAAATATGCAGGGTGCTGGACTGCCAGCCGGGAGATATAATCGAATTTATTGAGTAGTAAACAGTTATTTACCAAATGGGGACTGTCCCCATTTGGTAAATAACTGTTGTTTTTCGTTAAAGAATTATTGATAAACGATAAAAAGTTGTTGACAAACGGAGAGATAGGGTGTATATTACTTCTTGAAAGGGGATGATTTTGTGACAATCTTCAAAAGAGGTGTATTATACGGCTTCAGCCTTGTTGTGCTGAATGGTTTGTTAAGCCAAATTGTCTTTAAAGAAGCCTTTGAAATGGCTGCAGGCTTTGTGGTGTTTCTTTTGGCAGGGATATACTTTCTGAAGAGAGAGGAAAAAGGCGAAATTTTTGCATGTGGATTTGCAGGCTTGTTTTCCATGTTCTTTTTTCAGATAGTGCTGGCATGGGCTATATTCCCGAATTTAAACATTTACGTGGGCGGTTTTTTCGGCACAATGGTTGCCCTGGCAGCAGCCCTTTTAACAAGAGGTCATCAATTTAAATTACGGAGGTTTAACATAATGGAAGAATGTGAGGTTTTTACAAAAGGCTTAAGGCTTAAAATGCTTATATATGCACTTGTTTCGGCAATAAGCTTTATAGCTTTAGTGCTTTACGAGCGGGCAGGGGTGAGCGTAGCTGTGTTTGCACTTTTACAGCTTATAATGCTTTACTTTATAGTGCCTGAAAAAAGAAGGCTTTTATGGCTTATACCCATTGGGGTGTTGTGCCTCAATTCATTTATAAGTGCCAACGAAATATGGCGTGTGCCCAATTTTATAGTGTGCATTTTCCTCTACGCCATGATGTTTGTGCCCGTTAACATAAAGGATATAACAATGAGGTTTTTTGCGGAAACCTTCGAGAGGTTTTTCGCACCCCTTGGCACCTTCATAAAGCCTGCAGAGTGGTTTTTTGATATGACCGAGGGCAAGAAGGGCTATGTGAAGCGTGGTGCAATTGCCCTTGTGATAAGCCTTGGGGTGGTTGGGGTGCTCAGTGCAGTGCTTTCAAGTGCCGATATGGTATTTTCCTATGGCGTGGAAAATTTCCTCGAAGGCTTCAGCGATATTTTCACAGCTGACACACTCTGGAAAATTATTTTCGGTATAGTGGTGGGGCTGTATCTTTTCGGCATAGCATATAACGCCTATGTTGATTACGAGGTTGAAAGGCAGGGTGTTAAAATAAAAGGCGATTTATTCATAATCACCTGCGTTATGCTTTCAGCTTTGGCTGTGTACACTGTTTTTGTTATTATTCAGTTTCGGTATCTCTTTTCGGGAAGTGAGCTTCCCTACGGGTTAAACGTGACAGAGTATGCAAGGCGTGGCTTCTTTGAGCTTTTGGGCTTAACGGGTGTAAACCTTGCGGCAATCCTGGTTGTTACAAAGCTTACGGAGCACGTTTCGGGCAAAAAGGCACTCCTTGTAAAGGTGATGAATATGTACCTTTGTGCGGTGACGGTGGTTTTACTGGCATCCAGCTTTTACAGAATGTGGATGTATAATGAAACCGACGGCTTGACAAGGCTCCGCTTTTTAGTTTTCGGCTTTCTGGCATTTGAATTTGCAGGGCTTATATTAACCTTCTTCTACATTGCAAAACCAAAATTCAATATTGTGCTTGTTTATGGAGCATTGGCACTTTTATATTACATGGTTTTAAATGTTGTGCCCATGGATGCCGTTGTTGCAAAAAACCAGGTTGACAGATATTTTGCAGGTGAAAGGGAAGAGCTTGATTATGTCTGGACCTTATCTATAGATGCGGCAGAGGAGATCGAGAGAGTATATCTGTCGGATACCACTTATCGCATTAAGGCAAAATACTGGCTGAAGGAGGAATATGAGCTGATAAGGGCAAAGGATAACAATTGGCGAAGCTTTAATCTGTCGGAATACAGGCTTTGCGGAATTTGTGAGGGAAGCCTTGAAAAATAAGCATACACATGATAAAATACTCTAAAAGGAGATGAAGTCATGTTTGATGCGGTAAAGGTTAAAAATGAATGTGTTGAATGGATAAGAAAGTTTTTTGAAGAAAACGGTCCCGGTTGCAATGCGGTTTTAGGGATTTCGGGGGGTAAGGATTCCTCCGTTGCGGCGGCACTTTGTGTTGAAGCTCTGGGAAAGGACAGAGTTATCGGTGTACTGATGCCCCAGGGTGACCAGTTTGACATTGACTGCTCCCACAAATTGTGCGACCATTTAGGCATAAAGCGTTATGTTATAAATATAAAGGATGCGGTTGACGGTGTTTTAGGAGCAATCCCCGAGGATTTAGAGCTCAGTGTGCAGTCGAAAACAAACCTGCCTCCCAGAATAAGAATGAGCGTTGTTTATGCCGTGAGCCAGAGTATGAACGGCAGAGTGTGCAACACCTGTAACTTAAGCGAGGACTGGGTAGGCTATTCTACACGCTACGGTGATGCTGCAGGGGACTTTTCGCCTCTTTCCTTCTTAACGGTAAGAGAAGTTAAGGAGATAGGCCATCTTTTGGGCTTGCCTTCCGATTTGGTTGAAAAAACACCCATCGACGGCTTATGCGGTAAAACAGACGAGGACAATTTAGGCTTTACATATGCCGAGCTTGACCGCTATATCCGTGAGGGCATTATTGAGGATGAGGAAAAGAAGGCAAAGATTGACCGTTTACACAGAATAAATAAATTCAAGCTTGAATTTATGCCCTGCTTTAAACCTGAGATATAAAAAATGAGGAAACCCAAACGGGTTTCCTCATTTTTTATATTTGAATCAGTATACTACATTCTCGGATATTGACTTAAGCTGTACAAAGTTGTAGAGATAGTCAACAGTACCGGTCTTTGCCGTTGTACCGCTCATGTTGTAGCCGCCGAAGGGGTGGTTGTAAACAACTGCACCTGTACACTTGCGGTTAATGTAAAGGTTACCTACAAAGAAGTTATCCTTTGCATATTCGATGTTTTCACGGTTAGCACTGAATACAGAGCCTGTAAGACCGTATTCTGTAGCGTTTGCAAGGTCGATAGCATCTTCAAAGGTGTCAACCTTCATAACTGCAACAACGGGTCCGAAAATTTCCTGATTTGCGATAACGCTTGTACGAGGGTCAACATCGGCAATGATTGTGGGCTTTACGTAGAAGCCTTCGGAATCATCGTATGTACCGCCTGTAATAAGCCTGCCCTCTGTTTTGCCCTGCTCAATCATGGAAGCAATCTTGTCGAAGGATGCCTTATTGATAACGGCACAGATATCCATGTTGTCCTTGCCTGCACCCTGCTTGTAGCTTTCTGCCTCTTCCTTGAAGTATGTAAGGAATTCATCATATACATCGGAAAGTACAATTGCACGGCTGCATGCGGAGCACTTCTGACCCTGGAAGGTGAAGGCTGCAGCGGCTGCCTGCTTTGCTGCCCATCTTAAATCAGCGGAGGAGTCAACCACGATAGCATTCTTACCGCCCATTTCGGCAATAATTCTCTTAATCCACTTCTGACCTTCGTTAACCTTTGCGGCACGCTCTGCAATGCGTAAGCCTACTGCCTTACTGCCCGTGAAGTTGATAAAGCGTGTTAAGGGGTGGTCAACAACAAAGTCACCGATTTCACTGCCACTGCCGGGGATAAGGTTAATAACACCGGAGGGTAACCCTGCCTCTTCGCACATTTCAACGAACTTGCAGGTTGTGATGGGAGCATCACTTGCGGGCTTAATGCATACTGTGTTACCTGTAACAACAGCACTAATTACCATACCTGCCATAATGGAGAAGGGGAAGTTCCAGGGAGGAATAACAAGACCTACACCGATGGGACGGTATTCACTAACGTTGTTTTCAACCTTGGATTCAACAAGGGGAACGGGATGCTCTTCAAGATAAACTGCACCCTGAGCATAAGCATTGAAGAAGTCGATAGCTTCGCAGATTTCACCGTCTGCTTCGCCGAAGTTCTTGCCTGTCTCAAGTATCATCCATGCTGCAATTTCATATCTTCTCTTCTGAAGAACACCGATAAGACGCATGATATAGTCATACTTAACACGGGTGGGAACAAGTCTCCATTCCTCATATGTGTCGTATGCAACTCTTATTGCCTTGTCGGCAAGCTCCTTTGATGCATTGGAAGCATAGCCTATAATCTGGCTCTTTTTGCAGGGGTTAATGGATGTTGTTTTCTTTTCTGTAAAAATCTTTTCGCCACCGATAACAAGGGGGTAATCCTTACCAAGCTCGCTTTCAACCATGGCGATTGCCTTTTCCATTTCTGCCCTCACTTCAGCCACGGAAAAGTCACGTTCGGGTTCGTTTACAAAAATTCTGTTCATGTAAATTTCCTCCTCTTATTTATGTGAATTTAAAATTAAAAACAAAGGCTGAAAAGCACATTGCTCTTCAGCCTGAATTGTAACACAAATTTCCCGAATTGTAAAGGTTTTTATCGCACACTTATGCCTTTGGTCGACAAATACTGCTTTAAGTCCTCAATTTGTATTTCACCGAAGTGGAAAAGGCTTGCCGCAAGGACAGCATCTGCCTTGCCGAGGGTGAAGGCATCATAAAAATGCTCCATATTGCCTGCTCCTCCCGATGCGATAACGGGGATGGAAACGCTTTCGGAAATGGTGCGGGTCAAATCCAGATCATAGCCTGCCTTTGTGCCGTCACAGTCCATGCTTGTGAGAAGTATTTCCCCTGCACCCAAGCTTTCTGCCTTCTTTGCCCACTCTACCGCATCAAGGTGTGTATTTATCCTGCCTCCGGCAACGTACACGTCCCAACCGGAATTATCCTCACGCCTTTTTGCATCGATTGCCACTACAACACACTGACTGCCGAATTTTTCTGCAGCTTCAGTTATTAATTCGGGGCGTTTTATGGCAGAGGAATTAACGGAAATTTTATCGGCACCTGCTAAAAGAAGCTTTCTGAAATCCTCAACGGTTTTTATGCCGCCACCCACAGTGAAGGGAATGAAAACCTTTTGGGCAACCCTTCTTACCATGTCCTCCACAGTGTCACGGTTGTCACTTGTGGCGGTAATGTCTAAAAACACAAGCTCGTCGGCACCCTTTTTGTCGTAGGCTATTGCCGCCTCAACGGGGTCGCCTGCATCTATTAAATTTACAAAATTTACACCCTTTACAACCCGTCCGTCCTTAACGTCAAGGCAAGGGATTATACGTTTAGCATACATAAGTGTTCTCCTTTATAAACTTGCAAAGTTTGAAAGCATCTTAAGCCCTGCTTCGCTACTCTTTTCCGGGTGGAACTGGAAGCCGAACACGTTAGTGCTTTCAACTGCAACCTCAATTGTGATGCCGTAGTTTGTTGTGGCGGAAACAACCTCTTTGTCTTCTGCATCTAAATAATAGGAATGAACAAAGTAAACATAGGGGTTACAAAGACCTTCAAAGAGCTTGCCCTTGCAGTTAAGGTCGTTCCAGCCCATATGGGGGATTTTTAAGTCACCCACCTTGGGCAGACGGCGGATTTTGCCCTTAAGTATGCCTAAACCGCTAACTCCGGGCGACTCTTCGCTTTCCTCAAAAAGCATCTGCATGCCAAGGCATATACCTAAAAGAGGCTTTCCCGATAAGGCTTCTTTCCTTAAAACCTCGTCGAGTCCGAGTTTGGTAAGGTTTGCCATGCCTTCACCAAAGGCACCAACCCCGGGAAGCACAATTTTATCGGCCTTTCTAATTTCGTTTATATCGGAGGTAACGATGTTTTCAACACCTAAAAAGTCAAATGCCTTTGCCACGTTTTTAAGGTTACCTGCACCGTAGTCGATTATAGCTATCATTATTCGTTTACCTTCGCTTTCATGGCACTTACTATTTTACTTATACGTTCTCTTTCCGTTTTTGCACTTACACGGTTTACAATAATGCGGGCACTTAAGGGGCATATTTCCTCTAAAACGTCGAGACCGTTTTCGTAAAGGGTTTTGCCCGTTTCAACAATGTCCACAATTACGTCGGAAAGATTTGTGAGGGGAGCAAGCTCCACAGAGCCGTTCAGTTTTATGAGCTCTATGCCCATGTCCTTTGAGTCGAAATAGTCCTTGGCTATGTTGGGGTATTTGGAGGCAACCCTTAAGGGGGCGTGCTCACCCAGTTTGCCCTTAAGTTCACGGGGACCGCATACGCACATTCTGCATTTGCCGAACTTTAAGTCAACCATTTCGTAAACATTTCTGCCTTCCTCTAAAATGGTATCTCTGCCAACAATGCCTATATCTGCCGCACCGTATTCAACATAGGTTGCAACGTCGCTTGCTTTAACTAAGATAAATTTAAGCTTGTTTTCCTCATCTGTGAAAATAAGCTTACGTGTTTTTTCTAAAACCTCGCTGCAGTTGTAGCCTAAATCCATAAGGATTTTAACGCTGAGCTCTGCAAGACGGCCCTTTGCCAGGGCAATTGTAAGATATTTCATGGTTTTTCCTCTTTCTATACGAAGTAAATGTTTGTTATGCTTCTCTCGCGGGCAGATTTTTTTGCGTCCTCTTCACTTTGTGCGGTAACGTCTAAAACGACCCTTTTGCCTTCTTCGCGAAGGGACTGTGCCAGCTTATATGCTTCTGCACGGTTTTCTTCCGATGTAAATATGATTGCATCGGGGCAGTTATTTAATGAAAGGGAGCTGTTTGCACGAAGTATTGCATCGGCAAGGCGGTCAATCCAGAAGGCAACGCCCGTTGCGGGAAGGTCCAAATCAAATCTTCTGCCCAGGGTGTTGTAGCGTCCGCCACCGCAGATGGGGAAGGCGGAGGAGGTGGTAAGGGCACGGAAGATAACCCCCGTATAGTAACGGAAGCTTCTTACCTGACCTAAGTCCACGGTTATATACTTTTCAAGATTATATGCCTTTAATATGGAATAAACCCTGCAAAGGTCATCTACTGCATTTTTTGAAACGGGGTTTAAGGTCATGCTTCTGTATTTTGACAAAACCTCTTCGCCGTCACCGAAGAAAAGGGAAATTTCCGTAAGTATTTCATAGTTTGTCCCCGTTATATTATGAGAAGCACAGAATTCCTCGATGCCGATGGCAAATTTTTTGTCGATAAGAGAGCGGAGTGCTTCAGAGTCCTTCTCCGAAAGGCTGCAGTCCTCCATAATGCCCTGCAAAAAGTCGGAATGGGAAAGCTCTATCTGGAAATCTTCAAGACCTGCCTCTGAAAGGGCGTTTATTGTGAGTGCAATAACCTCCGCATCAGCCTCGGGGGTGTTAACACCTATTAATTCAACGCCTGCCTGTGCAAATTCCCTCTTCTTGGCACTTTTGTATGCCTCACCGCTGCGGTAAACGTTGCCGGAGTACCAGAGCCTTAAGGGAAGGGGTGAGTCTGCAAAGTGTGTGGCAACAGCACGGGAAATGGAGGTTGTAAAGTCGGGGCGGAGGGCAAGTATTTTGCCGTTTGAGTCGATAAACTTTATAGCCTCATCTGTGGGGATGGACATATCGTCCCCGAAAACCTCCAGATATTCAAAGGCGGGAGTTTGTATTTCACTGTAGCCGAAAGAGTGACAGACCTTTTTTATGGCATCTGTTGTATGTGCTTTCAGAATACAGTCCTTGCCGTAAATGTCGCTTACACCGGCAGGTGTTCTGAGAGTGTTCATGTGATCAAAACCTTTCCGAAAATATATAGTTTATATTATAATAAACAGATAAGAAAAAAACAATATCAAATTGAAAAAAATGTCATGAATTGCACAAATTTAGGCACAGAAAGTTCAAAAAAATTGAATAAAATACTTGAAATGGAGAATAGGTTGTGTTACAATGGTAATGTGTATTATCGGGTAGTGTCGATAAATATACGTTGTTGTATTTAATTTTAGTTTAAATAAAGGAAGGTGCAGTTTATGAAAAAACGCATTTTGAGTCTTGTACTCGCAATCGTAATGTGTTTTTCCGTGGTTTCTGTTTTCGCAGCTGATGAAGCAGAGCTCTTCGGAAGAATGGACAACATGGTTGAATTGTACAGAGACAGAATCTGGGACTGGCAGGCAAATCAGTTTGGCTCCATGACAGAAGAACAGACAGCAGTTATTGACTCTGTATGGGCATCCTACGAAGCTAATAAGGATGCTATAAAGGCACAGGCAGTAGCTCTGGCAGATGGTTTCGTAACAGAGAAGGTTCTTACAAATGAAACAATGAAGGATCTTTATAAGTGGAAGCTTATGAGAGACATCATGGAAGAAAACCTTGATGTTACAAGTGAAGATGCTTCCTATACAGCATGGCTTGACAGCTTCACAGCTTTTGAAGAAGCTAACGACGAAGCTATCAGTGTGTCTGCTCCTATGGCAGCTCTTAACGGTCTTGGCGATTACGCTGATGACCTTACAGTATTCTTCGGTGAGCTTGCTCTTATTGAAGAAAGTGGCGTACTTGCAGGCGAAAATGCTGACAAGGTAGCTCTTTATGTTGATGCTTATCTTGCAGAAGAAGCAGGCGAAGCTTATCCTGACGGTTTTGCAGAAGCACTTAAGGAAGACGTTGTTGAGCTTGCCGCAGACGGCATGTTCAATGCATTTGACCTTGGTATGCAGCTTGCTACAAACCAGCTTAATGAAGGCAACTCCACAGGTCTTTTCGATATGATTGCTGACCGTGACGTGAAGGCTGCTTTCCTTATTCTTGGTGAAGATTTCGTAAGATATGCTATCGACCTTGTTCCCACACTCAGAAGTGAGTTTATGGCTCTTAACAAGGAAGAGCTCATCGCTGCAGTTGCAGGTGCAAACGGCACAGGCGTTATGAGCGGTGACAACGAAAGAACAATCACATCCATGTATGAAACAATGAAGGCTGTTGCAGAATACATTGCTTCTCAGCCTTTCTGTGCAGATGCTATACAGGCTGTCAGCGATGCATACGATGTTGATGCAGTAGCTGCTATCGGCACAGTAGTTGAGGCTCTTTTCACAGCAATGGATACAATTGATGAAAATCACGGTCTTGAGCTTGTTCAGATGAACGTTTACATGGGCAGAGAGCTTCTCCGCTACAAGGATGGCGAAGAATGGACAAGACTTGGCGGTGCTGCAATAAACGGTGACGAAGTGACAGAGCTCACACTTGGCTTTGCACATGACCGTTACCCCTCCATCGCAAAGCTCAACGAGCTCGGTACAAGCCTTGCTCAGTTCGATGCCAACTACGATGCAGACGGTTTCGTGGTTAACTCCGGCACTGACGACAGCCCCATCGGTATGCTCTACATCGACGTAACAGACGAAGCTGACGGTGAAGCAGTAGTTGCAGTTTACCGTGGTTACTCCTTCGATGAATATGCTGAAGACGTTTACAGATATGTAACTTCCTTCACAGTAACAGCTGAAAGCGAAGCAGTAGACTACGAAGTAGTTCTTGAAGATATCGCTGACGTAACAGCAGACGGTATCATCACAGTTAAGGGTACAACAAACCTTGACTATGTAACAGTAGTTATCCGTGATGGCGAAGAAACAATCTACGCAGTTGTATACTCCAAGGAAGAGCTTGAAGAAGGCATTTCCATTCCTGCTCCCGATGGTGCAGAGGTTGGCGATGTATACGAAGTAGTTGTTGGTACAGAAGCAGCTTACGATACAAAGAGCTTCACAATTCTTGCAGATGCAGCAGAATACGAGGTAGTTCTTGATGACATTGCTGATGTAACAGCAGACGGTATCATCACTGTTAAGGGTACAACAAACCTTGACTATGTAACAGTAGTTATCCGTGACGGCGAAGAAACAATCTACGCAGTTGTATACTCTAAGGAAGAACTTGAAGAAGGTATTTCCATTCCTGCTCCCGATGGTGCAGAGGTTGGCGATGTATACGAAGTAATTGTTGGTACAGAACTCGCTTCCGATACAAAGAGCTTCACAATTCTTGCAGATACTACAGATTACGAAGTAGTTCTTGAAGATATCGCAGACGTTGAAGCTGACGGCACAATCACAGTTAAGGGTACAACAAACCTTGACTATGTAACAGTGGTTATCCGTGACGGTGAAGAAACAATCTACGCAGTTGTATACTCTAAGGAAGAGCTTGAAGCAGGTATCACACTTAATGTTCCCGATGGTGCAGCAGCAGGCGATGTATACGATGTAATCGTTGGTACAGAGCTCGCTTCCGATACAAAGAGCTTCACAATTCTTGCAGATACTACAGATTACGAAGTAGTTCTTGAAGATATCGCAGACGTTGAAGCTGACGGCACAATCACAATCAAGGGTACAACAAACCTTGACCATGTAACAGTTTCTATCGTTAAGGGCGAAGAAAAGGTTTATGTACTTGTATATACAAAGGCTGAATTTGAAGCAGGTATCACACTTAATGTTCCCGATGGTGCAGCAGCAGGTGATGTATACACAGTAACAGTTGGTACAGAACTCGCTTATGATACAGACGACTTCACAATTCTTGCAGAACCCGTTCTTGAACCCACACTCAGCCTTGCAGGCGATACAGACGGTGACGGCGTAGCTGACAGAACTGTAAAGAAGGGCAGCAAGATTGATATCACAACAACACCTCAGAACATTCCTGAAGGCTCCACGGCTGAAGTAGTTTGGACAATTACAAACGCTGAAGGTGAAGTTGAGCTTGTTCAGGTAGGCGGCGACTACAACAATATCCTTCAGATTAAGGGTATCACAGTAGGTAGCGGCGTTGTTATCACAGGTACACTTTATGTTGACGGTGTTGCTACAAGTGCAACAGTTACAGTTAACGTAACAGTTAAGAAGAAGTCCGGCGGCATCAGCGTTTCCGACAAGGAAGAACCCACAGAGCCCACAGATGATGTAGTTAAGCCTCACGTTTGTCAGTGGCCCGATATTGCTGCAACAGGTACAAAGGCAGCTCACTGGGCACATGAAACAATCGACCAGATGACAATCAATGGTTACATCAAGGGTTACGAAGACGGCACATTCAAGCCCGACCAGAACATTACAAGAGCTGAATTCTCCGCAATTGTTTACAGAATTCTTGGTCTTGAAAAGGCTGAAGACGGCGTTCTTTATGACGATACAGTAGGTCACTGGGCAGAAGACATTATTGCAACAATGTCTCTTCCCGAAGGCTACGGAATGCTCCGTGGTTACGGTGACGGCAACTTCGGTCCTAACGACCTGATTACTCGTGAACAGGCAGTTGCAATCATTGCAAGAGCTAAGAGTGCTGTATGGACAGAAGCCAAGGAAGGTGCTAAGGACGTATTCACAGACGCTGAAGATATCTCCTGGTGGTTCGACGGCGAAATGGATGCCGCTGTAGCTAACGGTCTTATCACAGGTTATGAAGACGGCTCCTACAAGCCTCTCAAGAACACAACAAGAGCTGAAGCTTGCGTACTCCTTGCAAGAGCTTGGCCCGAAATTGTTGAATAATATCATAATTAAGGTATAAATCAAAAGGTTGCAGCTTGCTGCAACCTTTTGAGATTGTTTTATATGTGTGGAAATATACGGATACTTTTATCCGATGAAAGGAAACAATTATACCATGAAAACTTTAGTGAAGAAGATAGTTGCCCTTTTAACGGTTGCTGCCGTTATGATGACAACAATGCCTGTTGCAATGGCAGGTATAAATTTAGATGTTGAAGATGCATATTACGAATGTGCCTCCATGTACCCCGATTTTGTTGAAGAACTGAAGGCTCAGCCTCAAAGGGTTTCCGACAGACAGATTATTTCTTTCCTTGAGTCTATGCAGTCTTACCTGCTCAGTCAGGGTGATGTGATTACAGAGGACAATTTTGAGGACTACATGATGGATGCTGTGCTTTATGCAACCAACCTCAAGAAAAACACAGACGTGAGAGATGCCCTTGTTGGTGCATTCCCCGGTGCTGTTGTTGACGGTATGGACGGCATTATAAGCCCCGAATTTGAGCCTCTTGTTGAAACAATAAAGCTTATGCTTTTCGGTAACGGTCAGGAAGAGGAAGAAACAACAACCGAGGAAGAGGAAACTACAACAGAAGAGGAAGAAACTACAACTGATGAGCCTACAGCTCCTCCCACAGAGGGTGAAAAAGAAGAACCCACTGAGGGCGAAACAGAGGCTCCTACCGAGGCGGAAACAGCTCCTCCCACAGAAAATGAAAAGGACGAACCTACAGAAAAGCCCACCCGTCCCGACACAGGTGGCCCCGGTGGCTTTGAGGATGATTATGAGGATGTAACGGTTGAGATGGGAACAGAGGCTCCCACAAGACCCTCTGATAAAACCTTCTCCGATATAAACCAGGCTCCCTGGGCAGAAAAGGCTATTTATGCCCTTGTTGACATGGGCGTTATAAACGGCTACCCCGACAAAACCTTTAAGCCCAACAACCCCGTTACAAGAGCTGAATTTGCAAAGATGATTGTGCTTGCCTCCGGCAGATACGCTGAAAAGGACAAGGCAACCTATACAAGCCTCTTCTGGGATGTGCCCGCGGCAAGCTGGGAATACCCCTTTGTATCGGCAGCATTAAAGTTTGGCTTTATAAAGGGCAGAAGCGAAACAATTTTTGACCCCGCTTCAAACATTACCCGTGCAGATCTTTGCCTTATCGTTTACAGATACATTAAGTCTATGAATTCTGAGTTCAAGGCGAAGGACAACGCAACAATTGTTTTTGCTGACTCTTCCGCTATCCCCGTATGGGACGTTGAAGCAGTAAATGTGCTTGCTTCTCACGGCATTGCAACTGTGAGAGATACTGTGAATAACAAGTTTGAACCCACGCTTCCTGCAACAAGAGCAGAATGTGCGGTTATGATTCACAGTGCACTTAATGCAGCGTTTGGATTGGAATAATAAATATTATTTCAATCAATGAAATCAATCCCGAGGATTTGTGAAATCGATTCGCGGTGAAATATGCTTACGCATATGAAATTCGCCTGATGGCGAGTTAAGGAAAGAACGCAACGGATAGTTGCGTTCTTTTTTAATTATGAATTTGGCACTTAAACAAAAAAATCGCACCGAATTCGGTGCGATTTTTGATTTTATTTAGTTTTCACTCTTACCGTAAAGGTTAAATCTGAAAAGACGGGATTCATCTTCGATATTATCACATTCAATAGTAGCCTGGCTGAGCTTACCGCCTTCAAGAATGCTCTTGAGACCGATAAGACGGCAGAATGCAGACTGAAGATTAATCTTATCGCCATCTTCTGTTGTCATCCATACGTTGCCTGTGCAGTTACTAAGCTCCTGGATGAAACCCTGTAAGTCAAGATCATGTACTGTAAATTTTCTCATAATTAAAACCTCCTCATAATCGAGAGTTTATATTGCTGTAAGGGATTTCCCTTACACGCACATAGTATACCGAAAAAATACGTTTGTCAACACCATTTTCACAAATTTGTTATTTTGAACAAATCAGGAGAAGGATTGCTCCGTTCTGTTGATAATTTCGTCCTGCAAAGCCTTTGAAAGGTTACGGAAGTGGTCGCTGTAGCCTGCAACACGAACGATAAGGTCCTTATATTCCTCGGGGTGCTTCTGTGCTTCAATAAGTGTTGCACGGTCAATAACATTGAACTGAATGTGGTGACCGTCAAGGGCAAAGTATGCACGGATAAGTGCTGCAAGGTTCTTAAGACCATCTTCACCCTGAAGAACTGCAGGTGTGAACTTCTGGTTCAAGAGTGTACCGCCCGTCTTTAAGTGGTCCATCTTGGAACAGCTCTTGATAACAGCTGTGGGGCCGTTTGTATCGGCACCCTTTTCGGGGGAGATGCCCTCGCTCATGGGCTTCTGTGCACGTCTTCCGTTGGGGGTAGCTCCGCAAACCTCGCCAAAGTAAACGTGGCAGGTTGTGGGAAGCATATCTATACGGTACTGACCGCCCTTGATGGTGGGTCTGCCCGTGATATAGTCGCAGTAGCTGTTAAACACCCTCTTCATGATTGTGTCGGCATAGTCATCATCGTTGCCGTACTTGGGTGTTTTATTGCATACAAGGTTATAAATGCGGTCGTAGCCAACAAAGTCAGCCTTGATAGCCTCGCAAAGCTCTGCCATTGTAAAGTTCTTCTTGTCAAATACGTTGTATGAAATGGAAGAGAGAGAGTCTGTAATTGTGCCTATACCAACGCCCTGAATGTAGTAGGTGTTGTAGCGTGCACCACCGCAGTTATAGTCCTGTGCCTTTTCAATACAGTCCTCCATAATGATGGAAAGGAAGGGCACGGGCATATACTTTGCATAAATCTTTTCAATTATGTTGTTGCCTGCAATCTTAATGTCGAGGAAGTGGTGCATCTGCTTAAGAAATGCATCGTATAATTCTTCAAAGCTGCCAAAGTCCTCGGGGTTACCGGTTTTTAAACCAATCTGCTTGCCGGTGTAGTTGTCAAAGCCGTTATTTAATGTGATTTCCAGCACCTTGGGAATGTTGAAGTAACCGGTTAAAGCGTAGTTTTCCTTACCTAAACAGCCCGTTTCAACACAGCCCGTGGAGCAACCATGGCGTGCATCCTCAATGGATTTGCCTGCATTTAAAAGCTCCTGAATAATTGCCTCTGTGTTGTAGAAGGCAGGCTGACCCCATCCCTTACGTGAAATTTCACATGCACGGAGAAGGAAAGCATCGGGTGTTTTTTTCGAAATCTGAACATTACTGGAGGGCTGAAGAAGCTTCATTTCATCCATTGTGTCAAGGATAATGTAGCTTACGGGGTTTACGCCGTCCTTACCGTCCTCTGTGATACCGCCTGTGTTAAGATTACAGAAGTCAGTATATGTACCGCTTTCCTTTAAGGTGATACCTACCTTGGGAGGAGCAGGCTGATTGTTGAACTTAATCCAGAAGCACTCCATCAATTCACGTACTCTGTCGTAATCAAGTGTGCCTTCCCGAACTTCCTTCTGATAGAAGGGGTTAAGGTGCTGGTCAAGCCTGCCGGGGGTGAAGGCATCCCAGGGGTTAACCTCGCTTGTTACGCCTATGTGTACAAACCAGTACATCTGAAGTGCCTGATGGAAGGTCTTAGGTGCAAATTCAGGCACCTGCTTACAGTTTTCGGCAATAAGGAGCAAATCCTGCTTGCGCTGAGGGTCTGTTTCATTTTCTGCAAGCTTTAAAGCATACTCGCTGTAACGTCTGCCGAAGGCAATAATGCCGTCGCAGGCAATTTTCATTGCTTCAAGCTCTGCCTTTTTATCGTATGCATTTTCGTCGCCTACAAAGTCAAGGCGTGCAATACGTGCATCAATGTCACGCTTGAAATCACTGAAGCCCTTTTTGTAGATAATGTTGCCTGCACCTGTATGACCGGGACCACGCTGCTCCATAAATTCTGTAAACATACCTGCCGCGTAGCAGTCCTTCCATTCCTGTGAGGTAGACTGCATAATCTTGTGACGGATGGAACGTTTTTCCCAGTAGGGAATAACCTTTTCTGCCTGAAGCTTTTTATCCTCCTCGGTTACGGAAAAGCTGATTAATTCTCTTTTGTCCATAACCTCCATGTCTTCAATTGTGTGACAGCAAAGCTCGGGGAAGGAGGGGGCACACTGCAAATCGTGACCCTTTTCACCAACGATTAATTCCCCCTCGTTTATAACAAGGGTTTTTCTTTCCATATATTCCTTAAAAGCCAGTGCACGAAGCACGGGAATGTCCACACTGCCTTCATACTTCTGATAAGCCTCGGTCATAATAACCGCACGCTCAATGGAAAGGGCAGGGTTTGTGGAAACACTCATTTCACGGAGCTTTTTTGTTCTTTCTGTATAACCTCTCATATGTATAATCCTCCTTTGGTGGGTTTTAATTTAATTTGATTGGGTAATCGCAACATTTTATAAGGAACAGGGACAGGGCTGCTTTTTGAACCCGGGAGACGAGTTCAAAAAGAACATCTGCGGATGTTTTTTCACCCGCTGTCCCGTGTTGTGGGCTGTAGGTCACTATCCGCCGATTTTTACATCTGTAAACTTATAGTCTTCAAATATTTTTTTGAATTTCTGCATTTTTTCATCGGATGGGGTAGACATGCTGTTTGAGTCATACTCCCGTCCCAATTTTGTGTACTTATATTTACCCATATCGTGATAAGGCAGAAGGTTAACCTTCTTTATGCCCATTGATGCACACCTTTCTGCAATTTTTGCAACTTCTTCATCGATTGCGTTACAGCCCTCAATAAGGGGAACACGTAAGTTTATATCCGCACCTTTTTGGGCAAGCCTTTCAAGGTTTTCCCATATAAGGCTGTTGGGCACCCCTGTTAATTTTTCATGCAGGGAGGAAGAATAAGCCTTTATGTCGTATAAGAATAGGTCCGTAAAAGGAGCTATATTCTCCAAAACCTCCCATGTGGAAAAGCCTGAGGTGTCAACCGCAGTATGTATACGACGGCTTTTACAGAACTTTAAAAGCTTTGTGAGCATTTCGGGGAACATGAGGCACTCACCGCCTGAGAAGGTAACCCCACCGCCCGATTCACTGTAAAAGGCGGTATCACGCTCAATTATGTCACAAACATGGTCAAAGGAAAGGCTTTTACCCGAAATTTCCCTTGCATTATAAAAACATTCCTCGGTGCATTTCTGACAAGATGTGCACTTTTTTGTATCTGTAACAACAGTATTGTTTTCAATTTTCACCGCACCCTCGGGGCATGCTGTAACACACCTGCCGCAAAGGGTACAATTTTCGCGGTTGTACATAATTTCCTCACTTAAAAGGTGCGTTTCCGGGTTGTGGCACCATTTGCACCTTAAGGGACAGCCCTTGAAGAAAACCGTTGTTCTGATTCCGGGACCATCCTTTGTGGAAAACCGCTGAATGTTTGATATTAATACATTTTCCATAGTATTACCTCGCATTCCTTATCAGAATAATTCTATATCTTTTTTTATGCCGTGTCAATAAAAAAAGATGGGTTTACTGCCTTAGTGCGACAATATTTTATGAGAAGGGATTGTATAATGGTAAAGTGAGGTTGATAGTATGGTTACTGTGTACATAGATGTGCTGTTTCTGGTTAATTTTATGATAAACATTCTTATAACAGAGGGCACGGGAAGCATAATGTGTGTTGACACAAAATGGTATAGAAGCCTTCTTTCGGCACTGATAGGAGCAATTTATGCCGTTCTGATATTTTTCCCGGGCATGGGTATAGCAGGCAGTATTATAATGAAAATACTTATATCGGCAGTTTTGGTGTGGGTGGCATTCGGATTTAAGTCGTTACCGCATTTTTTAAAAATGTGGGGAAGCTTTTACCTTGCCAGCTTCATTTTCGGCGGAAGCCTTATTGCCATTATGAGCACAACGGGGCTTGGAAGGAGACTTGGAGCCGTGTATTCAAACGGTGAGGTTTACCTCAATTTGCCCTGGAGGTGGGTTTTTGCTTCAGCAGTTGGTACCTATGTGCTTATTTTGTTTTTCTCCCGCATACGGAAGAGGCGTATTGTAAGGGAGGCGGTAAAACGCACCCTTACCATTTACATAAACGGCAACGTAATTGAAACAAGTGCCATTATCGATACGGGAAATTCACTTTTTGACCCAATAACCGGGGCACCGGTTATTGTCTGCGAGCATAGGGCACTTAAAGCTTTAGTGCCCGAGGAGGATGAATGGATGGAAAAAATGGGCACTATGGGCTTAAGGGTAAGGCTGATACCCTTTTCAAGCATAGGCAAGGAGGATGGAATTATGCCCGGTTTTTTGCCCGACAAAGTAAAAATTGACGGGATGGAGGTAAAAAGATGCATTATCGGCATAACAAGGAGCACTCTTTCAGAGGGTGAAGAGTACCACGCTCTGCTTAATCCTGCCACTGTGGTGAAATAAGAAAGGAGAGGGAATATGGATTTTCAGACACTTATAAGAGGCATTGCCCGCATAAGCTACAGAGAAATAATAAAGAGCCTTGAAGGAGGTCGGGTGCACTACATAGGTGGCACCGAGGCTCTCCCTCAGGCACTGGAAAGGGAAGAGGAGGCGTTGCTTTTATCGAAAATTGAAACACAGAGTGCAAAAAACAAGCTTATTGAGCACAACCTGAGGCTTGTGTGCTACATAGCAAAAAGGTTTGAAAGCACAAATATTTACATTGAAGATTTGATAAGCATAGGCACAATAGGGCTGATAAAGGCGGTTAACACCTTTAACCCCGAAAAGAAAATAAAGCTTGCAACCTATGCATCGCGCTGTATAGAAAACGAAATACTTATGTATTTAAGAAAATATAACGCCCGAAAAAGCGAGGTGAGCTTTGACGAGCCCTTGAATGTTGACTGGGACGGCAACGAGCTTTTGCTTTCGGACGTTTTAGGCACGGAAAACGATACTGTGGAGGCATCCTTGGAGGAAGCGGCAGAGCTTCAGCTTTTAAAGGGGGCAATGATGCGCCTTAATGAGCGTGAAAGGGAGATAATATGCCTGCGCTACGGCTTGGAGGGCAGAAGCGAGAAAACCCAGAAGGAGGTTGCCGATATGCTTGGCATAAGCCAGAGCTACATATCACGCCTTGAAAAAAAGATAATGCAACGCCTCCGTAAGGATATATCGAAAAACTTATAATTTAATTAAGTTTAAAAAGTATATTCACAAAATGTTAAAAAAGTGGTATTATAGTAAAAGTGGTGATAAAAATGAAAAAATTAGCATTTGTTTATAACCCCAGGGCAGGAAAAGGCAATATTGAAACATATTTTGTTGACATTGTAAAGGCTTTTTCAAAAGAAGGCTTTGAGGTTACCCTTGTACCCACACAGTACCGTAACCATTGCAGTGAATATATAAAATGCGAGGGCAGACGGTTTGACCGCATTGTGGTAGCAGGCGGTGACGGCACAGTTAACGAGGCGTTCAATGCTTTAATGGCACTTGGTGAGGATAAGCCCATTTTAGGCTACATACCTATGGGCACAACCAACGACTTTGCCGCATCCTGCAATATACCCTTTGACCCCATTGAGGCGGCAAGGGTGGCTGTGGGTGAAAACATAGTGGCAATTGATGCAGGAAGGTTCAATGAAAGCTGTTTTGCATATGTAGCAGCCTTTGGCGTGCTCACAGATGTGGCATACGATACCCCTCAGGAAATAAAAAACCTTTTCGGCAGGGCGGCATATATTGTGGAGGGTGTAAAAAGGCTTGCAAACGTTAAAAGCTACAAAATGAAAATTGAATATAACGGCGAAGTAATAGAGGACGAATTTATATTCGGTATGGTTGCAAATTCAAACTCTGTGGGAGGGATGAAAATAAAATCCCTTAATGTGGATTTATGTGACGGGCTTTTTGAAGTGCTTCTTTTAAAGAAGATAGGGAAGCCGATGGATATAAATACAATTTTAACTGACCTTTTGCAGAAAAAGACCGACAGTGAGCACTACTACGTTTTAAAAAGCGACAAAATACGTTTTACTTCGGAAGATAATGTTGCATGGACCCTTGACGGGGAGTTTGGCGGTGCGGGTACTGAGGCAGAAATTGAAAACATTAACGGTGCCATAAAAATCGCCGTGGCAGAATAAAGCACAAAAGAAAGGAATTAAAAGAAAATGGCAAAAAAACAGTTTAAAACGGAGTCTAAAAGAATACTTGATTTAATGATAAACTCCATCTACACACATAAGGAAATTTTCCTCCGTGAAATTATTTCAAACGCCTCCGATGCAATCGATAAGCGTTGCTATGTGGCACTTACGGAGGGAGCCGAGGGCTTTGACAGAACAGATTTTAAAATAAGGGTTGAAATTGACAAGGAAAGACGTACAATAACAGTTTCCGATAACGGCATAGGCATGACACGTGAGGAGCTTGAGGAAAATTTGGGTACAATTGCAAAAAGCGGCTCCTTAAGCTTTAAGGAAAACCTTTCAAAGGATGAAAAGGACGAAAAGGAAATTGACATTATAGGTCAGTTCGGCGTTGGCTTTTACAGTGCATTTATGGTTGCCGAAAAGGTTACTGTTACAACAAAAAGCATAAAGAGTGATGAAGCCTTTGTGTGGGAAAGCACAGGCGTTGACGGTTATACCATCCGCGACTGCGTTAAGGACGAGGTGGGCACAACAATTGTTATGTACATAAAGCCCAATACTGAGGACGAGGTTTATGACGAATTTTTACGTCCCTACAGAATAAAGGGCATTATTAAAAAGTATTCCGACTATGTTCGCTACCCCATCGTTATGCCTGAGGAAAAAACAGTTGAGGGCACAGAGGCAAAATACTACGAGGACGAAACAATTAACAGCATGGTGCCCATCTGGCAGAGAAATAAGAGCGACGTAACAGATGAGGACTGTGCGGCGTTTTACAAGGAAACCTTCTACGACATAAATGACCCCGTGAAGGTTATAAGGATAAATGCCGAAGGCAGTCTGAACTATAAAGCAATGCTCTTTATACCCTCCAAGGCACCCATGACCTACTACACAAAGGAATATCAGAAGGGGCTCGCCCTCTACACCTCCTCTGTTATGATTATGGAGCGTTGTGAGGAGCTTCTTCCCGAGCATTTCCGCTTTGTAAAGGGTGTTGTAGATTCCGACAATTTGTCCTTAAACATTTCACGCGAAATTTTGCAGCACGACAGACAGCTTAAGCAGATTGCAAATAACCTTGAAAAGAAAATAAAGAGCGAATTGAAAAAGCTTTTATTAAATGAAAGAGAAAAGTACGAGGGCTTCTTTACAGAGTTCGGTCTTCAGCTCAAGTACGGTGTTGTAAGTGACTACGGCGTTCATAAGGACACCCTTACAGACCTTCTTCTGTATTACTCCTCATTTGCCGAAAAGATGGTAACTTTGGAGGAATATGTTTCCTCTATGCCCGAGAGCCAGCAGTACATTTACTATGCACGTGGCGAAAGCATTGCAAAGATAAACTCCCTTCCCCAGACTGAGGCTGTTAAGGAAAAGGGCTACGGCATACTTTATCTTACAGACGATGTTGACGAGTTTGTTGTGAATATTTTAGGCACCTTTATGGAAAAGGAGTTCAAGAATATTAACGATAAGGACTTAGGGCTGGAGAGCGACGAGGAAAAGGCAGAGGCAGAAAAGAAAGAAGAGGAAAACAAGCCTATTTTAGACTTTGTGAAGGAAGCCTTAGGTGAAGAGGTTGAGTTTGTACGCCTTTCCCACAAGCTTAAAAGCCACCCCGTGTGCCTTGCAAGCGAGGGCGAGATAACGCTCGAGATGGAAAAATACTTCAAGAGCCTTCCCGGCGAAAAGGAAAATGCAATAAAGGCAAGACGTGTACTTGAATTAAACGGCGACCACCGTGCCTTTGAAGCATTGAAAAAGGCATTTGAAGAGGATAAGGAAAAGGCTGTAAAGCTTTGTAAAATCCTCTACACAGAGGCATTGCTTATTGCAGATATGCCCATTGAAAATGCAGTGGAATTTGCACAGCTGGTAAGTGAATTAATGTAACGATAAAAAACATACCGTTGGGTTAACCCAACGGTATGTTTTTTATACAAGATTATTGTTTCTGTGATACATATTTGAAATTTTTCTGAAGAAGTCCTTATTAATACGCTCCAAGCTGTCCCATGTTATTCTGAATGCCCAGTTGCCGTCAGCTTCACCGGGGGTATTCATCCTTGTGTCGGCACCAAAGCCTACCAGATCCTGCACGGGCACGATTGCTAAAAGTGCGGAGGACTCGAAAAGGGTTTTGATAATTGTCTTTATGCAGGGAGCATCGGGACCGCCCATGCCCCAGTCGCCTTCAAAACCGCAGTATTCACAAATTCTTCTTCTGGAGGCATCGTCAGATTCCCACAGCCAGCCTAAGATGGTGTTGTTGTCGTGCGTGCCTGTGTATGCAACGGTTGAGGGGGAATAGTTATAGGGCATATGTGTGTTGTCCCCATCGGAGAGGAATGCAAACTGCATAACGCCCATACCGGGGAAATTTGTGTCCTTCACAAGTTGACGTACATCGTCGTCAATGTCACCTAAATCCTCTGCAATGATGGGGCTTTGGGGATACTTTTCGCTGAGAGCATTGAAAAAGTCCATACCGGGGCCCTTTATCCATTCACCCTTTGTTGCCTTTTCGCCTGCAGGCACTGCCCAGTAAGCGGAAAAAGCTCTGAAGTGGTCGATACGTACAGCATCGTAAAGGCTGAAGGAATAGCCTGCTCTGTCTATCCACCACTTGTAGCCGTCCTTTTTCATTTCCTCCCAGTCATAAAGGGGGTTGCCCCAAAGCTGACCCTCTGCACAGAAATAGTCCGGAGGTACGCCTGCAACGGAGCGGAGTGCACAAGTTTTTTCATCAACGGAGAAAATGGACCTGTTTGCCCACACGTCTGCCGAGTCATGTGCAAGGTAAATGGGCATATCGCCTATAATTGAAACGCCTAAAGAATTAACCTTTTCTTTAAGGGAAGTGAACTGCTTATTGAACTGATACTGTAAAAAGAGGGCGAAGAAATATTCATCACGAAGCTCTTCCTTTGCCTTTTTAAGGGCGGCTTTTTCACGCATTTTTAACCCATCGGGCCATTCCCACCAGGGGAGAAGGTCATAATGCTCCTTGAGGGCTGTGAAAAGAGCATAATCGTCAAGGGCAGGGTGCTCCTTAAGAAACTTTTCAAGAATGGGCATATTTTCTTCCTTGAAGCGGTCAAACGCCTTTTTAAAAAGGGGAAGGCGTGTTTCCTTCAAAAACTCAAAATCAGCACTGTAGGGCTGTGAAGCTCGTGCACTTTCAAGCTCCTCCTTTGTAAGAAGCTTTTCCTCAAAGAGGATTTCGGGGTCAATAAAATAGGGGTTGCCTGCAAAGGCACTGCAGCCTGCATAGGGTGAGTTATAGTCATCCGTGGGGCAAAGGGGCAATACCTGCCAGGAGCGGATATCCATGCTACGGAGCATTTCGGCAAACTTTACAGCCTCCTTGCCGAAGGTGCCGATGCCGTAGGGACCGGGGAGTGATGAAATGTGGCAAAGCACGCCACAGGAACGATTGAACATAGCTATTCTCCTTAAAAATTAAAGATAGTTTTTATAACGTAATATATAACGGGAATGAAAACCGAGGGGAGCATATTGCCCACCTTGAACTTGGGCTTATAAACAAAGTTAAGACCGATTGCCATAATGAGGATGTTACCAACAAAGCCCATCTGTGCAATAACCATGTCTGTAAGATAGGGCGCAACCAAGGATGCACACAAGGTTATACCGCCCTGATAAACAATGAGCGAAACACAGCTCATAGCGGTGCCTATACCTAAGGTGGAGGCAAAAACAATTGCCATAATACCGTCTAAGATGCTCTTTGCAAAAAGTATGTTGGGGTCATGTGAAATACCGTCATTAAGTGAGCCTACAATTGCCATGCTTCCCACGCAGAAAAGAAGGGAGGCAGACACAAAGCCCTGTGCAAAGGTGGAGTTTGCATCGTCCTTTGTGAACTTTTTCTGGAAAAACATGCCCAAATCATCAAGGCGTTTTTCAATGTCGATAAGTGTGCCGAAAAGTGTGCCTATTGCAAGGGACAGTATCATGATAAGAGTATATTCACTGCTTAAAGCATCGCCCTTTGTAAAAATGCTGTTTGTTACAACACCCGAAACGCCTATTGTGAAAACTGCAAGCCCTAAAGATGCCATAACGCCCTCACGGAGGCGGTCATTTATAAGGCTTTTGCAGAAAAGACCTAAAATACTGCCTATGAGAACGGCAGCTACATTAACAATTGTGCCAATGCCTGTGATGTACATAAAAAACCAAGACCTTCCAAAAAATAATTGATACTATTGTATCACAAAATGTCGTTTTTTCAAGGTGATTTTGCAAAAAACTTGAAATAAGTGATATGCAGTGCTATAATAAACCTAATATACATTTTTAAAGTAAGAAGGTTTTAAAATGCTGTCACTTGACGTGAAAATCCCCGGTAAGGAATATAAAATACATATAGGAAACAAGCTTTTTAATGAAGCAGATGTGCTTCTTAAGCCCTTTGTTGAAAATAAAAAGGTTTGCATCATCTCTGATACAAACGTTTTTCCCTTATATGGCGAAGGAATGGAAAATGCTGTGAAGAAGGCAGGAGGGGATGTGTTTTCCCTTGTGGTTACAGCAGGGGAAGAGGCAAAAAGCTTTAAAAACCTTGAATACTTATGCCGTGAAATAATAAGCCGTAATTTTACCCGAAGTGACGTTATCATTGCCTTGGGCGGTGGCGTTGTGGGTGATTTGACAGCCTTTTGTGCATCGGTTGTACTCCGTGGCGTAACCCTTATCCAGTGCCCCACCACACTTCTTTCCCAGGTGGATTCCTCCGTAGGCGGTAAAACTGCGGTGAACATTCCCGAGGGTAAAAACCTTGTGGGCACCTTCTATCAGCCCAAGATGGTTTTGATTGATACAGATACATTGACAACCCTTCCTCCCCGTGAGGTTGCCTGCGGTATGGCAGAGGTTATAAAATACGGTGCCATACGTGACAAACAGCTTGCAGAGGCTTTATTGAAGGGCGAATTTAAGGCTGAAGAGGTTATAAAAACCTGCTGCAGCATAAAGGCATCCATTGTGGAAAACGATGAGCTTGACAAAGGCGAAAGAATGCTTTTGAATTTTGGGCATACCTTAGGTCATGCCGTTGAAAACTACACGGGCTACGGCACCTATTCCCACGGGGCGGCGGTAGCTATAGGCATGTGCACCATAACCGCCTGGAGCGAAAGGATGGGTTATACAGAAAAGGGCACTTATGACACAATAAAGGCTCTTTGTGAAAAATACAGCCTGCCCACACATATTGATAATTTAGAAAACATGACAGGTGCCGCAATGCACGACAAAAAGCGAAGCGGCAGCAGGATAAGCATTGTGCTTGTCAAAAAAATGGGCGAAAGCTACTATGAAAAGGTAGACGTGAGCCTTCTCAGTGAAATCGCAAAGGGATGAATTGAATGGACATAAAAATTACACCATGTAAGCTTAAAGGAAGTATGGAAATACCCCCTTCCAAAAGCTACTCACACAGAGCGCTTATAGCCGCTTATTTAGGGGGCGGTGAAGCAATTGGCGTTGGCGAAAGTGCCGACACAAGGGCAACACGTGAGTGCCTTGAGGCACTGAAAGAGGGTAGGGCTTTATATGCAAACGAGTCGGGCTCGACATTGCGTTTCATGATACCTATAGCTCTTGCAGTTAACGGCGAGGTGAACATCTCAGGCTCTGAAAGGCTTATGGAAAGGCCTCTTGATGACTATTTTAAAATATTTAATGAAAAGGGCATTGAATACTCACTTGAGAATAATACACTATATGCAAAGGGCAACCTTACAGGCGGTGATTATTTTATAAGAGGCGACGTTTCGAGCCAGTTTATAACGGGGCTTTTATTTGCTCTTCCTCTTATAAAGGAGGACAGTAGGATTGTTATAACAACCCGTCTTGAAAGTCGCGCATATGTAGACATGACACTTGACGTTTTAAAAAAGTTCGGCATTGAAATAAAGGAAGAGGAAAACTGCTACCTTATAAAGGGTAATCAGAAATACAAAAGCGAAAAATACACTGTTGAGGGCGATTTTTCACAAGCGGCGTTTTTCCTTGCCATGGGTGATGTTACACTTACGGGGCTTAACCCTAATTCCATCCAGGGTGACAAGGAAATAGTTGAGGTTTACCGTGCTATGGGCATGGAAATAGAGGAGAAGGATAACCTTTACATTACAAAGGGCAGGGCAGTAAGAAACATAACTGTTGACGTGAGCCAGATACCCGACTGTGTGCCCGTTTTAGCATGTGTTATGGCAGTAACCCCCGGCGAGGGAAGGATAATAAATGCTGCAAGGCTCCGCATTAAGGAAAGTGACCGCCTTCAGGCGATAACCATGGAGCTTAAAAACTTAGGTGCCCTTGTGACAGAAGGGGAGGACTATCTTATTATAAATGGTAAGCCACGCCTTTTGGGTGGTGTGTGCTCTTCTCATAACGACCACCGTATTGCAATGGCAATTGCAACAATTTCACCTTATTGTACAGATGAGGTTATTATAAAGGGTGCGGAAAGCGTAAGAAAAAGCATGCCTGATTTCTGGGAAAGGTTCAGGCAGTTGGGAGGTAAGGCAGATGAGCTCAATCTGGGGTAACAGCATAAAGCTTTCAATTTTCGGCGAAAGTCACTCTCGTGGCATTGGCGGTGTTATAGACAACCTGCCCCCGGGTATTGAAATTGATATGGAGGAAATCGCATTTGAATTAAAAAGAAGGCAGACAGGCTCCTCCAGTTTAGCAACAGCAAGAAAAGAGCCCGATATTCCCGAAATTTTGTCGGGCGTTGTAGATGGCAAAACAACGGGCACACCCCTTGCATTTGTTATTTATAACTCTGACCAGCATTCCTCTGATTACGACAACTTAAAGGTAACGGCACGCCCCTCCCACGCTGACTACACGGGCTATTTACGCTACAAGGGCTTTAACGACCACCGTGGCGGAGGTCACTTCTCGGGAAGGCTTACGGCACCCTTGGTTTTTGCAGGTGCTGTGGCAAAATGTGCCCTCAGACAGAAGGGTATTTACACCGTTTCCAGAATAAAAAGCATTATGGACATTGAGGACGATGCATGGTGCCTTGATGATATGACACCCCTTAAGGCAAATGAATTAAAAAACATGATTATCCCCACCGTTTCGCCCTCTGCGGCAAAGATGATGGAGGAGAGGGTTCTTTCCTTAAAGAGCGAACTTGACAGTGCAGGCGGCGTTATAGAATGTGCAATAATGAACATGGAAAAGGGCATTGGTAACCCCATATTCGACGCCTTTGAGTCACGCCTTTCATCACTCATATTCTCCGTGCCTGCAGTTAAGGGGCTTGAATTCGGTGAGGGCTTTGGCGTTACAAAAATGCGAGGCAGTGAAGCAAACGACACCCTTTACACCGACGGCGAGGGTATTTACACAAAAACAAACCACGACGGCGGTATAAACGGCGGTATCACAAACGGCATGCCCATAGTGTTCAGGACGGCAATAAAGCCCACCGCCTCCATATCTCGTGAGCAGGACACTGTAAACTTTGTTGAAAAAACAAACGAAAAGCTTGTGATAAAGGGCAGACACGATGCCTGCATATGTGTAAGGGCGGTAAGCGTTATCGATGCCTGTGCGGCACTTTGTGCCTTCGATTATTTAGTCGAAGCAAAAATGTTTTGATAAAAAGGTGAAAATATGGAAAATCTTGAATATTACAGAGCGGAAATAGACAAAATAGATACAGAGCTCATTGCCCTCATGGAAAAAAGAATGGATGTGGCAAAGCATATAGGCGAAATTAAGCTTAAAAGCGGTATGCAGGTTCTGGACACTGCCCGTGAGGAAAAGGTTTTACGTAGCCGTATGGAAAAGGTTACGGAAAAGGAATACGAGGGCGTTATTGAGGAGTTTTTTGTTAAGGTTATGGCACTTTCAAGAGGTGTTCAGCAAAACCTTATCGATTCTTATAAAATGAAACAGTCACTTTCAGGCAAGGCGTGCTATCAGGGTGTTGACGGAGGCTACGGCTCCATTGCCGCATCGAAGGTTTTCGGTGAGAATATATATAACGTAAAAACCTTTGAAAACGTTATAGAAGAGGTTGAAAGAGGCAATGCCGATTACGGTGTGCTTCCCATGGAAAACTCCACCACGGGCAGTATTACCGACGTGCTTGACATGCTCTGCAGCCACGAGGTATACATTGTGGGCGAAACAGCCATAAAGGTTGAGCATAACCTTTTAGCTCTCCCCGAAGCATCACTTTCCGATATTACGGATGTTTACTCCCACGAGCAGGGCTTTTTCCAGTGTAAGGAATTTTTAAAGGACAAAAACTGGAGACTTAACAGCGTTGTTAATACAGCGGTGGGTGCAAAGAGCGTAAGCGAGGAAGGTAACGTGCACAAGGCGGCAATTGCATCAAAAAGAGCCGCAAAGCTTTACGGCTTGAAGGTTCTTTGTGAGGATGTTGCCTCCGGCAAGGCAAATGCCACAAGGTTTATAATTATTTCCAAAAAGCCTCAGATGGGCGAGGGGGCAACAAAGGCGGCTGTTGTTTTTTCTGTGCCTCACGTGTCGGGTGCACTTGTTTCCGCACTGGAAATTTTTGCACGCCACAGCGTAAATTTACTGAAAATTGAGTCACGCCCCGTTATTGACCGCATGGGTGAGTACAGGTTTTTTGCCGAGCTTGAGGGTAATATAGGCGACGAAAATATGATAAATGCAATAGGAGAGCTTAAAAAATACGCCACAAGCTACAAATATCTGGGAAATTTCAAAAAAATATAAATAATTGAAAAAAACTATTGCTTTTTAGTCTGTTATATGATATCATTGCCTATTTAAAATTTGCATTTGACAAATAATGAAAAATATGTTACAATTTACTTGTATCATGATAAAAGGCGAAGGATGTGAATTTTTTATGTATAGCATAGGTGACAGCATTGTTTACCCCTTGCATGGTGCAGGTGTAATCGAAGCTATTGAGGAGCGTGAGGTTTCGGGCCTCATGTACCGTTACTATGCAATGCGCATCCCTCTGGGCGACATGAAGGTGCTCATTCCTATAGACGGAGCTGAAAAAATCGGCGTGAGAGACCTTATTTCCGCTGAAGAAGCAGGTGAGGTTTTAGAGAGCTTCAAAACGGTTGAAATTGATACAAACCTTAACTGGAACAAACGCTACCGTGAAAACATGATACGTATAAAAAGCGGTAACATTTTTGAGGTTGCTTCTGTTGTGAAGAGCCTTATGATGCGGGACAAGGCAAAGGGCCTTTCCACCGGCGAGAGGAAAATGCTTTCCAACGCCAAGCAAATTTTAATAAGCGAAATTGTTATGAGCCGTAACACCACCTATGAGGAGGTTGACAAGGCTTTAAAGGAAATTGTTGAAGAGCAGATGCTGCAAAAACCGAAGGCGGAATAAACTTATGTTTGCGGCGTAATAATTATGCGACCGTATTACGGTCGCATTTGTTGCATTATAGGAAATTGCACATTCCCTATAATGCAACAAATAAATTTGATTTTATTGCCATGCGAGAATTTCCTCGCAAGACTCGGAAAACGCATATGGCATTACAAAGTGTTTTCTCCTCTGTTTTCCTTAGCTGCAATTATTGCCAGGGAGTGTCGGAGACACTTTGTTATTTAAGGAGGTACCGGTTATGTTGAATGGTAAATTTTTTACGGCAATTGTGTTGTCGGCAGGAAGCTCACAGCGGATGGGCTACAATAAAATGCTTCTTAAAATAGGCAGTAAAACAGTTTTTGAAAGAACCCTTGAGGCATTTGAAAACTGTGATGTGATTGATGAAATTATTGTTGCGGCACCCCGTGACAGCATTGAAATCTACGGCGAAATTGTTCGTGAAAAGGGCTATACCAAGGTTGTGGGCATTGTGCAGGGTGGTGATACCCGTCAGGGAAGTGTTAAAAACGCCCTTGATAAAATTTCACCCGATTGTGACTACATAGCAGTGCACGACGGTGCACGCCCTCTTATAAAAGAGGAGTCCATTGAGCTTGTGGCACAAGCTGCCATTGACTTTGGCGGTGCAGTTGCATCAGCCTTAAGCGTGGACACCTTAAAAAGCGTAAATGAACAGGGCATGATTATGGGCACAATTGACCGTGAGGCTACCGTGCAGGTGAGAACACCGCAGATTTTTAAGAAGGAAATATTGCTCCGTGCCCACGAGGAGGCACTCAGTGAGGGCTTTATCGGCACCGACGAGTGCATGCTTGTGGAAAGGTGCGGGTTCCCAATAAAAACGGTTATAACGGGCAGGGATAACGTGAAGCTTACATATCCTGAGGACGTTTTATACATGACAGAGGTTTTGAGAGCGAGAGGTGCATTATGAGAATTGGTATAGGCTGCGATACACACCGCCTTACAGAAGGAAGAAAGCTTATTTTAGGCGGTATTGAAATTGAACACGACAAGGGGCTTCTTGGTCATTCCGATGCAGATGCCCTGGTTCATGCTGTGATTGACGCTCTTTTAGGTGCGGCAGGTGAGGGTGATATAGGCACTCTTTTCCCCGATACAGACAGTAAATATAAGGACATTTCCTCCCTGGTGCTTTTAAAGGAAGCAGGAAGAAGGATAAAGGAAAAGGGCTTTGAAATTGTAAACATTGACACAATAATAATTGCCCAGAAGCCAAAGATGGCACCCTATAAGGCTTTAATGGCAGAAAAAATGGCAGAGGTTCTTGAAATTGACCCATCACAGATAAACGTTAAAGCAAAAACCAACGAAAAAATGGGCTTTACGGGCAGAGAAGAGGGCATTGAGACAAGGGCGGTGGCACTTCTTAATTAACAGAATGTTCATCTTTGCTTGGCGGAATTTATATAAAAGCCTTATATGATAAGGGTATGGAGGCGATAGTATGAAGCTTAAGAAAATACTTTGTATTACAATATTGGTTGCAGTTATTACCGCATGTCTTGTAATTCCCACATCAGCCCAGGAGGTAACCGTAAAAATTGACGGTGAAAAGCTTGATTGCAATGTACCTGCACGTATTGAAAACGGCAGTACAATGGTGCCCATGAGAGCAATTTTTGAAGCGTTGGGCATGACTGTTAACTGGAATAACGAGGAAAGAAGCGTTACAGCCACAAAGGGCGAGGACGAAATAAAGCTTGTTATAGGTAAAAAAACCCTTTACCTTAACGGAGAGGAAAAGGAATTGAACATGGCTCCCTTTATTTCTGAGGGAAGCACCCTTGTGCCTGTGAGAGCGGTGAGCGAAAGCGTTGATGCTACCGTGGAATGGGTAGGCGAAAAGAACACCGTTGAAATTACAACGGCGGAATATGAGGCAAATAAGGACAAATGGAAGGAAAACACCGGCACTATTGACGTAACGGGAATGACAGCTACGGGTAACGGTGTTACAGTTAACGGTAATACTGTTTTAATTACAGATGGCGGTGATTTTACCGTTACGGGTGAAAACAGCAATGTTTTAATCCATGTAAACACAAAATACAAGGTGAAATTACGCCTTGAAGGGGTAAAGCTTGAAAACCCCGCAAACCCCGTAATTTTCTTTGAAAACTCGGAAAAGTCACTCATTACAATATCAAAGGGCACAGAAAACTATATAACTGACGGAGAGGAATACACCGTTGATGCAAAAGCGGCAATTTTCTCCAACGACGATATTGAAATAAAGGGCGAGGGCACACTTTATGTTACAAGTAAGGCTCACCACGCCATTGCAAGTGATGACGATATAAAGATTGAAGAAGGCACACTTAACCTTACGGCAGATAAAAAGGACGGCATACATGCCAATAACACCATTAAAATTAAGGGTGGCGATATCACAATCACCGCAAAGGGTGACGGCATACAGTCAGAAGAGGATGTTGTTATTGAAAACGGCAGCATAAACGTGACCACAACGGGCACTGTTGAAAGCTCCCAGGGCGGAAACTTTGGCGGTTTTGGCGGTGGTGGTCGTGGCTTCAAGGACAGAGGCTGGATGCAGACAGGCGAGGCTGTACGCCCCGAAGGCATGACACGTCCCGAGGGTGGTATGATGCCTCCTGAAGGTATGACTCCTCCCGAGGGCGGTATGATGCCCCCCGAAGAGATGCAGAATGAAACAGCCGAGGACGAAGCGGTTGCAACAAAGGGCATAAAGGCAGAAACAAACCTTGAAATTTCAGGTGGCACTATAGTTGTAAATTCTGCCGACCATGCACTCCACAGTGCAGGCACATTAAATATCAAGGGTGGCGAAATAAGCCTTACCTCGGATAAGGGCAAGGGCATTTCCGCTCACGGCGATGTCTCTGTAGACGATGGCGTTATAAATATACTTAAGGCTACAGAAGGTCTGGAGAGCAAGGCAAACCTTACAATTAACGGTGGCACAATTAATATTAAGGGCAGTGACGACGGCATTAATGCAGGCGGTACAAATGGCCGTGATGCAGTAAACCGTCAGGACAAAAATGCTGAAACGGGGCATGACTTGTTTATAAATGGTGGAGATATTTTTGTTAACGCCTCAGGTGACGGGCTTGATGCCAACGGCAGAATGATAATTTCGGGCGGTAATATAATTGTTGAAGGGCCCACAAATAACGGCAACGGTGCTCTTGACTCAGGCGGTGTTATAAGAATAAACGGTGGCACACTTATTGCACTTGGTGCCTCGGGCATGGCAGAAACCCCCGACAATGAGTCACTTCAGCCCTCCTTCAGGTTAGTTACAAGTGAAAACATACCCCAGGGAAGCAGTATTGTTATAAACAATGCTGCAGGAGAGGAAATTTACAGCTACACCACAATAAAAACGGGCAACAGCATTGTATTTTCCTCCGATAAGCTTAAGGTGGGCGAAACCTATACAGTTACAATTGGCGAGACGGCATATACCGTTGAAATGACAAGCAATGTTACAAATGTTGGCTCAGGCGGAGGCTTTGGTGGCGGTCGCAGATGGTAAAATAGACGGAGTGTTGCAAAAGCAACACTCCGTTTTAATGTGTTTATTGCACAGAAAATGAAAAAGTGATAAAATAAATACGATAAAGTTATATGAGGTGATAGTGTTATGAGTAATTTTCAGTTATCCTGCGAATCAACGGTAGATATGCCTTATTCCTACATTTCGGGCAGAGATATTTCCGTTGCGTTTTATACCTACACAGTTGACGGAGAGGTTTATGTTGACGATATGGGTCGTGACCCTGAGGCACTTCCCGCTTTCCACCGTATGCTCAAAGAAGGCAAAATGCCCTCTACCTCTCAGATTAATCATTACACATATCTTGAATATTTTGAAGAGCTTTTAAAGAAGGGTGACGTATTGCACCTTGCCTTCGGCAGAGGCATGTCTGCATCTGTTGTGAATGCTGTAAATGCAGCAAATGAGCTCCGTGAACAGTACCCCGACAGAAAGATTATTGTTGTGGACACCCTTGCAAGTGCATCGGGCTACGGCATGCTTGTTGACTATGCGGCAGATATGCGTGATAATGGCAGCACTATGGAAGAAATTGAGGCGTGGGTTCTTGAAAACCGCCTTAATGTTCACCATCAGATTTATGCTACAGACCTTTTCCACTTAAAGCGTGGCGGACGTGTTTCAGGTCCTGCGGCAATGATTGGTACAGTTTTGGGTATTTGCCCCATTATGCGTCTTAATGCAGAGGGCAGTATTCATGCCTACGGCAAGGTAAGAAGCAAGAAAAAGGCAATGATTGAGACAGTTAAGGTTATGGAGGAGCATGCACAGAACGGCTATGACTATTCGGGCAAGTGCTTTATCTGCCATGCAGACTGCCTGGAGGATGCCGAGGCTGTTAAGGCTATGGTTGAAGAAAAGTTCAAAAACGTTGACGTGAAGATTTTTGATATAGGCACAATTATTGCCGCACATACAGGTCAGGGCACACTTGCACTGTTCTTTATGGGCGACGACAGATCAAAATTGTGATGCATAAATGCATCACGTGATATATGGCATTGCCATGCGATATATTTGCTCCGCAAATGCGATATGCCTTACGGCGCGATATGTTTTGCTTTGCAAAACGTGAGATAAATAAGTAAAGAGTCAGTCTTTCAGGACTGACTCTTTTTTAATGATAATGCGGATAATATTAAAATTATGGGGAATATGATTGCGGCAAAAAGGCCCGTGTTTAAGTTGTCGTTAAATGCCGAGGACACAAAGCCCGTTAAGGTGGGCCCTGCACTGCAGCCTAAGTCGCCTGCTAAGGCAAGGTAGGCAAACATTAAGGTGCCACCCTTGGGGAAGTGCTCTGCCGCCATTGAAAACACACCGGGCCAGAGTACGCCTGCTGCTAAACCACAGAAGGCACAGCCGATAAGGGAAAGAAAGCTCCATGGGCTTAAGGCTACCGTTATGTAGGATATTATGCTTAAGCTTCCGCTTAAAATAAGGCAGGTTCTTAAATTGAGCCTGTCACCGAAGCGGGAGTGGCCAACCCTTGCAAGCCCCATCATAAGTGAGAAAAGGCAAACGCCCGTTATGTCACCTATCATTTTGGGAACATGGAGGGCACTTTCCACAAAGAAGGATGCCCACTGGCTCATTGCCTGCTCACTTGCACCTGCACTTATCATCAGAAAAATAAAAATTATAAAAGCTTTGCTTGTAAAAAGCTCTTTAACGCCCATTGCACCGTTTTCCTCCGTAAGGTGGTTAACGGGTACAAGGTGAAAGAAAACTGCGTTAAGGGCAGGAAGAAGAGCCCATATGCATGCTAAAACCTGCCATGACCCCTTGCCCAGAAGGGCAATGAAAACAGTTGAAATAAGAACAACGCCTATGGTGCCCCAACAATAGAAGGAGTGGAGCAGGCTCATTACAGCTGATTTGTTATCAGTTGGACAAGCTTCTGCAATAGGGCTTATTAATACCTCGATAATGCCACCGCCTACTGCATAGGTAATTACCGCCAAAAGAAGCATGGGGAAGGCATTATGGCTTAAGGTGGGGAGAACACCAAGCATTATCAAGCCCGCCGATGCAAACACGTGGGCGATTATAATACTTTTTTTGTAGCCTATTTTGTCCACAAAGAAAGGGGAAATAAAGTCTACAAAAAGCTGTACAAGAAAGTTTATTGTAACTAAAAGCGTTATCTGGGAAAGGGGAATATTGAGCTCTTCGTGGAAAATTACAAAAAGCAGAGGTGCAAAATTATTTACCACCGCCTGGGTTATGTAGCCTAAAAAGCAGGCGTAAAGGGTGTGGTTATATGTAAGTTTCATCTGAGCTCCTCCGGTATTTTCAGGTCCTTAAAGTAAAACTCACGGTCTCTTTCGCCTATGGGGCGAAGTACATGGCAGGGGTTACCAACTGCAACCACGTTTTCGGGAATATCACGTGTTACTACACTGCCTGCCCCGATAACCGTGCCGTCGCCTATTGTAACACCTGGGAGGATAATGCTTCCTGCCCCTATCCAGCAGCCCTTGCCTATTTTAACACTTGCGGCAAACTGACAGCCCGTTGCACGGATGGCAGGGTCAATGGGGTGACCTGCCGTTGCCACGGTTACATTAGGCCCGAAAAGCGTTCCATCACCAACGTAAATGTGGGTATCGTCAACCATTGTAAGGTTAAAGTTTGCATATACGTGCTTTCCGAAATGAACAAACTTACCGCCCCAGTTGGCACGGAAGGGAGGCTCTATGTAACAGCCCTCGCCCATCTCTGCAAGCATCTTACCTAAAAGCTCTTTCCTTTTTGCATATTCCGATGGGCGTGTAGCGTTAAAATCATACAAAAGCTCTAAGCACTGTCTCTGTTCGCCTAAAAACTCGCCGCTTTCAAAGTAAAGCTCACCTGAGTGCACTTTTCTTTTTATTTCATTTAAGCTATCCATAGCTTTACTCCTTTCTTAAGGTGCAAAGTGTAACCACGCTGCATACTAAAATATTCGCTCCTACGATTGATGCACCCGTGGGCAAATCCAGTGCATAGGACGTAAAAAGCCCTATAAGGAAGCACACAACCGAAATAAGGGAGGCGGATATAACCAATGCTCGGAAGCTTTTCACAAGCCTTCTGCTTGTAACTGCAGGGAAAATAATTAAGCTTGAAATTAAAAGCGTACCCATAATCCGCATGCCTATAACAATGGTGAGGGCTGTTAAGAAGGATATAAGGAACTGATAAAAGTTCACGTTTATACCGCTTGCCTCTGCAAAGCTTTCGTCGTAGGTTATAAGGAAAAGACGGTTATAGAACACAACAAACATAATAAGCACAATTAAAACAAGAACTATGCTCATGTACATATCGTAAGTGGAGGATGCAAGGATTGAGCCGAACATGTAGTTATAAACGTCCACGTTGAAGCCCTTTGAAAGGCTTGTGATTATAATGCCCAGACTCAATGCCCCCGTTGAAACCATACCAATGGCAACGTCACCCTTGCCACCCTTACGGGTTAAGCTCATAATAACAAAGGATGCCGCCACAACAACGGGCAGGGTAACAAAAATATGCTGTGAGGGGGCAAGACCAAGTGCCACCGCAAGGCTCACCGCACAGAAGGCAACGTCTGCCAAGCCGTGACCTATCATGGAGTAACGCTTTAAAACAAGTATAACACCCAAAAGTGCCGCACAGAAGGAAATAGCCGTGCCCGTTACCAGTGCACGGGTCATGAAGGGGTAGGAGAGAAGGTTAATCAATTCTGCCATAAGCTTGCCCTCCAGTCTTCAATAGTGCCCACAAAGTCAACATGGGAGTTATTCATAAGCATAACGGAGGAGGCATACTTGCCTATTGCCTGATAGTCGTGTGATGCCATTACAATTGTAACTCCCTGACGGTTAAGGTCACGGTAAAGAGAATACAATTCCTCACTTATTGCACTGTCAAGCCCTGCAAAGGGCTCGTCAAGAAGCATAAGACGGGGGCTTTTGCAAAGGGCACGTGCCAGAAGTGCTCTCTGCTGCTGACCGCCCGAAAGATTGCCTATACGTGTGTTGCGGAATTTTTCCATGCCTAACTTAACCATGGATTCCTCCGCACGGATTTTGTCCTCCTTTGAATAAAAGGGGAGCTTTTTCCCGGGCTTCTGTGTACCCGACAAAATTATTTCCCATACTGTTGCGGGGAAGTCCCTTTCTGCTTTGTTTGACTGGGAGAGATATGAAATCTGCTCCTTGGGAAAGTGAATGTGCAAATGACCGCTTTTTATGGGGGCAAGCCCTACAATGCCCTTTAAAAGGGTGGACTTTCCGCTTCCGTTTGCACCTGCAATACAGAAGTAGTCACCCTCGTTAACCGAAAAGGTGGCATTGTCAACAGCGGTTACGTTGCCGTAGTTTATTGTAACAGACGAGGCTGTAAGTATTTCCATTATTGAAGCCCCTTTCGGATGTTTGATAAGTTGTTTTCCATTAATGAAATAAAGGTCACATCCTGCTCTCTTTCCTCACGGCTTGTGTTGTGGCAGGAGTGCATAACCAATACCTCCCCATTGTTGGCAGATGCAATTTCACGGGCAATTTTCGGGTCGGAAAACTCCTCGCAGAAAACAACCTTAATGTCATTTGCCTTCACAAAGTCGGAAAGTGCGGTAATATCCTGCACGCTGGGCTCACTATTTGCACTGCAGGAGTCATATGCGGACTTATACTTTATGTTGTATCGGCGTGTGAGGTAGCCAACGGCAAACCTTCCGCCGAAAATGAGCTCTTTCCCCTGACCGTTTTCAAATTCCTTTTTAAACTCATTGTCTAAAGCTGTGAGAGCATTTGTGTAATTTATAAGGTTTTCTGTAAAGTATGCCTCGTTTTCGGGAGAGAGAAGGATAAGCTCTGTGGCAATGTTTGCACACATTGCCTTTGCATTGTCAAAGTCAAGCCATATATGAGGGTCAAGTGAATGCCCGTGATCATCGTCGTGGGCAAAAAGGGTAATGTTTCTTGACGCATCAAGTATTTTAACATCACTTCCCACAGAGGAGGCAATGTCACCTGCCCAACCCTCCATCATGTCGCCTGTGTAAATAAAAAGGTCACTTTCGGAAATTTTCGCCATGTCCGAGGGGGAGGGGTCATAAAGATGACTTTCCTGCCCTGATGGCAGAAGAAGTGTTACCTCAACCTTGTCGCCGCCTATGTGACGGGCAAAGTCATACTGAGGGAAAAGTGTTGCGGTTATCTGTATTTTTGAGCTATCCGTGCTTTCGCCCGCACAGCCTGCAAGAGGCAGAAGGGTAAGTATAAGTAATAAAACAAATATTTTTTTCATTTCAATTCACCTCAGTTTTCCGCACAGTCCTTGCACTTGCCGTAAAAAACAGTTTTTGAACAGTCGATAATAAAGCCGTAGCTTTCACGGGCACTCTTTGCAAAGCTTTCGGCAACGGTGCGGTCCAGATGCTCTAATTTTCCGCAAACGTCGCACATTAAGTGGTAGTGACCGTGACAGCCGTCCTCTTCACCCATGTACTGATAATAAGCGGTGTTCTTTTCACCTAAGGTATATTTCCTCACCCTGCCTGCTTCTTCAAGCTCACGAAGGTAACGGTAAACAGTTGCCCTGCCTACCTTTTCACCGCATGAGTGGAGAAGGGTTATAACGTCCTCGGCGGTTACGTGGTTACGGTTTTTGTCAAGCACTTCAAGTATTAAAGCCTTTTGTTTTGTATTGTGATGAACAGGCATTTTTTCTGCCTCCTTTTTTGAAAATGAGATTAAGTATCAGTATATACCTTTTTCGTGAAAAAGTCAAGGCGGAAGCTCAATTATCTCTTGAAACAAGGAAATTTTAATGTTATAATATTTTTGCGACACATCAGAATAGAAACCTATATTCTCAGGGCAGACTTTGTAAAAAAGTGTGCCTATGATTTCTATACCTGAGAATATTAGGTGAAAGATGTGTCGCAGCATGAAGTCAGCACGCTTTTTATGGTGTGCGGCTTCGTGCCCACACCTTTTTTGATTGGAGGAAGAAATATGCAGGAGGTACATCCGGTAAAATTTGAGGTTAACCTGCTCCCTAATGCGGTGAAGAAAATTGAAAGCATTGCAAGCATGACAGGTACGTCCAAAAGTGAGGTTGTCGAAAAGATGCTGTTGGAGTATGTTCCTTTTGAAGAGGACAGGGCATTGCAATTGGTGCTTGCTGATATTGTAACGAGAACGTCCGCTCTTTCCGAAGAAGAGAAAAGGTCTGTGTTCTTAAAGGTTATAAAGTTTGTTGCAGATATCTGCAAATGATAAAAAAGCACAGCAGTTTTAAACTGCTGTGCTTTTTATCATTCCTCGGGTTCCTGATAGCCAAATTCCTTCAAAAGGAAGTTGGAGTTTCGCCAGTCTTCCTTTACCTTTACCCATAATTCCAGAAACACCTTTTTGTCTAAAAGCTTTTCAATGTCTGTACGGGAATAGGAGCCGATACGCTTTAACATTTCACCGCCCTTGCCGATAATAATGCCTTTATGGCTTGCCTTTTCGCAGTAGATAACGGCACCTATTTTTGTTAAGGTGTCGCCCTCCTTCATGTACTCGATCTCAACGGCTGTGCCGTGGGGAACCTCCTTGTCAAGAAGGCGGAGCATTTTTTCACGGATAATTTCCGAAACAATTTCACGCTCTGTCTGGTCTGTTATCATGTCGTCGGGGTAGTACATGGGACCAAGTGGCAAAAGCTTCTTTATTTCCTCCAGAACAGCCTTAACACCGTCCTTTTTAAGGGCGGAAATGGGCACGATAGCGGCAAATTCACCAACAGCGGTTGCATCCTGTATAACAGAGAGCATGTCCTCCTTGTTCTTTACTGCATCTGCCTTGTTTATAATAAGTATAACGGGTATTTTTTTAGAAAAAAGACCCTCTAAAATTTCCTTTTCGTTGTTCTGAAGCTTGCTTGTTGCCTCTGTTACAAAAAGCACCGCATCAACGCCGTCGATAGAGTCTGTCACAACACGGTTCATATATTCCCCGAGCTTTGTTCTGGGGGCATGTACACCGGGTGTGTCCACAAAAATTATCTGGCTGTCGTCGTCTGTTAAAATGGTTAAAACCTTGTTACGTGTTGTCTGTGGCTTATTGGAAACAATTGCAATTTTTTCACCTGTGAGGGCGTTTAAAAGGGTGGATTTACCAACATTGGGTCTGCCTATGATTGTTATAAAGCCTGATTTGAAGTTATTCATGTCATATCTCCTATATGTTTGTTTCTTTTTTTAACATGTCCAGTGTTTTTGCCATGCTTTCCTTCTGTGCAGGGCTTATGTAGCTTCCGCTCTGAAGGGCGTTGAGGTAAAGGGCTGTTTTGTCTGCCTCAAGTGTTGCATTTTTCCTTAAAAGGGCAATGTCTGCCTTGGATAACGTGGGGTTATTTAAGGAATAACAGCACTCACACAGGGCAGAGATAGCCAAAAAGAGCTTTTCGGAAAGAAGGTGCTCGTCCTTTTCCTTTTCAAGAAAACGACAAAGGTTTGCACCCTTTTCCAAAAGGTCGGGGGATAATGATTTTTCGTTCATAATTTACCTCCTGAAATTAATGCCATACCGTAGGGCACAAATATGTATAAGCCTATGATTGCGGAAAAAACTGCACATATAAGGGCAGCACCTGCGGCAATGTCCTTGGCTTTGCCTGCCAAGGGGTGAAAATCCGGCGAGGCAAGGTCAACCAATGCCTCAATGGCAGAATTTGTACACTCGGCAAAAAGGCAGAGGGCACAAAGTGCATAAACCACACATCTTTCCCACTTTAAAAGAGGGAAGATAAGTGAGCATATTATAACCGCTATTGTCATTACAAGGTCAAAGCGGAAGTTACGCTCGCTTTTTATAACCGCACATATTCCTTTTGTGGCATAAATAAAGCTTTGAAAAAAGTTTCTGTTTTTCATAATTCACCTTTTTAAGTCCATTTTTTCGGCAATTTCCTTTTCTAAAGCACGCATTACTTTTGCGTCCTCCTCCTCGATATGGTCAAAGCCCATAAGGTGAAGAGCAGAATGGAGGGATAAAAAGCCCACCTCACGGATGAGGGAATGCTCATACTCCTCGCTTTGTGCCTGTGCCTTTTCCAGAGAGAGCATAATGTCACCTAAAAGGAGGGTATCACCGTCGTAGTCACCTTCTGTAATGAGTGCTTCACCATCGGGGGAAAACTCAATAATGGGGAAGGAGAGCACATCGGTTTCACGGTCAATTTTGCGGTAAAGGGAATTTATTTCCCTTATTTTTTCGTTGTCGGTAATTGTAACGCTAACCTGGCAGGAAACATCCTCCCATTCCAGTGTATCAAGGGTTGTTTCAACTGCTTTTTTTATAACAGCCTCAAGCTCCTCTGTGAAGGGGAGCTTGTCCTGCTCATTTTCAAATATAAAATCAACTATTGCCATAAAATCAATCCTTCTTTTCGTTTTCGGGATAAATTATACGCTTGTGGAAGTACTGGTCCAAGGTTGTAACGAAGGACTCCTTCACCTTTTCAAGGTCGGAGAAGGTAAGGGAGGTATTTGCAAGCTGACCTTCGTTAAGCCTTCCCGTTACAATGTTATTTACAACCTCTTTTGCATCAACTGCGCCCTTTTCACGCATTGCCCTCACTGCAGCCTCGCAGGCATCTGCAAGCATTATGATGGTTGCTTCCTTGCTCTGTGGCACAGGACCGGGGTAGGTAAAGCGGGCAGGGTTAACCTCGGGGTTGTCCTGTTTTGCTTTATAAAGGAAGTAGGCTGTGGTTGTGGTGCCGTGATGCTGTGCAATAATGTTTTTTACAGCGGTAGGCAGGTGGTGGGCATTTGCAAGGCGTACACCGTCGGAAACGTGCTTAAGCAAAATATCGGCACTTTCCTCGGGGGGAAGAAGGTCGTGGGGGTTGTCACCGCCAAACTGGTTTTCCTTGAAATATAAGGGGTTTTCCATTTTGCCTATATCGTGATAATATGCACCAACACGTGCCAAAAGAGCGTTTGCACCTATTGCCTCTGCCGCTGCATCTGCCATGTTGGCAACGGTTAAGGAATGGTGGTAGGAGCCCGGTGCATGAAGAAGGAGCTTCTTTAAGAGCTTGTGCTCGGGGTTTGAGAGCTCGCCAAGCTTCATGGGAGTTATTACGTCAAAAATTGCTTCCCAGAAGGGGAGTGTGCCTATGGTTAAAATGCCACCGAAAAAGCCACCTGAAAGGGCATAGGCAAATACCAGGAAAACGTCAAGTATGCTTTTTGAGGTGTCGATAATAATTGCACTGTAGGAAAGAGCATAGGCAAGGGAGGAAAGTGCCGTTGCGCTTAAAAGATGGGCACGGCGTCTCACACGGGAGAAAATGTAGCCCGTTGCCGCACCTGCAAGGATAAGGGAAAGGGTAACGGACAAATCGTTTGTCTGTATGCCTGCCAGTGTTGCCGTTACAATATTCACCATGCAGGAAAGGTTACTTCCTAAAAGAAGGGAAATAAGTGCAGGGATAATGGAAAGGGGCATCAGGTATATGAGCCCTTCACCGCTCTTTATGGCAAAAAGAATAATAAAGCTGCCTATTACTGTAAGGGAGGAGCATATTATTGTTGCGATGGTTTCTGTTGTGGAAACGTCCTTTTTGCCTATGGTCATGTAATAAAGAATTACAAGCCCCATTGTGAGGAGAAGTAGCGATATTACGCTTACCGTGTGGAAAATGTCAATCTGTATGGCACCCTTTACAAAGCCAAGCTCCTTGAGCATGGCGTGCTGTGCAGGGGTGATTATTTCACCCTTTCGGGCAATAACCTGGTTTTTCATGTATGTAACATTGGAAACAAGGCTTGCAGCAACTTCCTTCTGCTTGTCCGTTTCCTCCTGGCTGAAGGTTTTGTTAACGCTTATTGCACCCTTTGAAAGCTCATAGGCTATGTTTGCAACACGGTCAGATATGTTGCCCAAGGCTTTGAAGGCTTCGTCAAACTTTTCAACGCCCTCATCCTTCTTTGTAACGCCGTTTACCATTACGTCTTCAAGAATAAGGGGTACGTTTTCAGCCAAAAGCTCAAACTGGGAAGCGGTAATTTCCAATGCTGCAGTAAAGGCTCTGTCGGAAAGGTAGGTAGTGTTGTCAATTGCTTCAATTACCTCGCCCGTTTCCTCGTCTCGGGGCAATTCTCTTGCCTTGCGGATGTCACTAAGTGCCTCGTTTGCTTTGTCAATGGCTCTGTCGATAGCGTCAAAATCCGTAACGTAAACATCCTCCACCCTGAGGGCTGCCGCCGCTTTCCTTTCCTGGGTGGTAACGGTATCGGTTATTGTTCTTGTTGCATAAATGTCCTCAGGGCATACTCCGCCCACGGTAATGTCGTACTGTGTGGAAAGCCCTGCGGCAATTACTGTGCCCACAAGTGTTATAAAGGTGAGCACTATTATACATATGCACAATATTTTCTGCCTTAGTGTCATTTATAAAGCTCCTTTTCAGTGAGAGTTTCGTTTTGCTTCGTATTTTTCGTATGCGGCTATAATCTTCTGCACAAGGGGGTGACGGACAATGTCCGATGCGGAAAGGTGGCATATTGCCAGGTTTTCAATGCCCTTAAGGATTTTTACAGCCTCCTTAAGACCGCTTCTTTTACCGTCGGGAAGGTCAATCTGTGTAACGTCACCCGTTATAACACAGCGTGAGCCAAAGCCGATACGTGTTAAGAACATTTTCATCTGCTCGGGGGTGGTGTTCTGCGCTTCGTCAAGGATGATGAAGGCATCGTCAAGGGTTCTGCCTCGCATGTAGGCAAGGGGTGCAACCTCTATTGAGCCACGTTCAACGTACTTCTGATAGTTTTCAAAGCCGAGCATGTCAGATAAAGCATCATAAAGAGGTCTTAAGTAAGGGTCAACCTTCATCTGCAAATCACCGGGAAGAAAGCCCAGTTTTTCACCTGCTTCAACGGCAGGGCGTGTAAGGATAATACGGGAAACCTCTTTTTTACGGAAGGCATCCACAGCCATGGCAACGGCAAGGTAGGTTTTGCCCGTACCTGCAGGGCCTATGGCAATAACAACGGTGTTGTTCCTTATTTTGTCAACATATGCCTGCTGCCCCTTTGTTTTGCACTTTACGGGTCTGCCTTTAGAAGATATGCAGATAGTGTCGGCACTTTTTGCATAGTCAGGAGAAAGACCTGCCTGTGCCATGTCGATTGCATAGCGTACCGCCTGCTCCGTAACCTCTTCACCGTTAGAAACCAGGGCAAAAAGGTTTTCAAAAACCGAGGCTGTCTTTTCACATGCTTCATCCTCGCCCACAACCTTAATTGTTTCACCTCTGTTTGTTATTTTAACATCAAACGCCTTTTCCATAAGCTTTATGTTGAAATCAAAGCTTCCGAAAACGGCTATTGTTTCATCAATTGTCTGTGCCTGAATAATTTTCTCCAAGGTTCATCCTCCGCTCTGTGGCAACGGGCTCCTCGCACAATGCACGCATTGTAAGGTGCACGCTGTCCCCCTTATCGTTAATTAAAGATTCTTTGTAATTTATGCTGTAGCCCTTATCTGTAAGCGAGGCATAAAACTCACTTTCATAAGCCTTCTGCATTAAAGGGATGTTATTCTCCTCATATGTTACATCCACCGCAATATACTCCTTTTTTGTAAAAAGAGGGCCAAAGGGTACAATAATCCTATTATTCTCTATAATATCATAATCCGGGTATGAAATGCTACTGTTTATGTAAAGTTTTACAAGAAAATTTTTAAATTTTATTGATAAATGCTCCACCTTTTCACCATTTGGGGTTCGTATTTCCTTTTTCTTTGGTATTATAACGGTTTTTTCCTCCCATACAGAGCCTAAAACCTCACCCGTGGCATGGATATATTTTATGCTTTCCCCGTCCTCGGGCATAGTGCCCTCAATTAAAAGCTGACCCTTTAAAACCGTGTCGCCCACTTTAACCTTCGCTACTCCGTTGGTGGCTGTTATTTTTGTTATAACCGCGTCACGGGTGGAGTATACGTTGTAAAACTCGTTTTCATCGTAAAGAGGTGGAGCCATGTCACGGGGGGCAAACTTTACAATGGCACTTGCACCCTTAAGGTCAACCCAAAGCCACATAAGGGATGGGTTGTCGATAAGGATCCGGTTTTTAACGTGGCTCTGGTCAATGGTAAACTTGAAGGCTCCTTTTTTTACCCCAAGCTTTTTAAGCTCAGCTAAAATAAGCTCCTCTTCCTCACGCGTGGCATCGATTACATTTACGTGCCATATAATCTGTGTGGACAAAAAAAGAAAAACCATAATGAGAAGGGGTGCAAAAAGTGCCACACGGCGGCCTTTTCTGGCGGAGAATATGTAGGGAAGACCGCTTTTTTCCACAATCTCAATTTCAATGCCCTCGCATAAGGGCTCATTTAAAAGCATTTCTGCACCACGTCGGCTTACGGTGAAGGTAATGCTTTTTTCACCCGATGTGGTAATGCTCCGCAAAAAAATGCCCTTTTGTGTGGCTATGTTAATTATTCTTTCCAAAAATGTGCCCGTAGCCTTTATTTTGCAGGCACCGAAGAGAAAATCTATAACTTTAAGCTTCATTGCCACTCTCCTATTCAAAGCTGAGATTTTTAATACTGCCCTTTACGGCTATGCTTTCGTCGGTCATATATGCTAAGTGAAGTGCAATGCCGTCAAGCCTCACGATGCCGTCTGTGGTGTTAACCCTTACGGAGCCTTCGGAAAAATCCAACAGGGACCTGAAGTTATCAATTTCAACTAAGGATGTGCCGTAAAGGGTTATGTTGGGAAGGTTATTAAGCGTGCCCTGTGCCACATCCAGCACACCCTCCGCACGGGAGAGAAGGCCTTTTGCCTTCTTTTTTGTTTCAGCCATAAAATCATCCTTTCGGTAAACTATACATATATTTATTAAAGGAGGGGATGAATTATGTTTGTATTGGTTCTTATTATTCTCATTCTTTTTCCCGAGGGGGCACGTGAGGGGGCAGAGGAGGGGCTAAGGGTTGCCTTTGACACTGTTATAGTTTCCATCCTGCCCTTTTCTGTAATGTGCTGTGCTCTTGTTTATTCGGGCTTTTCTGAAAGGCTCGGGCGGTTTTTTATGCCTCTTGCAAGGCTTTTTCGCATTAACCCCTACGGCATGACTGCTCTTTTTACGGGGCTTTTAGCGGGCTACCCCACGGGCTGTAAAATGGTTGGGGATATGTATCAGGAAGGGCTTATTGAAAAAGAGGAGGCGGAAAAAACCCTTGCCTATGCAAATAACGGAGGGCTTATTTTTGCCTTGAACGTGGTTGGGGAGGGCATTTTTAATTCCAAAGGGGCAGGGGGATTGGTTTTTGCAGTTTCCGCAGTTTCGGCACTTGTTACGGCAATACTGCTTGGCAAAAGCCGTGAAAGAGAAGTTTTCGCCACAAAAAAAGAAAAACTGCCTTTTATGACAGTTTTGGGCAAAAGCGTTGCCTCAGGTGGAGGGGTTATTTTAAATATTGCATCCTCCTTTATTGTTTTTTATGCAATTTCCAATGCCCTGGGGCTTGAAAGTTTCCCCTTTCTTGAAGGCTGTGTGGAAATGACAAAGGGCATTATGCATGCAGGAAAGGCACATAGCCTTCCTTTGGCGGCGTTTTTCTTCACATTGGGCGGTTTTGGGGTTTTTTCACAGAGTGCGGCTATATTAAGCACCCACAATTTAAGCCTGAAGTGGTACGTTAAAGGGAAAATATTAAGTGCATCGGTTGCATTTTTAATTATGTACATAATAACAGAAAGACCATTTTTCTGTAAGGAAACTGTTTTGCTGTCACTTCTGGCATTTTTGGCGGTAACGGTTTCCGTAAAGGCAATAAAAAAGCTCTATGCCAAAGCATAGAGCTTTCAGTTTAATTACTTGCTTTCTAAGAAGTCATTAATCTTCTGAACGAGTTCATCGGGGTCAACACCGTGAACAAGTGCTGCCTGCTCCAAGCTTTCGCCTGATGCTGAGGGGCAACCCAAGCAGTGCATACCGATTTCAAAAAAGATGGGAGCTGTTTCGGGGTCAATCCTCAAAACGTCCATAATAATTGTATCCTTAGTTACCTGTGCCATAATAATTACCTCCGTAAAAAAATTCTTTACACAATTATATTCATTATTGCCGGAAATGTCAATATGTAATCATTTCCTTAATTGAGGGCAGAATGTACTCTGCATTTTCCTTTTCAAAGTAGCCCTTTGCCTTTTCACCTGAAACGCCTGTGAGCACTGCCAGAAAGTCACAGCCCATACGCTTTGCGGCAAAAAGGTCGCTCCCTGCATCGCCTACAACAAGTGCTTTGGAAAGAAGGCTTTTGTCGTAATCACCCGCAATAATTTTTCCATCGGGGCAGGTTGTGCGGTAAAGAGCCTTGAGGAAAATATAGGGCTCGGGCTTTGTTAAAATAACCTTTTTACCCTCTTTGAGGAAATTTTCCTCCGCGTTCATTATATGGGTATAGGTTGCAATGGCATCGCTCTCAAAATACTTTCTTATGTCCCAGAGTGCCATGGGGTTTGAAACGTCACGGTCACTTCTGCCGGTGGCAATCATAAGCTTTTTGCCACCATCCTTAAGTGTTTTTAAAACAGCGAGCACATCGGAAAGCTCTATTGCAGGCACCTCACGCATTTCCATAGATAATTTGCCGGGCATACGGGGCTTTGTGTTGTAGAAAACCTCAAATTCGTCACTTCCGAAGTACCATTCCTGAAACACGTCACGGCACATATTCCATATTGTTTCATTCCTTCGGCATAATTCCACGGGAAGGTTAAGCTTATCTGCTAAAAGACGGGCACATTCCTCATAAAGGTCAAATGCCATAAGGGAGCTTTCTTTAATATAGTCATAAACTGCCTTGTAGCTTTCGCACTTTTTTGTGAGCATATAGGCAAAAACCACATAGCCCAAGTCCCAGTTTGAGTTTACGCCACGCTCTTTTACAAGGGTTATGATTTTATCGTTATAAAAAACCTCACTGCGGATTTCCTTAACACGGTTGAGGCAGTCAATAACGTCAAGCTGTTCGTTGCCGTAATAGCGTGAGGAATTAAGTAGCTCATAAACCGTTAAGGCGGCAATGTCCCAGTAATTCTCTTCACTCGTTATAACCCCGTCCATGTCGAAAATTATATATTCATATTTATCAAGAAATTGTGCACACTTTGCCATCAGATTTCCTCAACTTCAAACAAAACTTTGCCTGCAACGCCGCTTGTCATGCCTTTGCGGCTTTCATCAACGGTAAAGGCATTTTTAAGGGCAATGCCGAAGGAACGGAAAACTGCCTCCCATATGTGGTGAGTGTTTTCGCCACGTGTAAGGTCAATCTGTACTGTGCAGTTTGCACCCTGACAGAAGGCATCGAGGAAAACGAGAAGCTCTTCCGACGCCATACCCTCAACATTTTCGGGAATGGAAACTGCAGGATAAAAGCCAAAAAAGGCACGCTGTTCAAAGCTTATGGTTGTGTGGGCAAGTGCCTCGTCAATCATACCGAAGCCGTCGCCAAAGCCCATAACGCCATCCTGCGTTTCAAGCTTTCTTGCAAAGGCTTTACCAAGTGCCTGACCCAAATCCTCTGTTACAAGGTGGGCAAGGCAGAAGTCGGTAAGGTTAACCGAAGCTTCAATATTAAAGCCACTTCTCCACACTGTCTGTTCAATCATATGATTCAGAAAGGGGAGGGGAGTTCTTATTTTGCTTCTGTAGTCCTTCTTAACGGGACCGTCGGAAAGACATACCTGCATGGTGCTTTCTGATGTTTTACGGGTTACTTTAATCATTTAAATCAATCCTTTTGTTATATCAGTTTACCTTTATCTGGGACCACTGCAACATTTTTCAGTGGTACGGGGACACACCCATTCATTCATTTTTCATTTAGTTGGGAGAAAAACGAAATTGTGGGCTGACATCGGGTAGGGAATGTCCCCGAAGTGGGTTGCAGTAAAATGAAGGGGGCAACTGTTATTTGCGTTCTTTTACTGCTAAGCCGTGTGTGTCAAAGCCTTCAACCGTTGCCATCTTATATGCAAAGTCACGTACTCTTTCGAAGCCTTCACGTGATGCATAGCCGATGGAGGAACGCTTTAAGAAGTCAAACACGGAAACAGAAGAATATGTTTTTGCAAAACCGCCTGTGGGAAGAATTGCATTAGGTCCTAAAAGGAAGTTGCAGAGTGTTACGGGTGTGTAGTCACCAAGAAGGATTTCACCTGCATTTTTAATGTCGGGAAGAACATCGAAGGGCTTTTCGCACATAACCTCCATATGCTCGGGAGCATAGTCGTTAACAAACTGAACGCTCTCAGCTAAAGAATCTGTAAGGATAACACCGCCGTAGCCATTTTCAACAGCTTCAATAAAGCTCTTTCTTCTTTCAGAAATTTTTCCCTTCTGACGCTCAATAATGGGAAGAACCTTTTCAACAAGCTCTTTTGAGTGTGTAACCAGAAGTGCAGAGGAATCGGGACCGTGCTCCGCTTCAATCATCCAGTCAAGAGCAACCTTTTCGGGGTCTGCCTTTTCGTCGGCTAAAATGATAACCTCACTTGGGCCTGCAGGCAAGCCTGCATCTATCTGCTGTGCAAGCACTCTCTTTGCGGCTGTTGCATAGCTGTTGCCGGGGCCGATGATTTTGTGGCACTTGGGCACGGTTTCGGTGCCGTAGGCTACTGCTGCAACTGCCTGAATACCGCCCATTTTATAAATTTCAGTAATACCGATAATTTTTGCTGCTGTTAAAATTGCATCGTCAACCTCGCCTTTAGAATTGGGAGGTGTTACAACAACAATTTTTTCAACCCCTGCCACCTTTGCAGGCACGCCGAGCATTAAAAGCACAGAGGGGAAGCTTCCCTTACCGCCGGGCACGTAAAGGCAGACGTCAACGATGGGTGTTGTTTTTTCGCCAACCATAAGACCACGATCAACATTTGTAAACCACATTTCCTCAGGGAGCTGCTTTTCGTGGAAGTCGTAAATATTCTTGTATGCATATTCAATAGCTTCACGTGTTTCACTGTCAAGACGGTTGTAGGCTGTTTCAATTTCCTCGGGGGTAACCTTTATTTTATCCTGTGTGAGGGTAACACGGTCAAACTTTTCGGTATATTTCAAAACTGCTGCATCGCCAAAGTCCCTTACCTCGTCGGAAATTTCCTTCGCAATTTTCATCTGCTCGGTAATGTCTGTTTCCGCACGCTTCATAATTTTTGTTTTTTCTGCCTGTGTCATTTCAGAAAGCTTATATATGTTCACTGAAATCATCCTTCCAAAATATTATTTGTCCTCTATTATAAGCCTAAAAGCCCTATTTTGCAATAATTATTTTACTTTTAAAAATATTTGTCGGATTTTCTGCAAAAAAACAACAAAAAAAGAATTATGTAAACCAGATTTTGACGGGTTTTCGCTATGTGGGAAAACCTTAAACTTTCCACATGAAAGACATAAAAAATCTGTGGAAATTGTGGAAAAGTCTGTTCAAAACCGCAAAATGAGGCTTTAAGGACGGTGGAAACCTTAGTTTTCAACATTGGGGAAATTGTGGAAAACTTTTTTAAGGTTTACATAATTCCCAAACGGGGCGAAACCGCGTAAAATGTAGTGTTTGAAGGGTTTTTGTCGAATTTTAAATATATTGACCTTTGAGAAATTTTGTTATACAATACCCTTGGTAATATTACATGAAAGGCTATGAATTTTATGGATATGCAGGCTTTTGAAAAAAATTTAGGCTATGAATTTAAAAACAAGGAGCTTATTGTAACGGCACTTACCCACACCTCCTATGCCCACGAGAGGCAGGTTGAAAGCTACGAAAGGCTTGAGTTTTTAGGTGATGCGGTGCTTCAGCTTTTAACAAGTAAGTACATATATAAAAATTACCCTGATTTCCCCGAGGGCAAAATGAGCAGAATGAGGGCAAACATTGTTTGTGAGGCAACTCTTTCGCAGATTGCAAAAAAGCTCATGATAGGGGAATTTGCCCGTTTGGGCAAGGGCGAGGAGCTCACAGGTGGCAGAGAAAGAGCCTCGATACTTGCGGACATGGTTGAGGCAACATTGGCGGCAATATACCTTGACGGTGGGCTTGAAAAGGCTCAGGAGGTTATTTTTGACGCTTACGGCCACATTATAGAAAGTGCCGCAAAGGGGCTTCTGAACAGCGACTATAAAACAGCCCTTCAGGAGGAACTGCAGAAGGCAGGAAGCGTTACGATTGAATACCTTCCCGTTAAGGAGGAAGGCCCTGCCCATGCAAAGGTATTCACAATGGCTGTTTCAATGAACAACAAAATCCTTGGCACGGGAAGCGGCAGAACTAAGCAGGAGGCTCAGCAGATGGCGGCAAAGGATGCCTTAGAGGTAATGAAAAATGGCTAATATTCCGATTTTTATACCCCATGCAGGCTGCAAAAACGACTGTGCCTTCTGTAATCAGAAGTCCATAACGGGGAAAATTGTGCCGCCGACTGTTTTGGAAGCAAGGGCAATTATTGAGGAAAGCCTTAAAACCCTTGAAGGTGACGGGCATAGAATTGCCTTTTTCGGCGGTAGCTTCACGGGAATAGGCAATGCTCTTATGGAGGAATACCTTTCCTTAGCCGAAGAGTATGTTGACAAAAAGAAAATTAAGGGCATACGCCTTTCCACAAGACCTGACTATATAACAGAGGAAATACTTGACATTTTAGGAAAATACACCGTTACAAATATTGAGCTCGGTGCACAGAGCCTGGACGAGGAGGTGCTGTCTCTTTCAAAAAGAGGGCACAGCAGAGCTGACGTTGAAAAGGCGGCGGAGCTTATAGTAAAAAGGAGCATAACCCTCGGGCTTCAGATGATGATAGGTCTCCCCGGTGACACTTACGAAAAAAGCCTTGAAACCGCAAAAAGCTTTGTTGCGCTTGGTGCAAAGGAAACAAGGATTTACCCTACGGTTGTGCTTAAGGGCACCCTTCTTGAAAGAATGCTCCGTGATGGCTCATACGTGCCTATGGAATTTGAAGAGGCGATTGATACCGCTGCAGACTGCTACAGCATATTTTTTGAAAATGGGGTTAAGGTGTTACGTATAGGGCTTCAGAATACCGAGGAATTAAAGGAAAATGCAATAGGCGGGTTTTACCACGAGGCATTGGGCGAAAAGGTTTATTCAAGGGTTATAAGACGCAGTGCCCAAAGGGAGATATGCGGTGAAATACGCTACAATAAACGCTTTTTAAGTAAGGTTTCGGGGCAGAAAAAGGAGAACCTGCCTTATTATAAAAACTACACTCTCACAGAGGATAATTCCCTTCATGGGGTATGTATCAACGAAAAATATGTGTTGACAATATAGCTTAAAAGGGATAAAATATACGAAATATGATAATTAATAAAGGAGTTGATCAGTATGGTAATTAAAGTAACATTACGTGATGACGTGCGCGAGTTTGAAGCACCCATCACCTATATGGACATTGCAAAGAGCATTTCCGAAGGACTGGCAAGGAACGTGCTTTGCGCAACCAGAAACGGAGAAACGGTAGGTTTGTATGAAACCCTTACCACTGATGCAACCGTTGAATTTATGGGCTTTGACACTCCCGAGGGTAAGCACACTCTCCGTCACAGTGCAAGCCATGTGCTGGCTCAGGCTGTAAAGAGGCTTTTCCCCGAGGCAAAGCTTGCTATAGGTCCTGCAATTGAAAACGGCTTTTACTATGACTTTGATCTGGACAAGGGCTTCTCTCCCGAGGATTTAAATAAGATTGAAGCTGAAATGAAGAAGATTGTTAAGGAAAACCTTCCCATTGTACGCTTTGAATTGCCCCGTGAGGAAGCATTGAAGCTTATGGAAGAAGCAAACGAGCCCTACAAGGTTGAATTAATAAACGATTTGCCTGAGGATGCTGTTATTTCCTTCTACAAGCAGGGTGACTTCACAGACCTTTGTGCAGGCCCTCACGTGCCCAGTACAGGTGCAGTAAAGGCGTTCAAGATAACATCTACTGCAGGTGCTTACTGGCGTGGAAGCGAAAAGAACAAGATGCTCACACGTATTTACGCTACAGCATTCACAAAGAAGGCTGAAATGGAAGAATATTTAGCCCAGGTTGAAGAAGCAAAGAAGCGTGACCATAATAAGCTTGGTCGTGAGCTTGAAATTTTCACAACAAGTGAATATATAGGTCAGGGTCTTCCCATTATGCTTCCCAAGGGCGTTGCAATATTGCAGACACTGCAGAGATTTGTTGAAGACGAAGAAGCAAGAAGAGGCTGGCTGAGAACAAAGACACCTCTTATGGCAAAGAGCGACCTTTATAAGATTTCCGGTCACTGGGACCACTACAAGGACGGCATGTTCGTTTTAGGCGATGAAGAAAAGGACGACGAGGTTTTTGCACTCCGTCCCATGACATGCCCCTTCCAGTATCAGGCATATCTTAACCGTGCACGCTCCTACCGTGACCTGCCCCTCCGCTACGGCGAAACAAGTACTCTTTTCCGTAACGAGGCATCGGGCGAAATGCACGGCTTAATCCGTGTAAGACAGTTCACAATTTCTGAGGGTCACTTAATGTGTACACCCGAACAGCTTGAGGACGAATTCAAGAACTGCTTAGAGCTGGCTATTTACATGCTTAAGACTCTCGGTCTTTATGAGGATGTTTCCTATAGATTCAGTCAGTGGGACCCCAACGACCGTGAAAAGTATATCGGTACAGACGAGCAGTGGGATGAAGCTCAGGGCATGATGCAGAAAATTCTTGACCACCTTGAAATCCCCTATGTTGTAGGTGTTGGCGAAGCGGCATTCTACGGCCCCAAGCTGGACATTCAGATAAAGAACGTTCACGGTAAGGAAGATACTCTTATCACAATTCAGATTGACCAGATGCTTGCTGAAAAGTTCGGCATGGTTTATACAGATACAGACGGCACAAAGAAGCATCCCTATATTATCCACCGTACAAGCATCGGCTGCTACGAAAGAACACTTGCTCTTCTTATTGAAAAGTATGCAGGTGCATTCCCCACATGGATGGCTCCCGTTCAGGTTAAGCTTCTTCCCATTGGCGAAGGCCATCGTGAATACTGCCGTGAACTGAACACACGCCTTGTAAACATGGGTATCAGAAGTGAAGTTGACGACAGAAGCGAAAAGATAGGCTATAAGATCCGTGAGGCACAGCTTGAAAAGGTTCCCTATATGCTGGTTGTGGGCGATAAGGAAATGGAAGAGGGTGCTGTTGCGGTAAGAAGCCGTAAGGACGGCGACAAGGGCAGCATGAAGGTTAACGAGTTTATCCTTGCTCTTATGGACGAAATCGCAAACAAAACAAGATAACTTCTGACTGGCGGACCGTCGGGGACGCCGGTCCCTACAATCCGACAAAAGAAAATGGTGTATAAAAACCTCCCTGATGGTAAAGAATATCCATCAAGGAGGTTTTTTCATATGAAAAAAATTATTTCTTTCGTTATAACAAGTACATTAATTTTATCGCTGGCACTTTTTCTGAACACAGAGCCTGCAAATGCACTCTCCCGCCTTGGCTCAACAGGCAGTGAGGTTACAAAAATACAGACACGGCTCAAAAAATGGGGCTACTACAAGGGTGCTGTTGACGGAAAATACGGGGCGGAGACACAGAAGGCGGTTAAGGAATTCCAGAGGAAAAACGGCCTTACGGTGGACGGCATTGCAGGAAGCAGTACCTTAAGTGCAATGGGTATATCCTCATCTTCAGCCTCAAGTGCATCAAATAACGATGTGTACCTTCTTGCAAGGGCAATAAACGGAGAGGCGAGAGGGGAGCCCTACTCGGGACAGGTTGCGGTGGGAGCGGTAATTTTAAACCGTGTCAAGCACCCATCCTTTCCCAATACCGTGGCAGGGGTTATTTATCAGCCCGGGGCATTTACAGCCGTTGATGACGGGCAGATTGATGCTGCCATGACCTCCTCCTGCGAAAGAGCCGCAAGGGACGCCTTGAACGGCTGGGACCCCACGGGCGGTGCAATTTATTACTATAACCCCGTCACCGCAACAAATAAATGGATACGCTCACGCCCCATTATTCTCACCATCGGTAAACACGTATTTTGCAGTTAGTAATTGCACCACTCCTTCCGTCAGCTCCGCTGACACCTTCCTCGGAGAGGAAGGCTTGTTTGTGGGCTTCAGGGGGGTTGACAAAGACCTGACTTTTTAATATAATTGTCTCAACACAATTATATTAAAGGAGTTTTGGAAATGGCAGATATCAACAACAATGAAGATATGAACATGGAAGAATACGAGGTTGAGATGGTTTCTCTTTACGATGAAGACGGTGACGAAATCCAGCTTGAGCTTCTGGACGTTATTGAATATGAGGGTGATAGCTACGCTGTTATGCTTCCTCCCGATGACAACGAGGTTGTTATTATGCTTTTGGAAGAATTAAACGACGAAGAAGACGTTTACGCTCCCGTTGAAGATGACGATACTTTAACCGCTGTATTTGAAGCATTTAAGGAAAAATATAAGGACGAATTCAACTTTGAAGATTAAAAATAAGCACCCCTCGAGGGGTGCTTCTTTTTAGTCTTCAAAGCTTTCGCAGAATTCAAAAAATTCTTTCTTTGTGTATGCTGAATTCAAAATTTCAAGAAGTGAATTTGCACTTAAACGGGAGGGGAGGGAAAGCTCCTTTATAAGAGCCTGCCTGAGCTTGCTGCTGTCTTTTTGCCCTGATAAGCCCAAAGAATACAAATCTGCCTTTGTGATAGGGTCTGTGTTTGTGTGGATGGTTTTTGCCTCTACCTCCTTTAAAAGGGAACAGAGTATTTCCTCATCAATGCCTTCAACCCCTAAAAGCCCTTCCTTACCGGGCTTGTCCTTTCTTTTTTCCTTACCTTTTATATCGGGAATGTAAATGTTCTTAATATATTCCTGAGGGATAAAGCTTTTTAAATGACCTCTTATGACAAAGCCTGCACGGTCCGAGTCTGTCAAAATAATAAGCCCCTGCCTTTGGGCAAGGGCTTTTAAAAACTCTCTTTTGTCTTTGTCACGAAAGATGCGGAAGCCGTCGGTTGTAATAATTAAGGCATCGCACACCTTTTTAAGCTGCATTTTATCATACTTACCCTCAACAATGACAGCTTCTTTTATTTTAATCACAGCTTTGTTTCGATAAGACCGTAATTACCGTCCTTTCTCTTATATACAATATCTGTGGAGTCAGTGTCAGCATTAAGGAAAATGAAAAATTCGTGACCTAAAAGGTTCATCTGCAGTATTGCCTCTTCAGCACTCATGGGCTTTAAGGAATGGGTTTTTGTACGGATGATGTTAAATTCCTTTTCCTCCTCAACGGGTGCTTCCTCTGTATCTAAAACGAGGGCTTCACGCCTGAGGTTCTTTTCAAGCCTTGTTTTGTTACGTCTGATCTGGCGGTCAATTGCAACCTCAGCCTTGTCAACAGCGTCTAAAATATCCTCATTACGCTCCTCGGCACGGTATACAATACCGTTTGCAAAAATTGTGACTTCTACTATTTTATCGTTTTTCTGAGAGGAAACTGTAACTGTTGCCTCTGCATCATCACTGAAAAATTTTGAAAGCTTGCCAATTTTCTTTTCGATCATGCCTTTGTCGATTTCGTTAACGAATGTTTTCCTTGTTGTGATAGTAATCTTCATACAGTAGCCTCCTTGTGTCGTTTAGAAAGGGTTTCCTTTCTTTGTGTATATTATATAATTATTTCGGTGGACATGCAATAGGTTTTGTGAAATTTAACAAAAATGAAATATAAGGCGAGGGGAGTTGAACCCCATATGCCCTTTCCTTGTTAAAATTGCGCCTTTTCGGCTTGTCACTTTTGAAAGGCGCCAGCCTATCGGCAAGCTCCACGCCAAAAATCCATCAATTTTCCCTAAGGAAAGGGTCGCAGAGTTTTAATCGAGCAAATTTTTTGTCAGAGGATACTAAAAGCGGAGACTATACTGACGTATAGTCGAGCATTTTGGTGCCCTATGGCGGAAAATTTGCCG
>JAFSGW010000097.1 GCA_017440585.1 Clostridia bacterium | reverse complement strand
TGTGTTTCCATCCAAATACTCTAATACTGCTTTTAGTTTGTTTTCATAGTCGATTTTAAAATTAGGCATAGAAAAACCCCCTTAGAATAGTCTTGAAATTTTTTGTTATTTCAAGTGTCTACTCTAAGGGGATTATATCAGCTTTTTACAGTCCTTTTTTTTCATTCAATGATTTATTTGTTAAGCTTCTGACGTCTGAATAGCCTACAGCGTAAGCTGCATCGGAAACAGAAACCCCCGAACGGATTAGTTCCTTTGCTTTGTTAAATCTTGCATCTCGCTTCAGTTCGGAAAAGGTATGCTGATAGTTTTGCATTAAGAGCCGTTGGGTCTGGCGGTTGCTTAAATTTAACCTTTTACTTAATTCGCTGAGAGTAAGAGTTGCAAAGTCTGAGAGAAAGCTGCTTTCAATAATGATAAGCCTTTTATAATCGGGATTATCCCTTTCATATGAAGGTTGTACAGCATTGCCGCAATAATTGCGAACTAATGAAACGAGGAGAAGAGAAATAAGGCTTTTTATCGATTGTAAATAACCTGTATTCTTTCTGGCACATTCCTCAGAAATTGACTTAAAAATCTGATTGACGTCATGCAAGCCTTCGCCGATCCAAAAGGCGGTATCCATGAGAAGCTTTGAGGCTTCATTGGCGGGGATGTTTTGGGAATAGTGCATTTCCATTTGTATGCAGTACTCCTCTGTGGGGTCTTGTTTATCAACACGCTGCTCGTGATAAACATAGGGACCTGTCATATAAAATGAGTTTGCCTTGAGAGGATATGTTTTATCGTCGGTAATAAGGGAACCTGAACCGGAGGCAATATAATGAAGCTCATAAAAGTTCTTGCCGTGGCAGTGCCTGGGAAAATCTTTACCTGTAAGAGTGTGGTAAACTTTGAAAACCTTTACAGTGATATTGTCAAAATCAAAAACAATTTTAGCCCCTTCAATTAAAACCATACTGATTCCCTCCATGATTTGATTATACCATTTTAAAGGGGAATTTCAAGTGCAGGTGTGACATTTTGCATTTGATTGTGTCACGTGGTCGTATTTACAGTGGAAAACCTCAATGTTATAATTGCTGATAAGGAGGCGAACAAACATGAAAAAAGTTTTATCATTTCTTTTGATTTTGACATTAATTTCATCGATTTTTGTTCCGCTTGGTGTTCTGGCGGACAGTGAGACTATTTCTGTTGCCTGGAAGGTATATAAATATAATGGATTCAGCTTGTCGGGAGAGGATGCCGGCGACACATATAACGGCCAGAAAAGGTATTTTGTGGCTTATGCATCAAACAGTATGGATGTTCTTGTGCAGAATAAGACTACAAGCTTTTCATCGACAGAGAGCTATGCTAATGCAAGAATTGCTCACGTGAGTTTTGATACACCTGAGGTTAAGGAGGGAGAGAGAGTATTTCTTAACATTACAGGCTATAACAGAACAACATTCAAAGGAGGCAACTGGATGAAGCTTGTTGTTACCGATGCCGTTGTGGCGGACTATGATAAAGATAGAATTAAGTATGATCCGGCGGTGAATTATTACACGGGTGAAAAGGGGCAGGATAACCCAAACCCCGTAAAGAGAACATCTGCGATAGATATTACGGACTTTTTGACTGAAGGACAGACAACTGTTTATGTTTATTGCCCCTCCTGTGGCATATATATTGAAGATCTGAATGTACAGGTACGAGATGTCCGGGATAACACACATACTTTCTATGAAAAAGGAAGCTATGTAAAAAGCTACAGCGAAATTGTGAAAAGGAGCACAAATTCTTCAAGTCGTGCATGGCGTGACGGTTTTGTTTCGGGTAACGGGTTGCTTGGATACGTCACAAGTGGAGAGCCTTATTCCGATGCATTTATTTTTCAGAATAATTATTTTAACTATCCTACAAGTGAACCCAGATATACACCTTTGGTGCTGACAAGCCAGCTGGAGGCTGCAAGGCAGAGTGTTATGAATAAGAATGCAGGGTGGATTATTACAGAAGCAAACGGCCATAAAAGAACAAGAACCAGATATTATTCCTTCCACCCGGGACATCAGTTAAGATTGAACAGTGCATATGTTGACAGCGTTACTGATTACAGGCGTTGGGTGAACTATGAAACTGCAGAAACAGGCGTATATTATGAAGATAAATATGGAGCATGGGAAAGGGTGAGCTTTACATCAAGAGCAGACAATGTTTCTGTTACAAAGCTTTCAAAATCCGACGAAGGTCAGCTTATTAATATGACAATAAGTATTGATGCCATAAACGAAATGTGTAAGGCGACGGGTGATGCAACCAAGCAGAGGTACAAGATAATTGTACCCGAGGATGCAGCCTATGTGGCAATGGTGGCAAAGTACCCGGAGTACAGTGGCAGTGAGCTTGTTGACGGCGGCTATGGTGGCGTTACATATATTATTGCAGAGGGTGAAAATGCAAAAAAGACAAAGATTGATATATCTGCCGCTGACTCTATGCGCGTGGGTGACAGCAGCGGTGTAAAGATTGAAAATGCGGAAAATGTTTACCTTATTACGGTCAGTGACAGAACATTTAACTTAACGGGTGCGACAAAAGACAGAATGACTGCATTTTCCAATATGACAGAGTATGAATTTTTAGATGATATGATAGCTGACGTAGAAGCTGTAAAGGATAAGTATACAAAAGACGGCAGGTTCAGTTATGAGGATGCACTTGCTCCTTCTGCAAGGCTCCAGAAGGAAGAATTTAACAGGATTTCATTTAACATCAGCGGAGATGAAGGCAATGAAGAGCTTGATAATAATGAAATAATTGCACTTCAGCGGGAAAATAAAAGCGAAATGGAGCCAATGTTTGCAAAGAGGGCATATGATGCGGCACGTTACAGCATGATTTGCTGCAGCGGAGCTACCGCCCCCAGACTGTATGGTATGTGGACAGGTGAATGGAACCCGGGATGGAGCTCTGTTTTTACTGTGGATGCAAATGTTAATTTGCAGATAAGCGGTATGAATACGGGTAATTTCTCTCTTATGCAGGAAGGTTATATCACATTCTTTCTGCGCAATACACCTGACTTTATGAAAAATGCCTACATGACCTATGGCATGCATGATGCTATTCAGACACCGCACAATATGGATGTAGACAGAGCAATGATGGTGCAGTATGACAATGCATACCCGACACAGTACTGGAACTCAGGTGCAAGCTGGCTTTTACTTCCCATATATGAATACTGGCAGTGCTTCGGCAATACTCAAATTCCGATAAACGAATATATGAGAATTGACGATTTACAGGAGGTTTTAAGTGTTAATGATGGTGGCCTGAGTGACGCGGAATTTGATGCAATTAAAGATAGAGGCTACCTGGACCTGGAAAAGGATATTCTCCTTCCTCTTCTGACAAAACAGGCAAATTTCTGGGAGCAGATTGTTTCGTCTGAGTATTATATGGATGTAAACGGAATCGCAAGGTATGATGCAGATAAGAAAGTGCTTGAAGAAGGCGAGAAGTATATAATCATTCCCACTTATTCACCTGAAAATATGCCTTCGGGATATTCCGGGGGCATAACGATGAATGCGACTATGGATATTGCTGCAGCACGCGATGGGCTTGATATGGTTTGTGCAATTGAAGAAGCTGTGAAAAGAGAGGGATATGAAGAGGCAATTGATAAGTGGACTAAGCTTAAAAACGATATTGCAGAGTATAAATTTGACAGTGACGGTGCACTTAAAGAATGGTCAAGCGATTATTATGAAGAAAACAATAATCATCGTCATTTAAGTCATTTGTATCCTGCATGGCCCGGATATGAAACTCGGAGCAATAAAGAGCTTGCCCGAGCTGCTGATATTGCAATGGATAACCGTAACAGATATAACACCGGTGATGCAACGGCAGGTCACGGATGGATACACAAGGCACTTGTTGATGCGAGACTGAAGCGTGGTGACGGCGTGAGTTTTGCACTTCTGAAAATGATGAGCAGCAACGGATACTATTCATCACTTCTTACAGACCATAACACAGACCGTGGAAGTGACTCCTTCTGTACTGATACAGCATTTGGTTCATTGGGTGCCATAAACGAAGCGATGGTATTTTCAAACACCGGTGAGATTGAGATACTGCCTGCATTGCCTCCGGAATGGAGAAATGGTAAGGTACAGGGACTTATGGCAAGAACAAGAGCAGAGGTTACAAGCCTTAGCTGGGATAAGGAGAATAAAACGGCAGAGGTTACCCTCACAAGCTTTGAAGACGGAAATAAGATAAAGCTCAGCTGTGGCGAGGCTTGGGATAAGGCAACGATTGAAGGCTTTGAGCAGACAATTACAGATAACGAAAACGGAAATTATATAGAAGTTACACTGTCGAAGGATGAAAGTGTAACGGTGATTTTTAACCTTGTTGAGGCTGAAAATTATACGTTTATCACCCTTGATGGTGAGGAAAGCAAGGAGTTTTCTGTTGCAAAGGGCAAATATAAGCTTGGAGTTTTTAATGAATATCTGAAGATTAAAGCTACAGCGTGGTCAACAGACAGCATTGCAAACGGTGTTGTGCACGTAGACGGAACACTTGATGTATATATGCCGGGTACATTTACCGTTACGTGTAAAACCGACAAGGGCTTTGATGTGGCGGCAAAAATTAACGTGAGCGAAAGTTCAATTGTAAGCTGTGATATGGTAGAAATTGTGAATTTGAAGGCGGCTGATAACGGCTATAACTCTTCCTGGGTTCCCGAAAACTGCATTGATGGTGTAGTGTCTACAGCGTATGCATCGAAGGATAATACAAGCATTAAGTATATGCAGTTTGAGCTGAAGAAAGAAGAGGCGATAACTTCCATATATGCAGTAGGTCGATATACTGAGAAGGACGGTGAGGGCACCTACGCCAAACGTATAAACGGAGCTAAAATATATGCATCAAACACAGATATGACCAATTTGTCGGCTCTGGGAACACAAGGTGCACCAATGGTGGGTGTAATAGGTGATGTTACTGCGACAAGCGAGTTTATACCTGCACAAACGCCGATTGATACGAAGGGCGAAAAGTATAAGTATTATCTGTTGTACTTTGACACTTTAAGTAATGGCTCCTACAGAAGCCTTGCCCTTTCCGAAATAGGCTTTTATACCGATGAAGAAAAGGTGAAGATTGATGCAAAAAATGTGGGAGGAAAGGTTCTTGTAACGATGAAAAGCAAAATCGACGGGGACTATGTTTTATTCCTGGGAAGCTATTCGGAGCCTGACACTTTGTCAATTGCTGCAAGGAAGAGCGTTTCACTGGTGAAAAATGAGACGCTCAGCGTTGAGTTTGAAAATGTGACAGGAAATAGTATGGCGGTATTTTTGTGGAATAAAAAGCTTTTACCTATAGCAAGAAAAACAGTTGTTAATTAGCCTTTTGGTTGTTTCCTCCAAATCAGCCTTTTTGCCCTCTCCGCGGAGGGGGCTGAAGGACTCTTTGGAGAAGAACAGGAAGGCTTGAATACAAGAAATAAGATTTGCTGTTTTATTTCAAAATAAAATATATTTAATGAATAGAGGAAGAAATATGAAAATCAGAAGAATGTTATCACTTGTAGTGGCTTTGGTGATGGTACTTGCCTTTATTCCTGCTATGGGCGTACAGGCGGAGGAAATTACTCCCCAATGGACGGTGTACAAGTATAACAAGCTTACGGCATCAGCACAAGATGCCGGCGACAAGGAAGGCGCAATGAAGTATTTCGTAGCTTACGGCAGCGGTGGTATGGATTATATGGTATCGGGAGAAACATATAACTCCACATCGAAGGATGCTTATGTGAACAGCCGTATTGCAACGGTAACCTTTGAAAGCCCCACGATTGAAGAGGGCGACAAGGTTTTCCTTTATGTAACAGGTGCAAACAGAACAACCTTTGGTAACAAGAGTGCAAGTAACTGGCAGAGACTTGTAGTGTCGGACGCGGTTTCATCGGGCTACGACAAAAGCAAGTTCAAGTATGATGCATCGGTCAGCTACTTTGCAAACGAGGTTGGTGAGAAAAATGCAAACCCCGTGAAGAGAACCTCGAAGATTGATATTACAGATTTTGTGACTGAAGGCACAACTACTGTATATCTGGGCTGTCCCGTGGGCGGTATTCTTATAGAAAATCTTAAGATTTCCGTTGAAAAGCCCGTTTACGTTACTGCTACATACAAGCTGAACGGAGAAACCTTTAAGACTGTTGAAAAGAGCTATAATCCTGCACTGGAGGATGGTGCAACCTTCTCCTCTCTGGTATATGCGGAAAATGGTCTTAATGCTATATACAGTGCAGAAGAAACAGTTCTTGCTGAATCGGGAGATATTCAGATGACAGCACTTGCCAATGCAGGCACACACGCTATCGGGGATACTGTTGCTGTTAACGGCGTTCAGTATGAAATTAAGAGCAATAACCTTGTTCCGAATGCCGACTTTGCTTACGGCACCCTTGGTTGGTTCGGCGGTGACGGCAATCAGTCGGGTGCAACAGTTTCCGATGGTGCTATTACCTTGAGCAACAAGGGCTTCGCTGACAATAAATCTCTTAACCAAAGCTGGGCTATTGAAGAGGGTAAGACATATCTGTACACATACACAACTGTAACAGGTGACGGCAATGCATGGCGTATTACATCCTTACAGAATCAGCTGAAGGCTGACGAGAACACAACAGATGCACCGGTGCTTGTTGGTACAACAAATAATAGCGAGCATATCGGTACATTGGCTGCTATGGACTCAGGTGGAGTAAACAATTACGTGTTTACAAACACAGAGGGTTACGCTTATCTTCAGAGTGCGTTCCGTTGGACGGGTGCCACATTTAAAGATTTCGGTCTTTACGAAATTGAGGAAGCCAAGGAAGTGGCAAAGGAAGAAATTGAGGAAATTGCAGCACCTGCTGAAATTAAGGTGTTTGGTAATGATGCGGTAGTGCTTCCCAATACAGTTGAGGTTACAGGTAGCTTCGGTACTGTAGTTGATGGTGCAGTGGTTTGGAATGAGCCTGATACATATGATGCAGGCACAAACACAGTTGACGGTACAGTAACAGTTCAGTTCGGTACGCAGGATGCGATTGAAAGTACCGTTACTGTTAATGTTACCATTATTGACGAGTTCACACTGCCCGATACTGAATCCTACGGTGCTCAGCCCGGTCATCAGGTAGCATTCCCCGTTCAGATCAATGGCGGATTTACAATGGAGTTTGATTACACAATTAACCAGATTGTTGATTCATCTATCCAGTTAGGTGGTAACGTGGGTAAACTGTTTGGTAATGGTGCCCTCGGTATAAGCCCCAATAAGGGTGTTCTTAATGCGACAGGCGGTGACAAGGCAGGCACAAGTGAAGGCGTTAAGCTTCTTGACGTGGTTAAAGTAGGGGAAACATACCATATGATACTTCAGATGGATGCATCCTCAGACACATACACGCTTTATGTAGAATTGGCTGACGGTACAGTTGTTTCCACAGGCGAAAAGGGCTTCAGAAAGGCTCAGGAATACATCGATATAATGACAGTTCTCGTAAATGGTGGCGATATTAACAAGAAGAATGATCTTGTTATTTCAAACATTACTGTTAACACAAACCCTGTTGAGCTTTGTACAGTATGGGTTGACGGTGCTGAAAAGAAGGTTATTAAGGGCCACAGCTACAAGGCTCAGCTTGCGGGTGCAATCTTTGACGATGCAGGCGTTATGTATGCATCCGAAAACGATGTGATAGAGGTTCTTGTTGAAAACGACATGACTCTTACAACAAAGGCTTTAGGACTTGAAATAGTAAACGGTGCCCAGGTGCGTATAGGATCTACAAGGCTTGGAGCAGATGAAAAGCTTAATGCTATGGCAGACAGTGGTATCCGCTTCCTTGCAACAGCTGACTACAACGATACACTTCTTGAAGAAGCTGAAGAATTTGGTATTAAGGTAACAGCGGAAGAATCCGAAAACGTTGTATACGTTAAGGCTGACAAGTTCCAGGATGATGCTAACAGCATATTCTCCGCTGCTATTACAAACCTTAAGGAATCCAACTATAACAGAAGGTATACAGCTTCTGTATACGCAAAGGTTAATGGCGTTGAAATCACAACAGGCGAAGTAACAAGAAGCATTTATCAGGTATCTGCAGGTATCATGAAGAATGGTAGGGCTGATGCTGAGGATGCAGCTTACACAATTGAAGGCATAGTTAAGAACGTTCTTAACGCTTACGTTAACCAGACAGGTATCCGCCTTGGTTACAACGGCACAGAAATGACAGTTGAAGAAGGCAAGTATACAGGCGATGTATTCTTCACAGTTGAATCTTCCGCTATCGAAGGTGGCGTAAGAGTTACAATTACTCCCGATACAACATGGGGTACACCTGCTTCCATTGCTACATGGTGGACAGATTACGTAAGAGTTAACAATAACAACAGCGTTGCAAAGACATGCATTGAAAATCCTCAGTTCGTTGACGGCGTGCTTACATTCGACTTCATGTACACAGGTAAATAAGTAGGTCCTGTATAACTACATAAAAAAAGCAACCGCATTGCGGTTGCTTTTTTGTGTGTGAAATTATTTTTTCATGGGGATGCCCTGAGATTCGAGGGTGGCTATGATGGAGTCAACAACCTCCATTACTTCGTCCTTTGTAAGCGTTCTTTCACCATGGGAGAAGAGAATACGTACTGTGATGGACTTGCCCGCGTCGTCCTGATATGTGTCAAGGAGCTTTACAGACTTGATAAGGGGGCAGTTGGCGTTTTCTATAGCCTTGCCGATGGGAGCATACTTATCGGAAACAAAGGTAACGTCAATTTCCATTTCGGGGTACTTGGAGGGCTCAACGTACTTGATGGAGTTGTTCTTTTCGCCGGAGAAGGCTGTTACATCGATTTCAGCAAATACGATGGCTGCCTTCTTGTCAATCTTTTTACCGATAACGGGGTGAACGATGCCCATTGTACCAAGCTTAACACCGTTTAAGTAAATTGCGTTGAGGTTTCTGGGATGCTCATAGGAATGAGTTGCTTCTGCTTTTTCAAAGGTGAGTGTAGCATGACGAAGGTCGTCTGTGATAACAGCCAAGATGTCACGAAGGTAGATATATACTTCCTCTACGCTCTTTGTTTTGTCAAAAAGTGTAATACAAAGCTTCTTTTCTTCCTTGCAGAGACCATCTTCCTTTAAGCCGTTTATTACTCTGCCTACTTCAAAAACGCCGAAGGAGGGAGCATAGCCCGTGTTAGCCTTTACCTGACAAAGCTGCGTGGGAACGATGGACTTACGGATAGTTTCAATGTTGGGGTTTGTAGCATTTACAAGCTTGATGTTGTCCTCAACCTCGATGCCTAATTCCTTATATTCATCGTAGTACGCCCATACGTAGGAGTGAAGCTCATGGAGTGAAAATCTCTTAACCAAGATATCCTTAATCTTTTCTTCCATTGTTTTTTCTTCAGCGGCACGAACGGGGTACAGCGGAACTGCTGCTGTGTTGATTTCGAAGTTATCATAGCCGTAGATACGTGTGATTTCTTCAATAATGTCTGCCTTCATGGTAACGTCCTTGGTTGCACGCCATGAGGGAACTGTTACGTTGAATGTATCGTTTTCAAGAGCTACCTCAAAGCCAAGGGCACGAAGTGTTTTAACGATTGTGTCGTTAGAGATTTCAATGCCTGTGTAACGGTCAACAAACTTCTTGTCGAAGGTGAGGTTACGTGTGGGGTAGGAGTATGCGATTTCATCTGTAAGAGAGGAAACAACCTCTACGCCATTGTCGATATCTGTTAAAAGCTTTACAAAGCGTGCAATTGCAGGAACTGTGAGGCAAGGGTCAAGGCACTTTTCGTAACGTTGTGAAGCATCGGTACGGTGTGCAAGACGAACTGTACTCTTACGGATGCTTACTGCATCAAATGTTGCAGACTCAAGTGTGAGGCGTGTTGTGTCCTCTACGATTTCACTGTCCAGACCGCCCATGATGCCTGCGATTGCAACGGGTGTATTGTCGTTACAGATCATAAGAGTGTTTTCGTCACAGTTACGGTCAACACCGTCAAGTGTGCGGAACACAAAGGGTGCAGCAAACCTCTTTATGCGGAGCTTTTCAACCTTTCTTGAGTCAAATGCATGCATGGGCTGACCCATTTCAAGCATTAAGTAGTTTGTTAAGTCGGCAAGAAGGTTAATGGAGCGCATACCGCAGTAGAAAAGACGGATTCGCATATTAACGGGGCTTACATTCTTTGTGATGTTTTCAACCTGAAGGCAGGAGTAACGCTGACAAAGAGGGTCTTCAATCTTCATATCAATGGCGGGAAGATTGTTATACTTTGTAAGGTCAACAGAGTCAATGGGTTTTAATTCTCTGCCTGCGATTGCAGCAAATTCACGTGCGATACCATAGTGACCCCAAAGGTCGGGACGGTTTGTGAGGGACTTGTTGTCAACCTCGAATATGATGTCATCAACCTCATAGGCGTCCTTTATAAGTGTACCGTTTGCTAAATCGTCGGTGATGTCCATAATGCCGTCGTTATTGTCGGAAATGCCGATTTCCTTTTCGGAACAGCACATACCGTAGCTTGTAAAGCCTGCCAAGGGACGGGGTGCAATTGTGATTTCGCCAATTCTGGCACCAACGGGAGCAAAGGCTGTTTTCATGCCGACACGTACATTGGGTGCACCGCAGACAACGTCTGTTAATTCGCCGTTACCTGCATCAACCTTTAAAAGGTGGAGCTTTTTGGAGTCGGGATGGTCATTGACCTCCTTGATTTCGGCAACAACGATACCGTCAATGTCGCTGCCCTTAAAGAAAATCTCGTTTTCAACCTCTGCAGTTGAAAGAGAAAACTGACTGATTAATTTTAATTTGTCCAGACCTGTAAAGTCTACAAAGTCGGAAATCCAGTTCATAGATAAAAACATAAATATTCATTCCTTTCCGTAAGAATCGGGAAAATTTGAGCGGACCGTCGAGGACACCGGTCCCTACGATTATTCGTCGTCTGTAAACTGACCGAGGGCCTTAAGAGAGCCTGAGTTCAGATCACGGATGTCCTTAACGCCGTACTTCATCATAGCAAGTCTCGTTAAGCCTAAACCAAAAGCAAAGCCTGTGTATTCCTCAGGGTCGATACCGCCTGCCTTTAATACTTCGGGATGAATCATACCACAGGGGCAAAGCTCAAGCCAGCCTGAATGCTTACAGGAGGGACAGCCGTCGCCACCGCAGATAAGACAGCTTATGTCAAGCTCAAAGCCGGGTTCCACGAAGGGGAAGAAGCCGGGACGGAGACGAACCTTAATGTCCTTCTGAAATACTTCGCTAAGCATTGTCTTCATGAAGAAGATAAGGTTTGAAATGGAGATGTTCTTGTCAACCATAACGCCTTCCATCTGGAAGAAGGTGTTTTCATGGCAGGCATCTGTTGCTTCGTTTCTGAAGCAGCGGCCGGGGAAGATAGCCTTGATGGGCTTACCCTCATTAATAAGAGCATCCTTATACTTTTTGTAGATAGCGTTCTGAGCCGCAGAGGTGTGGCTCTTAAGAAGCTGACCGTTTTCAAGATAGTAAGTATCCTGCATGTCACGTGCGGGGTGGTGCTTGGGGATGTTCAATGCCTCGAAGCATTCGTAGTCTGTTACAACCTCGCTGTAGTCCTCAACGTTAAAGCCCATGGACTTGAAAACCTTTTCACACTGACGCTGTACAAGTGTGATGGGGTGGTAGCTGCCACGTGAAAGATTGGCAGGAGTGGAAATGTCAAATTCGGGCATGGAATTGATTTCCGCCTCAACCTCTAATTTCTTGATTTCTTCAATTTTGTCGGCAATTAACTTGCCTGCTTCCTCCTTGAGTACGTTTACCTTCTGGCCGAAGTCCTTCTTTTCTTCGATGGAAAGGTCCTTCATACCCTTCAGTAAGCCTGTGATAGAGCCGTTTTTGCCTAAGTATTCAACCCTTAAGGCATCCACAGAGGCTGCATCGGTTGCTTCGTTAAGCTTTAAAATAAGCTCGTCACGGAGTGCTGTTACTTTTTCTGACATATTAACATTCCTTTCGTAGAATATATATGATAATAAATTAATAAACAATATAAAAAGCTCGCCCCACAAAGGGACGAGCATAACCCGCGGTACCACCCAATTTCAGGATAAACCTGCACTTTAAATGCGTTTTACGTGACGCTACACCCTGCTTAATCATAGCTTTCGCAGGACGCTCCGATGCTGAAATTCACCTACAGAATCATAAAACCGCTCACAGCCGCCGACGGTTACTCTCTTGTATGACCCTCTGTAGCCTACTTACACATCTTCAACGCGTGTACCCAATAATTATACGCCCGATTGATGATAAAGTCAAGTGTTTTTGCATATAAATAGGAAGAGGTGATTGTAATGTGGCAAAAAATTAAGCCGTTTGTGTACTATATCGGGTTAAGCTTAGGTGTGGGTGCTGTGGCGGCACTTTTAACACGAGAAAACATGAACATTTATGACAGTATAACAGAGCCACCGCTAAGTCCGCCTATGTGGCTTTTTCCTGTGGTGTGGAGCATACTTTATGTGCTGATGGGCGTGGGTGCGGCTATTGTTTATAAGGAAGAGGGAAGCGTGCCCGGGGTCTTTTACACACAGCTGGCGGTAAACTTTCTGTGGAGCATAATATTCTTTAATTTAAGGATGTTTTTATTATCCTCCTTATGGCTGGTGCTTTTGATTTTCCTTATATGGCGGATGATAAAAGAATTCAGGGTGGTTGACATACGGGCGGCATATCTTCAGTACCCGTATCTTGTGTGGTGCATATTTGCACTTTATCTGAATGTTGGAATATGGTGGTTGAATAAATAAGAAAAGGGTCAGGTGCAAAGTTTGCACTTGACTCTTTCTTTTTTGCTTTTGTAAAAGCACTTGACAAGGTTTTTGATAATTATATAATTAAAGTGTAAAGGTTACTGGGCGATCAGGGGTTATTCCGTAGTCTGACGTCCCCAAATGGTCTTCTGGTATCCTCCACAATAAGGAGGTAGAAAGTCATGTATGAGAGCTTGGTAAAGGAATATTTCTCTTTTTTATCAGACTATGGATATAATATCGATAAAGAAAAATGGGATAATTCAATATCATCAATATCATATGAAGGTTGTGAAAATCGAATCAAAATATGGTTTTCAAAGGGCTCTTATGAAATAGGCTGCGAGTTTGAAGACTTTCGAGGAAATACTTTTTCATTATCTGATGCATTGGAATACACCTTGTTAACAAAATACAAAGGAGTTTATCAGATTGCTGACAAGGAATGTATAGAGAAAGGAATCATATATATAGCAAATGTCGTTCAATTATTCCTTGAAACTTACAATGTGTCCAATCAAATATATTTTGATCAAATTTATCAATATAAAATTTATATGGCAGATACGTTGTTGGAAAAATACTATATAGAAAATGATTTAAAAAAAGCAGAAGCATATTGGAAGAAAAAAGAATATGACAAAGCTAAGGAATTGTTTGAAAAGTATTTAGATAATCTGTCAAAAACTCAATTAAAAAAATTAGAATATATAAAAAAGGTTGAAAAGTGTACTGCCCCCTGAAAGTTAGATTTTTAGGTCTAACTTTCAGGGGGCAGTACAAATTGAACGTCTCTTTTAATTCGCATTTTATACAAGCTTCAAAGCGAAGCAGAAAAGGATGAAGAACCGTTTGAACTAACCCGAAGGCGTATGCAGATACTCCGAGAGGTTAGTTCGGATGGTAATGCAAAGAACAAGATAAAAAAGAAAGCATCAGAAGATGCTTTCTTTCGTATGAAAAATAAATATTAAAATTTATCTTTGCATGGTCTTCGCGTTTTATGCAAGCTTTGCTTTGATAACTTCTGCCATCTTATCACACTTGCAGTTAGCAAAGAAGAGTTCAGAGAACTTTTCGCCTGCGATAGCGCCCTTTAAGAGGTCCTGGTCGATGTTTTCAAGAATATAGAACATATCCTGATGTGTAACCTTCTTTACTTCATCAAGAATCTTCTTATTTCTCTGTTCGGGAACTGCTCTTTCCTTGGGATAGCCGCCGCCCCATTCTTCAACGAAGAGCTTTTCAAATACGTACTGAAGGTTTAATTCGCAACCCCAGCCCCAGCCCTTTGCAAAGGGAAGAGCGATAGCGTTACCGTTGTTAACCTGAGTGAACTGATAAGCGTCTGTGGGGTCTACAACGTGACCGCAGAGAACGCCGGGGAAACTGTTACAAGCAAGCATAGCACCTTCGCCTGTACCGCAGCCTGTAATTACAAGGTCAGCAGCACCGGAGTTAAGAAGGATAGCGGAAAGAATACCGATCTGTACGTATGTAAGCTGAGCTGTGTCTTCAGCGGAATACATACCGTAGTTATGAACCTCATGACCGAGGGGTTCAACTACCTTCTTGAGTGTAGCTTCGATAAGAGCATTCTTAGCTGCCTGGCTGTTTTCGTTAATAAGTGCAATTTTCATTTTTATCATATCCTTTCAATAATATTTATTACATATATTCTATAATGAAATGCCCTTTTTGTCAAGTGAAGCAGATTATTGAAAAATTTGTATTAATATGCAACTTTTTCGGGAAATTTGTGTCTATATAATTGAGAGAATAAAAAAGGGGACTTTCAGATGAAAAAGTTTTTGACAGTATTTTTTGTCTTTTTTTTAAGCGGATGCGTAAAGGCTTCTGCAGTAGAGTTACCGGTTTTAATGTATCACAGTGTTGACGATACGGGAGGAATGTATTCGGTAACGGCAGAAAAGATAGAAAGGGATATTGCCTCACTTAAAGAGGCGGGCTATACAACGGTTTTATTTGAGGATGTAATAGATTATGTGTACAACGGGGCGGAGCTTCCCGAAAAAAGTGTGGTAATAACCTTTGACGACGGCTATGAAAATAATTACACCACACTTTTGCCTATGGCTGAAAGGCTTGATTTTAAATACGAGGTTTTTGCCGTTGCAGGCTTTTTACACTACAGCCCCTATGCCATGGAATGGGACGAGGTAAAGAGGGTGAACGAGTCGCCTCTGGGAGCTATCGGTTGCCATACCCACAACATGCATATAGGCTACCCCGAAAGAGCAGGAGTGGTGCGAAAAGAGGGGGAGGACTTCAGAGAGTGGGAGCATTTGTTCCGTAATGACCTTTACCTTGCAAAAATGCTTTTTGTTGAAAATATGGGTGAAAACCCCGTGACCTTTGCATACCCCTATGGAAGCTTTTCTTTTGAAGCAGAAAGGGTGCTCCGTGAGGAGGGATATAAGGTAACAGTTACTACAGAACCGGGGGTTAACGTGATTGAAAAGGGCGATAAGGAAGCTTTATACCTTATGATGAGAATTTCCATGGACGGGATAACAGCATCGCCTGTGGAGGTGATTGAGGCATGCAGACAGAAACATACTACAGAGGCTATAGAAAAGGCGAAAAAAGAGGTTTACAGCCAAAAATTTGTATCGAGAGCCGATGCACTTAAGGCTTTGTATGGAGAAAAGCTTACAGAGGCAACCGGCGATTTGCACTATGTTGCAGGGTATAGAGACATGAAGCATATTGATGCGGCAACAAAAATGCTTTTCGCAAAATGTGTGCAGAATAATATTATTTCGGGCTTTCCCGACTGGACCATGAGGTCTTCTCATTACATAACCCGAGGGGAATTTGCACTGCTTCTGGCACGGAGGACAGGCTATGACGGAAGAGGGGTTACACATACTTTTCCCGATTCAAGCTACTGGAACGATTGGGCACTTTCCTGGTGTTATGAAAAGGGGTATATGATAGGCTACGGTGAAAGCTTCGGCGTGAATGATTTTTTAACCCAAAAGCAGCTTGATATTATATGCGAAAGAATAAAGTAACGAAAAAGCTCCGCATTTGCGGAGCTTTTTCGTTATCTGTGTCTGTGGTGAATGTGGAACATTTTTGCTGCTTCCTCAAGCATGTTTTTACGACGGTTTGTAACCTCTTCACCCTTGGGCTGAATATCACCTGCGGCTGTAAGTGCCATACGGGTGAGAACGGGACCGAAGAGCTCGTAAATAAGAACCGAGAAAAGGATAATGTTTCGGATTAATGTGCCCTGGGGACCCATTTCGTTGCCTGCAATTGTGCACATGCCCAATGCAACACCTGCCTGAGGCAGAAGTGTGATGCCTAAGTATTTGCAAACCTGAGGAGGACACTTTGTTGCCTTTGAGCTGAATGCCGCACCAAGGTATTTACCGAGGGAACGGAAAAGAATATATATAAGACCGATTGCAACAATTGCAATGTCGCTGAATACGTTAAGCTCAAGCTCTGCACCGCTGATTACAAAGAAAAGGGCAAGAAGGGGTGAGCTCCACTTGTCGGCCCTTTTCATTAAATCGTGAGAAAGGGGACAGATGTTGCAGAAAACTGTGCCCAGCATCATGCATACAAGGAGTGAGGAAAAACCGATATGTAAACTGCCTATATGAAAGGAAAGCTTTGAAAGTGCAACTGTTACAAATACAAAACCGATTGTCATATTAAGACGGTTTGTATTGGAGTTGAACATTTTTTCAAGCTGTGTGAGTATCCAGCCCATGATTGCACCGAGAATAAGGGAGCCTGCGATTTCAATTATGGGGTTTACTAAAATGGAAATGATGTCCACTGTACCTGAAATCATTGTGCGGGCAATACCGAAGGATACGGCAAAGGCTATAAGACACACAGCATCGTCCAATGCAACAACGGGAAGAAGAATGTCGGTAACGGCACCCTTTGCCTTATACTGACGAACTACCATCAAGGTTGCGGCAGGGGCTGTTGCAGATGCAATTGCACCCAAGGTGATTGCCTGGGGAAGGGTTAAAACATGGGGCATAGCAAAGTGGAATGCGACAAGTGCAAGGTCAGTGAATAAAACTGCTGTAAGGGCTTCACATATGCCTATTACAAATGCCTGCTTACCTGTTTTCTTTAAATCCTCAAGGCGGAACTCACTGCCGATGGAAAAGGCTATAAAGCCCAATGCCACGTCGGCTACGAGAGAAAGAGCATGTACGGCTTCACTTGTGGCAAAGCCAAAGCCGTCGATGCCTAACCTGCCTATGAAATAGGGGCCTATAAGCACGCCTGCAATGAGATATGCTGTAACTGCAGGTAATTTTAAGGGCTTGAATGCTCTGGTCATTAAAAGACCGCCTAAAAGAGCAATTGATACTGACAACAATGTGCTTGACATAAAATCGCTTCCTTATAATGTAAAATAATATGAGTGTCAAGATAAGGCACCAGAAATGAATTATAGCACTCTTTGGTGTGAATGTAAAGCTAAAAAATGTAAAAGAAAACAAAGAAAAAAGTGCGAAAATTTGGTAGTTTTTTTTGAGGGAAGGTAGAGGTGAAGCTGCAACAAAAAGGATTCTTGAAAAAGTAAAGAGCACTGAAACCCAAATCCTATTTCAACAAGTTATAGTAGCAGAATTTATTTACTAATATTTTGTTTTGCGGTGTTGATGGATGAAATCAGTATTTTACGAATTGTACCACATTGATTATATAAATCCTTCGCAGTTTCTCTATCTAAAATTTCCGACTTTATAAAAAGTTCAAGCCAATATTCTGTTTCATAGCATTCTTTTAAAGAAATCTGTAATTTTGCAATAAAATCGTTCTTTCCGTGGGCATAGTTTGCTTCGTGAATGTTTGCTCCGATTGATGTTGAGCTTCTTTCTAACTGATTGACAAGTGAATAATGTCCCTTTATCGTTTCACAGAGTTTTATAATTTTTACTGCAAAATCCGTAGATAAATCTACAAGTTTGTTTTCCTTCATAGTACAACACCTCTGGTAATATTCTAACACGGAATAAGCAACATGTAAATAATTAATGAAATATCAACTTCGTTGACATGAAATAATCCTTCGGATTATGAAATATTTTTCTTTCAGAAAAATGTGAAATAAAATTTGCCTTATCATATGCCGTCAGGAATATTTCACATTGCGAAGCAATATTTCATACACAAGGTGTATTTCATTTGCCACAGGCAAATTTCATTGAAAAAAGCACTTCTTAAGAAGTGCTTTTTTCTGGTGGATCTTCAGGGACTCGAACCCCGGACCGACCGGTTATGAGCCGGTAGCTCTAACCAACTGAGCTAAAGATCCTGGCTCCTCCAGTTGGACTTGAACCAACGACATCATGATTAACAGTCATGCGCTCTACCGACTGAGCTATAGAGGAATATATT
>JAFSGW010000096.1 GCA_017440585.1 Clostridia bacterium | reverse complement strand
CACGGGTGACAACTGTGCACTTTTGTATCGCGATGCCCACAGAGCATATCTTTGTGCAATAAGGTGGAAGATATCGGGAGATGAGGCATATGCTGACTGTGCAAGAGACATTTTAAATGCCTGGTCGGGAACACTTAAACTGGTGAGCGGTAATGCTGACCGATATCTGGCAGCAGGACTTTACGGTTACGAGCTTGCATGTGCGGCAGAATTAATACGTGACTATGAAGGCTTTGAACTGGAAAGAATGCAGGATATGCTTCTTGATGTATTTTATCCGATGAATGAGAGGTTTTTGTACTCCAGTGAAATTGGCGATGACCACAACGGGGCTCATGTTATGAATTACTGGGCAAACTGGGATTTGTGTAATATGGCGTCAAGCATAGCTATAGGCGTATTCTGTGACAGACGTGATATTTACGAAAGGGCATTGGAATATTATAAATACGGTGCAGGTAACGGTTCTGTGTTTAATGCCGTGCCCAAGGTATACGAGGCAAGCGAAACAACACTTGGTGTTCCCGTAGGTCAATGGCAGGAGGCAGGTCGTGACATGGAGCATACCATGATGGGTGTGGGCTTAATGGCAACTGTATGTGAAATTGCCTGGAACCAGGGTGATGATTTATACTCCTGGGCAAATAACCGATTTATGTACGGTGCAGAATATGTGGCACAATATCATGTCGGGGTGGATGTACCCTATACCACATACTATTGGTACACCGGAAGCGGAACATGGTCCGAGCATGCATCAAGAGCAGGCAAGGGCGGAGTAAGACCTGTTTTTGAAATGATATATAATCATTATAAAAACAGAAAAGGCATCGAAATGCCGGGCGTTAAAGCTCTTCTTGAAAAAGACGGAATACGCCCCGAGGGTGGTGCGGCAAGTCACGGCTCCAGCTTTGACCAGTTTGGGTTCGGAACGCTTCTTTATACAAGAGAAGAGGACACAAATACAGCCATGCTACCCGAGGGAAAGGTTAAAGATGGCGTGTACCGCATTGTGAACCGAAATTCGGGTAGTGTAATGCAGGTAGATAGTGACGGATATGTGAGACAGTACAAAGTTGATATAAATGACGACCGTCAGCTGTGGGGAATTAAAGATATAGGCGGAGGAGTATATACTGTTACGAATAAAGCCACAGGGAAGGTGCTGAGCATTGATAATGACTCTTATGACTTACGAGCTCTTCTTAAAACAGAGGACTACGCAGGGAAATTCTCTCAGCAGTTTGCTTTTTTGTCCTTTGAGGATGATTATGACACATATTATCAAGGCTATTACAGAATAGCTCCTTTCGGAAGCGGACTCAGCCTTGATGTAAGGTTGGGTAATAAAGCTGACGGAACTGATATTATACAATACACGTATAATTCAGGGTATCATCAACAATGGGAGCTGATACCCGTGGCTTCTGATATTAAGGTTAATATTTTGTCTTCAAAGGGAGAAAAGGTATGGATTATCAATGCTGTATATAACAAAAACCATTTGATTGACAGAGTTGAAAGTGAGTTTGTTACACCAAAAACAAATGATGAAACATACACGGTGAAGGTTGCATATGATGCTTATAATGAATACGTTAAAACCTATGTATGGAAAAACTCTCTTGAGCCTATAAAATTTGAAATTAAATAGAAAAAATGCCACGGAGCTTCCGTGGCATTTTTGGTTATTTGAAGTATATATTATTGGTGTAATTACCGATTAATAGATTTTCTTTTATAGGTCTGCCGTGTTCCGTTACATTGTCAAAATAAATGTTATAAACACGGTTTTCTTCATTTAAGCCTGCTATTCTGGAAGGTAATTCACCAAAGCCGGTATAGGTTATATTTTCAAAATAAACATCGTGAATTTCCTTGCCGGGAATAGGATTGTAGCTGGGGTTGTGGCATACCCTCAGGTCAATCAGCCTTCCGCGCTGATACTGCTCAACACGGATGTTTTTATAGCTTATATTACAAGCTGTATTACCGTCGCCGACATTGATTGCAAAAACGCCCGTATAGTCGTCCTGAGGCTCGTGGTGATTGAGAACGTCAATGTTTTCAAAGTGTATGTTTTCAATTACATCGCCGCCATTTGCATGGTTACCATGGCAACCTATATTTGTGGGATGTGCCACATCTGCCCAAAGGGTAGAGTTTTTAATTTGTATATTGGAGCTGCCACCGTAAAAATCCCAGCGACTGCCGTAGATTGCAATACAGTCATCACTGTTGCGCATGAAAACTCCGTCAACGGTTACGTTCCGACTTGACATAATATCAATGCCGTCACTCCAGCCCTGACAGCTGAAGCACTTAATATCCTTTATTAAAACATTATTGCATCCGCCAAGACCTACCGAATAGTGAGGAGGGTTCACGATTGATATGCCCTCGATGGTTATGCTTTCGCTGTGTGCAAGGTTAATACCGTGAAAACAGCTGTAACGGGGATACTGATGCAAATTTATGATGCCATTGCCGTATATTTTTACGTTTTTGATATTTAAGCAATCAATACTGCCCACTAAAACTGCACCTCCGCAAAGATAGAGAGCGGAATTCTCTTTCATTTTCAAAACGCAGCCACCGATGAAATGCACTCCGGGCAGAAGAACGGTTGTTTTGCCTGAAACTATCATGTCGTCACCGTGAATGCCGGGAGGAACTGTTATGCCTTCAGGCTTTGGAATGGGCTTTTGTGCAAACAGATGAAGGTTATGTACAATGTCATCGTTTACTTCGATTGAAATATTTATCGGCTTGTCAATTTTAAATTTAATTTTGCGGTTATTGTAGTCGAATTTTACATTAAGACTTTCGGGGCGGATTTTATAACGCCAGGCATAGGTTATGTTACATTCGATTTCGACTTCGGTTTCGCCGTCCAAATCAAAGGCTGCCATAGATGCACCCTGCACAGAGTGCATGTCAACATACACTCTGTGCACAAAGGTCTCTTCGCCATTTATGCGAACAATAAAATCACGACTTTCATCGTTGAAATTGCTGTCACAGCAATATGATGGGTAAATGCTCATGATTAACTCCTTTTAATTGGTGAATTTCATATAGTCAACGTCGATTGTGCCTTCACCTGCAAAGGTTAAGAAGAAAATACGCTGTCTGAAAACGCCCTGGGGTAAAACGGGGAAGGATATTTCCTTCCATTCGCCATTTGTGTCGGGTATTATACCCATAACGAAGGGAGCATTGACTGTATGCTCATTCTGTATTGTTACATTGACATCACTTGTGGTTTTAACCTTTAAAATAACATTGTTCCTGACTGAGGGAGGATAATGCCCGTTTGTTAAGGCAATTTGCGCTTTGCCGTTAAGTGTGATTTTTGCATAGCCGTCACATTTTTCTGCATTACCTGAGTTTACGGCTGTAAAGTTTTCAACCTGCCATGTTGTGGAGGAGTCGCCCTCTTTTTCTATGAAGGGGTAATCTGCATCAGAGGGGGCAAAGAGCATGTCACTGAAGCCAATGTAAAAGTCGTTGATGAAGCCCTCGGGAAGGTTATACTCGTGTGCCTCTTTCAGGTAGCGGTACTTTTCAAGGCTCATGTCAACCTTTTCTTCGTACTTGTAGTAGTTATAAAGTATACCGAAGGCAGGATACATCAGGCCACGGTTTGTATCGTTAATGTCATTATAGAGGCTTCCCACATCGATAGTGGGGTGCATTACGTCATAACCAAGGTTGTATTTGCCTATGTAGCTTGCCGCCTGCAGAAGTCTTTCATCTGCAAATTGGAAAAGGTTCACTGCATCTTCCTTTTCGGAATATTTGCCCGTAACGGGGTCAACCTTTGTATTTTGTGTGTGAAGCATCTGTGCACAAAGTGCAAGTGAACCTAAACAGCCGTATGCATGACCCTGGTCACGACCCATCTCCGCATGAACAAGGGTGGGTGTGGTGGTGTCACCGTTTGAGGCATCAAAGTCTACAATTCGGAAAATCTGTGTGATGGCACCGCCTGAACCACGGGTATAATCGATAGTGCCGCCGTTTTCGGGGTTTGTTGTTGTACGCTGTACGGCTAATTTATAAAGCTCCATATCGTTTTGGAAGATGGCATTTGCTATGGTTGCCATGTTGCAGATGCCGTGCTGATTCATCCAGTACCACCAGCTGTCGTGCTTGGGCTGAATGGTTTCAAGCATCTCACAGAACTCACTGTTGTCGTGATCTGTCCACACAAGGTCGGGGTTCTGGGTGGAGGAATACTTCATTAATTCTGCGGCAAATGCCATTTTAAAGCCGATTTCACCATGGTCGATACGGTCGGAACCGAGAGTTACATAAACATCACGAAGGCGTGACCACATACGGAGTATTGTCATGGTGTTCTCGCGGTAAACCTCGTTGCCTGTTATAACATACATGAGTGCCTGATTGACAACACTTCTGGAGTCCATACGCATATTTTTAAGCCTTGCTTCTGTTTTAAGAGAGGTTGTGTCGGCGTTTGAGTCATAGGCGTAGATGCGGACTGTGGGGCTTGAAATGGAAGCTGTAGCCAGCTTTTCAAAGCTTGATGCCCAGGGCTCTTTACCTTCACGGATATTTCTTTGCATGAGGGTGATGTTTTCCTTTGTGATAAGAATACCGGGATGAATAAAGCCTGTTCGGAAATCAACCTCTTCGGTAATAGCGGGGGTATAGTCTGTAAGGTATGCGGAGGCATCAAAGCCCTTCTTTTCCAAAGCAGGTCTCTCTGAAAGTTTTTCAACTCTCCAGAAGTTAACCTTCTTTGTCATATAAAGACCGTTGTTCTCATAGGTAAGAAGGTTTTTATTAATTCTTGATGTAATAACTGTGCCGAAGGCTGTTTCTTCAAAGGAGAACTGTTCATTGCCTGATGTACCGGGAGCATATGTGATAACATTTGCACCAACATTTGTATTGTGACCTGCAATGTTAAGGTTTTTGCCCGTAAGGCGGTTGGTGACAATGTAGTATTCGTTTTCAATGTTTGTTAAAGCCCACTGTGCATCTTCGCCTGACGGTGTTTTTGCAGTTTTTGTCAAATCGGAGGTAAGATAGCCCTCGTCGCATTTAATTGCATAGTAATAATTTTCGTCAAGCTCTTTGAATTTTGAGGGAGGAGCAATATATTCTGTGCCGGGAGTGAAAAGAGTGTTTTCTGTTTCAGTGATTTCCCAGTCGGTGTAGTCGGAAAGACCCTTTAAGGTGAAATCATCGCAGAAAAACCATTCGGACATATAGGATAAAATGCCGCACTTTCCGTTGTTATTTATAACGTACCAAAGCTCGTTTATGCCTTTGCCGCCCTGATATAAAAGAACCTCTGCACCCTTATTTTTATTGTGATTTCTTATGTTAAGGCACTTGCCTGAGGAAAGGTTTGAAATTGTATAGGTGTTATTTTCCTTGGGTGACTTGTAAAAACGCCAGAGGGCGGAGGGGTCGGTTTTGTCATTTGTGAAGGAAAGGTTGCCGTCCTTTTGGGAAAGATAGCTGTTGTCCTTTGTGTTTTTGATAAGATAGGTTTTATCTGTGTTGATTTCTTCGGCATTCTTTCTGATGCTGTCAATTTCAATTTGTTCAAGGGTTGTTTCACGGGCGGTGATTTGTCCTGAAAAATCACCAACTACATAGCTGTATTTGATAGTTTTTTCAACCTCGCCCGATACGATATGAGCAGTTAAGGTGACATCGCAAAGTGTGGGGGATGTGGTTTTTACACCCTCTTCAACTGTAAGGAGTTCGGGATGAGAAGATGTCCAGGAAACAGAGGAGACTGAGTCATCAAATGTAAAATAAGAGAAGGTGTTATCATCCTTTTTAGTAAGGTATACACGGCTTAAGAGTGACAGAGCCTTGTCCTCATCGGAAAGATGTGTAAAGGCGATGTCGTTGATTTCGGATGCGGAAAGTGCAAAGGGAGCAAAGAAAAATTCGTCCATTTCACCGTTAAAGTAACTTGTAGGCTCGGTGTTTTTATTGTAGTAGCCAAGGTAGTTATTTGTGCAGGAAAAGTCCTTTAAGCTTGCAGAGGCATCGCTTGATGCCATAAGGCGACCGTTAATGTACAAATTGAGCTTTCCGTTCTCCTGGGTTAAGGTATAGTGAACCCATTCGCCAAGATCATACACACCAAAGCTTGTGGGCTGACCGTTATCACGCACACTTGCACGTACATTTCTGGAGCCTTCCCACTGCCATGTGCCTAAAAAGAGGTTGCTTTCATTTTCATTGCCAAAGTCAAACACTCTCTGCCATATATTGGGTTTGATGTTGTTAAACTTCACCCATGCACTGATGGTAAAGTCGGTAACGTTTTCGGTAATGGTATCGGGGAGCACAAGGTAGGCATTTTCACCGTTAAAAAGACCTGCGGCTCCTTCTACACCTTCGGTGTAGGTGAAGTCACCCTCGGCTTTCACACCCTCGGGAAGGGCGTTTTCAAAATCGAGATAAATAATACTGTCCTTTGTGATATCCTTTGCAAACGCAAAGGAAGGGATAAGGGATAAGAAAACTGTAAGTGCAAGAATTACAGAAACTGTTTTTTTCATTTTAAGTCCTCCTTGAAAATTTTTATTGTTACTGCCTCGCCTGAAATGCCGTGGCGGTTTATGGGTGTTATGCGGTAATAGGGCATTGGTGAGGATAGGGGGTAATTTTGTGAAACAAGCGTGTCTGTTTCTGTTGTAAATGTTTTGCCGTCCTGCGAGGACTCGATTTTAAGATATTTGTTGTCAAGCCCCTTTTGGATGTGAAGGGTATTGTCCTGAAATGTAATGCCCTTTATCGGGAAGGGGAAATCGTATTTTTCCTCTTTTTTTGAAATAATCTTAAAATCTACATCGCTTTTAAGTATGGCAACGCCCACATAATAAATTTCGGGGAAGGGCAGAACTTCACGGTGTAAAAGCTCCCATTCCGTGCCCCTTGATGCAAAGAAGCATACTGAGTGCAAATCCTTTTCCACTATGAGCTTCAACTGCGTAAAATCACCTTTGTCAAATTCCAGATAACGTGGGCTGAGCTTTTCTTCGGCGAAAGTGTAAATAGTGTTTTTACTGCGGGTGCGGATAACTATTTTGCCGTCCTCAATGCCTATGTAAGCATAACGGCAGTCAGAAGCATAGCTCTCACGTGCCATAATACCGCAGTTTGTGACTTCTGCCGAAATACTCATGGAACCGTGCACCAAAGAAGCCGAAAACAATAAGGAATCATTAATTTGCCTCTTTTGGAGCTTGTAGTCGTTACCTTGTCCGAAATATGAGTTTTCAACCTCCATACTATATGAGGACACGTAGCAGATGCAGTCGCCTATGGTAGAATGTGAAGCTGCAACAATATCCTTTTTGTAAGAGAGCACGCTTTCTTTACCGTTTAAAACAGAGGATACACAATAGGTGTAGGAGTTGCCGTTTATAATATCTCGGTCATGATATACATTTTTCTTTGTGTTTACTAAAAGCTTTCCGTTGCGGTAAAGGTTGTAGCTTTCACCCTCTGTTTCCTTCAAGGATAAAAGGATGCCGTTATTGTCACTGAGGGCATCAAGCACCGTTACGGAGGATAAGGGCATTTCATCTTTAGTTTTAATAACCTTGTAGCTGAAGGGCTCAAGCGTTACCTCCTCGCCGTTTATTTTAAAGGGGAGGGTGCAGGTTTTTGCATTTTCATAGCTTTCACGTGTTGTGTTGCATATAACAAAGTAATCGTCAATCTTTGCCCATATAATGTCGGGATAGCCCGAGTAAGGTGTATCCACCTCAAAGTTTTCACGGTTGACCTTGCCGATGCCCTTCTGATAAGTAATGGGTTGTTCTTCGCCACAGAGTGCCTGAGGTGTTGCACCGAATTCACAAAGGGGTACGGGTCCGCGGGAATAGGAGTTGGAGCCTTGTGAGTCGGCAATGAAGTCCATATTGACCTGCTGTTGACGGATAAACCTTCCGCCATAGGTAAAAATACCGTCGGTTTTGAATTGGGTCAAATGGTGTGTTCCGTTCTTTATAATATGTGCTCTGCCAAAGGCGGAATAGGCACGGTTACGGAGGTTTAGCCCTGCAAAAATGTGGGTCGTGCCCTTCTTTAAAGACAAAAGAAGATTGTCGATATCAAAAAAGACGAAATCCTCACTGTTTTCAGGTGAATGAGGAAGATAGTAGGTTATATCCTCCTTAAAAATGTCCTTTATTGTGCGGTCAATTCTAAAATCGTTATAATTGGGGTTTAAATAAGCTAATGCAGGTATTAAATGACCATCCTTGTGCTGCTGACGGACTGCATCAACGGCTTTTTTTGCATATGCTTTATATTTGTTCCATTCGTGGGAGGAATAACGCTCGCTGTGTTCTGCCATGTGCCTTTCAAGTGAGGCAAAAAGAAGAGTTCGCTTGTCGTTGATGATTGCACCATAGGCAGGCTTTGAATTCATGGTGGGGTTTCTTTCGTCAATTGCCTGCTCCATAAGCATAATTTGGTTGCCATCCGAGTCGGCTCCCTCATAACGCATATACATACGGGAATTAATATTTTCAAGAGCCGCCTTCAAAATCAAATCAGAGAGCTCATAGTCACCATGGTTAAAGGTGCGGTACACCCACTCGGGAAGATAATTGCAGGTTTCGCCATAGTTGCCTACATAGCCGTTTTCACGGGAAAGGGAAGTGTGGGAAAGGGGATAATAGTTTTTGCCATAGGGTTTACGACGTAAAAATTCACCCTTTTCATCCGTGCCCTGAACCGCTTCGCCCGTGCAGACTATATTTATGTAGTCATCCGTAAAACGGGCGTTTTTGTCGTGGTTGAAAAGGCAGTGATATAAGTTGAGCTCTCTGCCCGATTTGTCAAAGAGAATATGCTCGCCCTTCCAGGGAGCAATGCCCAATGCTTCCTTTAAGATAAGGTCGCATTTTTCCTTGCCTATGTAGTAACGGCTTTTTATAACGCCCAAGCCTGCCATAGCCTTCCAGGCACCCTCGTAGGTGTAGTAGGTCTGATTATAGATATAGCTCTGACGGGATGAGGCAAAGTCAAAGTTTGCTTTGAGGCAAATTTCCCAAGCCTCTTTTATTGTTCGGTTTTCGTCAAAAGGTGATGAAAGAAACTTATCAAACCATGCTTTGTCAATAAGCCTTTCTATAATGTAAAGTGCCTGACCTAATTCGCCATAGTAACCGCCCCAGTCGCTTTGGTGGGAGGTACGGAGAAGTGACCGGGGGCTTACAAAATAGTCTTTAACATAAAGATTTATGCAGTTAAGGATAAGCCTTACAGCTTCTTCTTTATCAGAAAGAGGACAGTAGGGCTCAAAAAGCATCATACAGAAATGGCGCAGCTCTTCAACGTATTTTGTAATGGAAAGTTTTTCATCATTTCGTAGCTTTGTAAGAGAATTATTGAAAAATTCTATCTGAGAATTGATGTAGCTGTCGGAAAGTGAATTTACATCAAATGTCTCAAGGGGTTTCTTTTTGACAGGTGTTTTATTTTCGGGCAGAGGAAAAGAAGGCGTAATGGTTGAATACGCCTCGTAAATTGTGCCGTAAACCTCATTTAAATCATCATAGGGCTCTGCCTGACGAAGTGAAAGCTCAATTTCATTTTTACCCTTTGTATAGAAAATGGGAAGTGCACTCGTTACATAAAATGCACCCTCGGGCTTGAAGTTACCGTAGCAGAGGTTTAATGCTTCAAAATCACTGCACTTTGCATAGCCCAGCTGTTTGCCGTCAATATATATAAATATTGGAGTGTATTTTTCGGCAGAATTGAGCTTTAAGGAAAGATAATTCTGTCTGTAGGGGTGAACCTTTATTTTAAAGGTTACTTCCTCCGAAAAGCGTGATGGAGGAGTGGTGGGGGAAAGCCTTATCCCAAAGCCTTCGTTGAATTTAATTACATCTGTCATAAAAATGCTCCTGTCAGTTTGTGCGGTCAAAGCCCATAAGAAGTGAAACCGCTTCTGCTAAATAATAGTCGCCATAGATTATGGGGAGCTGTCCCTTTTCACTGTGATAGCTTTCGCTGCCCATCTGAACTATTGTGTCCTCATCCTCTGACCAGTTACAGAACCTTTCGTCGGTTTCCTTTATAATTTTAATTGCTGTATCAAGATACAGTCTGCCTTCGTTTTCATCAAGGACTTTGGAAATTTCAATCATGCCGCAGGCTGCAATAACCCCTGCAGTAGTGTCATAAATAACCGGTTCCTTTGGTGCACGGAAGTCACTTACGGGAACAAATTCGCCATTTAAAGAAGCTATAAAATAATTGGCACATTTTTTTGCTGCATCAAGATATTTAACGTCCTTTGTGTGGGTATAGCTTTGGATAAAGCCGTATATTGCCCATGCCTGACCACGGGACCAGCATGAGCCAACGCCTACGCCCTGACCGCCTAAGGTTTCAAGAAGCTCACCGGTAGCTGTGTTATGAACACAGATATGGTTGACACTTCCGTCGGGACGGATATGGTCGCGGAGGGTCATGTCGGCATGTGCAATGGCAACTTCTCTGTAGTTTGAAACCTTTAATTCCTCTGATGCCCAGTAAAGGAGAGGGATATTCATCATACAGTCGATAATTGTCCAGCCTGTGCGGTCTGTGTTATTTTCATCGTTCCATGCACGGATGAATCCGCCCTTCAACATGTAACGGCCCATGAGCATATCGGCGGCAAAAAGTGCACGGGTACGTGCCGTGCTGTCACCTGTGAGGCGGTAGTCTGCTCCGGAGGAAATATGCCACATGAAGCCAACATCGTGATGTAATCCGTCACGGTTTTTAAAGGCTCCGTCTAAAAGCTTCTGTCCATTACGGGCACAGTTTAAGTACACATCCTTCCCTGTGCCGTTGTACATAAGGAGCATTAAGCCCGGCCAGAAGCCGTTTGTCCACCAGCATATGTCTGTTTCGGCTTTATTGTCATGCACCCCGTTGAATGATGTATAGGGGATTTTGTCAAAGCTTTTTACTGCGGTTACGGAAAGCTTTTCATCCAGCTTTTCCCATATTTTTGCTATAGTTTCCATAATACTATTCTCCTTTTTGCTTTCGGTAGGCTGAGGGGGATTGCCCCGTGTAGCGGGTGAATGCTTTTGTGAATTTTGACTGTGTATCGTAGCCTACAATGCTTGCTATTTCACCAATTGAGAAATGACTGCGCTTTAAAAGCTCAAATGCCATTTCCATATGCTGATTGAGGATGTACCGCTTTGGCGAAATCCCCATGCTTTCCGTAAAAATGTTGCAGAAGTAATTGCGGGAAATGTTAAGATGACGGCATACGTCGCTTACTGTTGTGGGTTTGCCGATGTTTTCGCCTATGTATGAAATTGCTTTTTCGACATAGAGGTCGGAATGGGTTGTGTTGGAAACAGTATGCCCCATGAGTGTGTCAGCAAAAGCCCAGAACTTGCTCATTAAAAGGGCATTGGACATTTCGCCGGACTCCACCAGATCCCATATAGCTTTGCCCGTTTTGCCGTTAGTGTCGTTTATGACAGGAGTTTTTGGAGAAAGGGTGGAGGCGGCAATGAGGTTTTTTGTGCCGTTGCCGAAAAATTCAACCCAGGTGTATTCAAAAGGGTTATCGCCGTCTGCAATATAGTTTGCTATCTGACCGGGGAAAATAATGAATCCCTGATTTTCCTGCACCTTGAATATTGAACCGTCAACATTTAAAGTGCCCTTTCCCGAATGGACATAATGGAAAAGAAAGTTCGGCCATATATGAGGCTTTTCGGAAAAAAGGGGCTCACATTTGCGGTAGCCATACTGTACTACGTTGAAATCAAGATTGTTTTTTGCATATACACGAAAATTTTTATGAGTCATAAAAATGCTCCTGTTACTTTAAAATTTCAGCAGTTTTTGTGCCTTCACGCCATGTTACGGTAGCACCCAAGCCCTCGGCAATGAAACGGACGGGAACAAGTATTCTTCCGTTGATGAGGGCAGGAGTGGTATCCAGAGTCAGGCTTTCGTTATTGATTTGTGCCACGGAGGTATTAAGTGTAACCTTTACACTTGTACCATTAAGGTTGCAGGTTGCAGTTTTTGTATTGTCGTCCCATATAACCTCTGCACCCATTTTTTCAAACACCTGACGGAGGGGAACAAGCATTCTGCCGTTAACTATAACAGAATCAACATCACCCTCTGTTCTTACGCCGTTAACGGTAACGTACAGCTTGCCCTCGTTTGTATCAACGGGAGGAGTAACATCCTTCTTTTCAACAAGCTCTAAACTATATTGCTGATTGTGTGTTTCAAGATATCTGTACTGGATAAAGCCTGCACCGTCCTCTTTTGATGCATCAAGAACATCAAGTGCCTTTGAGGCGTGGATTGCCGTTACGCGGTAAAAACCGCCATCTGCTTCAATAAAGGCAAACTTCTGGCTGTTTTCGCCCGTGTATTCTTCACAAACAAGCTTGCTGAGGGGGTCATGTGAGGAGTTTTCTATACCTAACACTTTGCCTGTTGCCTTGTTTGTAATTGTATAAACACCGCCGCCAAGGTGGGCGAGCTCCCACTCGTTGTTGCCGTCTGTGGCGTATTGAGCAACCAAGCTGTCCTTTTCGGCAATGTATTTTGAGCTGTGGCGAGCTTTGATTTTGTAAACGCCTTCCTCAACGGGAGGAGCAATAGGGGTGATAGTATCAGCTTTTTTGCCGGTTGTGTACAAAAGTGTGCCAAAGCCTGTCTGGTCGAAGGTGGAGGCGTGACCTCCGGGACCGTATTCTGTACCCATAAGCTCGATACGCTTTTTTACATTGGGCATTTCGTAGCCAAGGCGGTTATGATAATGGTTGTAAATCATATTCCAGATGGGACGCATTTCGCCTCTGCCTGCATTTGATACAACAGAGTTTGATGCATATTCGCCTTTTCCGCCCTTGCCCCATTCATATAATTCAAAGGGCATTTCAATACCGTTGTTATAGCCTGCAACGTATTCAGCTGCATACATGAAACGGTTTTGTCCCCAGGAATACAAATCATCGCCCTGGTTCCATGCCATTTCACAAACGGAAGCCATAAGCCCTATACCAAGATTGCAATGACCCTGGTCTCTGCCTGATTCCTGCCATTGAGCAACAGAGCCGTCAAAAAGGTGGGGAATGGCATTGTAAACAGAGCCGTTGCCTCTGCCGTTTTTAAAATAATCTATACCGATTTCGTATATGTCGCGTCTGTCACAGAAAATGCCTATGGCAACTGTGGCTGCCATATTTGCTAAATCCCAGTTTGCCCAGTAGTTTGTTATGTAAGCATCATTGTGGTCACGACCAAATTCGTTGGAAATAAGGAAACGCTCACTAAGAGGCTTATAGAAAACATTTATAAGCATATCCTGCATGGGTTTTACATTGAAATCAGGATGATTTCGCATAAGCTCTGCAGCATTTGCCAACTGATAGCCGTAAATGCCCGATGCAAGATATCTGTCGGCATTGCCCGTAACTGTTTTTAATGTTGCAGACCAGGAATTGAGAATTTCGCAGGCTTTCCTGCCACATTCCTCATTGCCTTCGATTTTCCAGCGGAGTGCATTCTGGTACACTTTTGCACAGTCTTCGTAAAGCTGACCATAGTTACTGCCGTTGCCTCCGCGGACAATGGTTTCTGTTGCACGACCCGATACGGAGGGCTGAGCATATTTACTGCTTGTGAGAGCTTCAAGACCCTTGAGGGTAGTTTCATTGCCGTTTGCAATTGAGTCTTTGATTGCATTAATGTCAGCTTGTGTGTGAAGAGCACCCGGGTGGATAAAAGCTTTATCCTCAGCTGATGTTAAAGTAACAGAGCAAGTGAGCATTAAAATGCATAAAATGAGAGATGTAATTTTTTTCATAATAATCCTCCTTATAGGTAGCTGATTTTATTGTATCATAAATGCAGAAAAATGGAATAGGCAAAAACAGACAAAAAACACAAACAATGTACCGAAATGTAATATTAGCTTGAAAATTACTTGATTATAAATACGGATAGGATATAATTATAAACAGAAAGAATTTGTCATTATGCACACAAGGAGTAACAGATATGATTGTGAACCCGATTATACGGGGCTTTAACCCCGACCCATCAATTATAAGGATAGGTAAGGATTATTACATTGCAACCTCAACCTTTGAATGGTTCCCGGGAATAAACATTTATCATTCGAAGGATTTAACAAACTGGTCGCTTCATTCCAGACCTTTAAACAAAAAAAGCCTGCTTGATTTAACAGGTGTTCCCGACGGCGGAGGCATATGGGCACCCTGCTTAAGCTATGACGGCAAAAAAGCATACCTTGTTTTCACGGTGGTGAAAGAGCGTGGTGCAATGATGCAGACGGATAACTACCTCATTGAAACCGATGATATCAACAAGGGATGGTCGGAGAGGGTTTATCTTAATTCCATTGGCTTCGACCCGTCACTTTTTCATGACGAGGACGGAAGAAAGTATCTTATAAGCTTAGAGAACCATTTTGAAAAGAACAAACGCTTCAATGGATTATATATTGAAGAATATGATGCTGAAAACAAAAGGCTCACCGGTGGAAGAAGGCTTTTATACAAGGAGCCGACAGGTGAGCTTGTGGAGGGGTCACACATTTACAAAAAGGATGGGTGGTACTACCTTCTGAAGGCTCAGGGAGGCACCGGGGTACGCCACAGTGCACAGCTGGCACGAAGCAGAAGCCTTTACGGTGAGTGGGAAGAGGACAGTACAATACTTCTTCATGCAAGAGATGACGAAACACTTCCTCTTCAGAAGGCGGGGCACGCAGATCTTGTTGACACACCGGAGGGAGATTTATATATGGTGCACCTGGCATCACGCGGGCTTGGTGGCTTGTGCGGAAGAGAAACCTGCATTCAGGCTGTTGCATGGCAAAACGGTTGGCTCAGGCTAAAGCAAGGCGGCAACTATCCATATGTAAACGTGCTTTCACATACGGAAAGAATGGTTCAGAACGAGAAGCATTATGCCTTGACCTGTGAAGACGATATTTTTGAATTTCAGTCTCTTCGTGAGGATTTGAAAGGCAAATTATCCTTTTCGGATGAGGGCATGAAAATCAACGGCGGCAGCGGACTTAACAGCCATTTTGACCAGAGCCTTCTTGCAAGGCGGGTGGACGAGGAAAGCATTGAGGTTTCTGTGAAGGTTTCGTTTGAGCCTGAAACAGAAAGGCACCTGGCAGGGCTTGTATTCATTTATGATACAAACCACTGGCATTATCTTTACATAACAAAGAAGGACGGGAAAAAGGTTTGCAGGGTGTTATCCTGCAATAAAGGAAGCCTTAATTATTATGACGGTGAGGTTGAGGTTGATAAAAGCACATCTCTGTTGAAAGCAATATTAAAGGATAAAAAAATAGCCTTTTTTATTGATGATGAATTGGTTGAGGAAAATATTGATGCTTCAATCCTTTCGGACGAATATATTCACCTTGGCTTCACGGGAGCTATGGTGGGCGTTAATTGTATTGATTGCGAAAAACGGGAAAAAAGTGCTGTATTTAAAGATTTCAATTATAAAAGGAGCCTGTAACAGGTTCCTTTTGTAATTTTGGAGAAAAATGTATACAAAACGAAATAATACTGCTATAATGGTAAAAAGAGGGTGAGCTGATATGAGTATAAATGATATGCTGTTGGTTTTGGCGGCAGTTCTGCCTGCATTTGTGCTGTGCAGATATGTATATAAAATGGACAAGGTTGAGAAAGAGCCTAAGTGGCTTTTGGGGTTGCTCTTTTTCTTTGGTGTTATATCATGCTTCCCTGCGGCACAGCTTGAAGAGATGGCATATAGCGTTATAAACGGAGTGTTCAACCTTTTATTCGGGATGGGGCTTCCTTCCGAAGGTCTTGAGCTGTTATATAATGCCGTTACATATTTTATAGGTGTTGCCCTTATAGAAGAGGGCGTAAAATGGCTGTGTCTTGTAGGTGTAACAAAGAAGAACAAAAACTTCAACTGCTTTTTTGACGGTCTTATTTATGCTGTGTTTGTGTCGTTGGGCTTTGCTGCCTTTGAAAACATTCTGTATGTGCTTGAGTATGGCTGGTGGAATGCTTTTATGAGGGCAATTCTTTCTGTGCCCGGGCACATGTTCTTTTCTGTTATGATGGGCTATTATTACAGCAGATGGATGATAATTAAAAAGGCACGTGAAACGGAAATTATCCTTTCTGCGGAAGGTGTTATTGAAGAGCGTACAAGCCCTGTGTTTGACTATAAGAAGGAGAAGCTTAAAAGCATACTGATACCCGTGCTTTTTCACGGAACCTACAATTTCTGCTGCAGTGCAGACAGCCTGCTGTTTACTGTAATCTTCTATGCCTTTGTAGGCTTTATGTATGTTCACTGCTTCGGCAAAATAAAGAGCATGTCTTCTATGGACACGCCCAACGGTGAGAAAATAATAAAATTACTTACAGAGAAATACCCCGAATTATATAAAAAGCCCGTCGGGGCTGAATAATGAAAAGGGAGAATGAAAAATGGCTTATCATGTTTTAGATGAAGCACAGAGATGTCTTGAGTGCAAAAACCCTTCCTGCATGAAGGGGTGCCCCATAAGCACGCCCATACCCACTGTAATTAAGCTTTTGAAGGAAAACAAGCTTGATGAGGCAGGAAAGCTGCTTTTTGAAAATAACCCATTAACCACCATTTGCTCGCTTGTGTGTAACCACGAAAAGCAATGCGAGGGTAACTGTGTGCTTGGTAAAAAAGGCTCACCCGTACACTTTTCGGCAATTGAAAGCTACATTTCAAGTGCATATGCACCTAAAATGACGGAGGGCCCCGAAAAGTCCAACGGGCACAGAATTGCCATTGTAGGCTCAGGTCCTGCAGGGCTTACCATTGCAATAATACTTGCACGATACGGCTATCAGGTTACAATTTTTGAAGGAAGGGACAAAATAGGCGGTGTCCTCCGCTATGGTATTCCTGAGTTCCGCTTGCCCAAAACGGTTATTGATGATCTGCAGTACAGACATTTAGAGCTTAAGGGCATAAAAATAAGACCCAACATACGAATTGGTGATGCTATAAGCGTTGACGATTTGTTCCGTGACGGCTATAAGGCAATATTCCTTGGAACAGGTGCATGGAAGCCCAGAGCTTTGCATATAAAAGGCGAAACACTGGGGCATGTACACTTTGCAATTAACTATCTCAATAACCCCAATGTGTACAAGCTTGGTGAAAACGTTGCCATCATAGGTGCAGGTAATGCGGCTATGGACGTGGCAAGAACCGCTGTAAGAAACGGTGCAAGGAATGTTACCTGCTTTTCGGTTGAAAACAAGGTTGCTGCAAGCGATTACGAGTTCCGCTATGCCACCTTGGAGGGGGTAGGCTTCCGCTATAACCTTAAGCCCGTTGAAATTGTGGATGAGGGCGTTATTTTCCGTGAAATTGTTGAATATGAGGACGGAAGACGGGAAGAGGCTCCGGGAAGTGACCGCCTTTACCCCTGCGACAGCGTTATTATTGCCATAAGCCAGAAGCCGAGAAACTCTCTTGCATCAAAAACAGAGGGCTTAGAGGCAACAAAGAACGGTCTTATGGTAATTGACGAGTTCGGGCATACGGGCAGAGAAGGCATATTTGCCGCAGGTGACGTGGTGCACGGTGCAAGAACCGTTGTTGAGGCTGTAAGCCACAGCAAGATGGTGGCGGAGTCTATGCACAGATATGTACAGAGCCTGGAAAGTGAATAAATATAAAAGGGAATGTAAAAAAACGCTGTTTTTTACATTCCCTTTTAAGGGGATAGAAAAAATTGTTCAGAATTGACAAACCGAAGGGAACTGCGGTGTCCGCCCCGCAGTTCACCCTTGCCCGAAGGCGTACATAGGTACGTCGAGTGGTGAGGTTTGTCGATAGCCAAAAGGCATAAAATCACGGAAAACCCTCACAGAACGTGAGGGTTTTCTACATTGATGAAAAGTTTGAACTTTTTCGAGATGTTTTGAAGCTTCTCGAACCCGTACT
>JAFSGW010000095.1 GCA_017440585.1 Clostridia bacterium | reverse complement strand
GTTCTTTTTGCCCTTTCCATTATGATGGTTTTCCGCTCCGTGCCCTATACATGGGGTGCACTCATTATTGCAGTAAGCATATTCTTCATGGATAAGTATGCCCTTAAAAAGGTGGATTATCCACTACTTCTCACATTTGTTTTCTTTTTTATTTTTGCAGGCAATATGGGAAGAATAGATGCAGTGAGAGAGTTTTTCGGCTTTTTACTTGAAAAGAACACACTCCTGTTCAGCACACTTTCCTGCCAGGTGATAAGTAACGTGCCCTCTGCAATACTTTTAAGCCAGTTTACAGATAACTACCGTGAGCTTTTGTGGGGCGTTAATATAGGCGGTGCAGGCACCCTTATCGCTTCATTGGCAAGTCTGATTACCTTAAGGGAATATACAAAGCGTAACAAGGGCAAAACACGGGAATATATAATTAAGTTTTCTTTGTATAATTTCATGTTCGTGATTGTGCTTACCGTAGCCATGCTTATTTTACGTAAATTTATGCAGTAAAAGCGGTTATATATGCCAATTGCTTGACTTATACATATAAAAATTATACAATATTAAAAAAGGCTAAAAGGTGATGAAATGAAAATTAAGAGATTTTTGCCGGTCTGCATGGCGGCTTTATGCATGATGAGCATACCTGCAGGTGCAAGTGACGGGGCAAAGGTTTACGTTAACGGACAGATGCTTGATTCTGAGGCATATATAATAAACGACCGTGTGTATGTGCCCCTTCGTGCGGTGAGTGAATCCATGGGTGCAGAGGTAGCATGGGATAACACCTCAAGAAGTGCTTTTGTTGAGCAGAAGGAGGAGAGTGCTGTTATAAATACAGTCGCTTCCACCTCCGAGAGCGTTGTTGCCATTGTTGGCACCTATAAATCGGCTGCTATTTCCAAGGATGCACAGAATTATAATGAGCTTTATGCCCACGGCACGGGCGTTGTTATAAAAAGCAACGGAACAATACTTACAAATGCCCATGTTGTGAAGGACATAAGCCAGATTACGGTTATTTTTTCAAACGGCGATTCCTACAGCGGAAGCGTGCAGTATATTGACGAAACAAGTGACCTTGCTGTTGTGAAAATAAATAAGCTTGGTCTTAAGCCCATAACCTTTGCTCCCGAGCACAGCCTTGTTGTTGGGCAGACGGTTATTGCAATAGGCACACCTCTTTACGTTAACCATATGAACTCTGCCTCAAAGGGCATTGTGTCGGGTGTGGGGGTAAACATTGGCGAGCACTACCTTTTCACACAGTCGGACGTTGCCATAAACGGCGGTAACAGCGGTGGCCCGTTGGTTAACTTAAAGGGCGAGCTTGTGGGCATAAATTCCATGAAATATTCGGGCGTAGGCGTTGAAGGCATGAGCTTTTCAATACCTGTTGACACCATAAACTATGTGCTTTCAAGCTTTGAAAAGTACGGCAGGGTTTTAAGACCCGACACGGGCATTTCCTTTACGGAATCCTGGGAGTCCAAGATTGGTGTGCCCACTAAAAAGGGGCTTAGCGTTACTATGAGCAAAAATGCAAGCATAATGCCCGGTGACGTTATCACTCATGTGAATGGCTACGAGGTGCATTCCGTTGCCGACTATAACGAGGCAATAAAAAAGAGCTTTAACGGCGAAAGCGTAACACTTAACTATACCCGTGCAGGTGTAGCAAATGTTGCAGAAATAAAAACTAACTAAAAGGAGAATGAACATGAAAAGATTTTTAAGCCTTATTCTTGCTGCTGTAATGCTTATGGGCATGGTGACAATTGCCGCAGCTGAAGAAAATGCAGTTCCCGAAAAGGTTGAGATAAGCTTTAAGGTAGGGGACTCCACCCTTATGATAAACGGTGTTGCAACGGCGGTTGAAACACCCTACATTGCAGGTGCAGGCACAACACTTGTACCTTTAAGAGTTATTACAGAAGCTTTTGGAGCCCGCGTTACCTGGGTTAACGAAACAAAGGAAATTATTCTTGAATATCCCGACGTTAATATTACGCTTCAGATAGGCAACCTTAATGCAAAGGTTAACGACCATACAGAAACATTGCCCGAGGCACCCGTTTTAAGCCCCAACGGTGTAACAATGGTTCCCCTCCGCTTTATTTCGGAAACCTTCGGTGCAACTGTGGGCTACGATAACGCCACAGCGGCAATTACTGTTGTGAAGGAAAAAACAGGCGACGGCGACACAATTTCCTCCTCTACAGATTTGCCTAAAATAGGCGACAGCTACTGGAACTGGTCCATGATGACACCCTCCTCATTGATGATGACAGATCGTCACCTTGACGGCGGACATACCCTTTTTGAAGGCGAAAACGACCTTGTTCTTTCCATTAACATATACGATCTGGAAGACTATGAGGAAATGGAATACAACGAGTATTACAGAAACCTCAAGAACGACATGAAGCAGGTATTTACTCTTTCTCAGGATAAGAAGGGCAAGGATGCAGACGGTAACGACAGCTTCCGCTTAACAGGCAGAGACAAGGAAGACTACATGGACTTTTATGCAGTTTACCGCGACAATATGGCATTCCATGTTTGTGTAACTGCAGAAAACGGCGATGAACAGATTACGGCTGTAACAACCATTGTTGACTCCTTTACAGCAAAGTTCACAGACGACGGACAGACACATGACCTCTCCAACGTGGAAGAGGACGGCTACAGACTTATTGAAGACGATGAGCTGAAGATTTCCTTCAAGGTGCCTGCCACAATGGTGGATGCTCAGGCAGACGTTTTAAACGTGCTGTGGCTTAAGTCGGGCAAAAAGGGCGACTGCACAGAGGTTACAGTTGGTGTGTATTCCAAAACAGAGGATAACTCCAGCCGTATTTACGCTCAGCAGGATAAGGCATTCCATGAAAATTACTACAACCCCGACGTTACAGTTACAAGCGAAATTATTGACTACACACAGAACCCCACAGGCGATAATCCCTATTACTATATTTTCAAAACACAGGGGCTTGCAGGCGGCGACTATCAGATGTGTGACGTATTCTTTGAAAAGGGCGATTACATTTACAATGTAACAGTTACACACCCCGTAATGGACAGCAGTGTGTTCCAGAAGGTTATGGCAACCCTTAAGTGTGAAGAGCTTGACAGTGAAAAGGTTGGTACCTTCCTTCGTACAGGCAGGGAATATGACCCCTACACGGTAGAGGTTGACAACTGGAAGATGGAAATGAACACAGCCTGGGAGGAAGCTCTTAAAGGTAGCAGCACCTCCAGTGAAACAAAGGTTTCTGTTTTCTCAAACAACTACACGGGTGCAGTGCTCACACTTACCGTTTCCGACATACCCACAATTACAACAAAGGAGCTTGACGAGGTTGTTGACAACTGGTACGGCGAACAGCTCAAGAAGGGTAAGAAGGTTGAAGGAATAACAGAGGGCACAGCAGGTGGCAACGGCTTCTACAAGTTTGTTATTAAAACAGATCCCAACGATGAGGGCAAGGTGCACTACTACACAGCTTATGTAATCAAGCGCAGAACAAGACTTGTTGTGTTTGAGCTTATAGAACCCGAAGAAACTGCAAATTCCATCACGGGAACTGAAGTGTTCGACATGATAAGCACATTTGAATTTACCGAATAATTTAAAGGGACAGTGAAAAGTAATGCTTTTCACTGTCCCTTTTTTAGCGGTCCGGGCTGTTTTTACCGCTTCTCTTTTGTGATATTACACAAAAAAGAAGCGGTAAAGACCACTCGATTTGGATTGACAAATTTGTGTAATTAATTTATAATATATAAGCTGTCAGCTCACGGCAGATTAACAAAATATGTGAGCAGAAAGGTTATGGAGATTATGGTTTCTATTACAGAAAGCGGCGTAAAGCTTTTCAGCGGTTTATTTTCTGTTAACAGCATCGGATTTTTAATGTTTTCAATTTTTGCTGTTATTGCAGTAGGCTTTATGCTTGGACGCATTACAATTAAGGGTGTTTCCTTAGGCGATGCGGGCGTATTCATCATGGCACTTGTGTTCGGTTGTGCATGCTTCCCCTTGCTCACACAGGTTTTCGGAAGCGAGTCAATCGCAAAAACTCTTCTTAAAACAGTTGAAAATTTAGGTCTTATCCTTTTTGTAACCAGCGTTGGTTTTATTGCGGGCCCCAAGTTTTTCGGTAATCTTAAGAAAAACTTTAAGAGCTACGTTATGATGGGTCTTGTTATTATTCTTGCAGGCGGTCTTTCTGCTCTTCTGTGTATCTTTATCGGTAACAAAATCGGCGGACTTACAGGCAGCGAGCTTACATGTATGGTAATAGGTCTTTTGTCAGGCTCTCTTACATCTACCCCTGCATTTTCTGCAGCTAAGCAGACAGCGGCTTCCATTGCAACAGATACTGCAATGGCTGACCATCTTGAGGACCTTGTTACAACAGGTCATGCTATCAGCTACATATTCGGCGTTATCGGCGTTGTGCTCTTTGTACAGATTGTGCCCAAGCTCATGCGTGCAAACATGGCAGAAGAAAGAAAGCTTCTTACAGCAGGCGAAGAAGAGGCTGTAAAGAAGGCTGAAGGCGGACTTATTCATTTTGACCATCTTGGTTTTGCAGCCTTTGCTTTAGCGGCTATCGTTGGTACCATTATCGGTAATATCAAGATACCCATGAGTGGGGCAGGCTTCTCCGGAACATGCTTCTCTCTTACAACAACAGGCGGTTGCCTTCTCACCGGTCTCATTTTCGGCCATTTCGGTAAAATCGGAAAGGTAAGCGTTATGCCCGAGGGTAAGACACTTGCTATATTTAAGGAGCTGGGTCTTATTTTGTTCCTTGTAGGTGCAGGTATCGCAGGCGGTAACGGCTTCCTCAGCATTGTACAGCCCGTTTACTTCATCTATGGCGTAATTATGACTGTGCTTCCCATGATTATCGGCTTCTTCTTTGCTAAGTATATTCTGAAGCTTTGTCTTCTCAACAACCTTGGCTCTCTTACAGGCGGTATGACATCCACTCCTGCACTGGGTACGCTTATTAACGTTGCAGAAACAGATGACGTTGCATCCTCTTATGCGGCAACATACCCCGTGGCACTTATTGCGGTTGTTCTTATAAGCCAGTTCATTATTTTGTTTGTAAGATAAAACTAAACAAAAAAAACACCTCAGCATATGCTGAGGTGTTTTTTTGTTAGCCCTTGTATGCAACAGACAAGGGTCTTAAATTTTCTTTTTTGCTCCAGAGGAAAACCTTTAAGCCTTCCTTTGCCACGGGGGAGGAAAACTCCACCGGTACCGTGTGGGATTTGCCCGGGTCAAGGGGACCGTAGCTTGTGGTTTTTACAGTAAAGCTTTCTTCTGTTTCAAATGAGGCAATAATTGTGTAGCTTTCGGGAAAGGGTGTATCATTTGAAAAGGTTACATTAACCGTGTTTCCCGAAACCTCCACCTTGTCAATATTTGAGGCAGGGTTTGAAAGACGTGCAATTTCCTCTTCAGATAAAGCTGTGTTGTAAAGTGCTACATAGTCTATCATACCCTTAAGGTCGGGGTTTTCACGGGCAGTGTAGTCATAGTGTGTGTCCCACCACTGTGTTCTTCCTATGTAGTTACGCTTATTTGTGCCTAAAAGCTCAATTGCCTCGGTTTCAATTGTTTTGCCCGACTGTACCAACTTGCCGTCAAGGTAAATTTGTGTTGTGTGGCTTACGGCATCATAGGTAAAGGCTACCGTGTACCAGGTGTTTGCATTAAGCTTTTCATCTGCCGTTACAAACTGTGTTGTACCGCCGTCAAGCTTTATACCTGCTGAAAGGCTGCCTGTGAGCCTGCCTAAAAGTGAGTTGTTGCCACCTGAGCCAAAATCATAAAGGCGGTAGTCGGAATTTACATCGGAAAGCTTAACTCTGCCTATGAAAGTGTAGCTTCTAAGTGTATTTAAAATGCCGTCAGGTGCTAAAAGATAGCTGTTTGTATCAAGCACACGGTCATTTTTCATACCGTTTGCACTAAGGTCAAGGAAGCCGTTTTCAACCTTGCCCGAGGTTCCCATAAGGCGTGCATCGTTGCCCTTTTCACCCACATCACGTATCATTCTCTGCCCGTCCTCTTCATAAAGGTCGGAGGAAGAAAAGTCATAGCGGAGAAGAAGGTTTTCGTTTATGGATTCTTTGGGATAAACCGTAAGGTTATATTCCTTTGAGAAGCTCTGGTTTGAAAATTCCACCGTTGCGGTAACCGTTACATCTGTTACCTCATTGGGGCGTGTAAGGGCACCTGTGGGGGAAATAATAGCTGTATTGCCGCTTTCCCAGGTAACGATGCCTCCGTTTACTGTCTTTCTAACAAAGGCAAGGTCTGTAACAACATGGTCGGTATCCTTTAAATCGATAGATTCAAAGTCGCTTGCGGGGTCATAGCCCGTAAGGGTGCTCCATGTTTTAACACGGTTTGTGTAGCCGTATTTAACTGCACCATTACTGGGTAAAAAGTCCTTCTTATTTGCCCAGTAGTAGTATTCGCCCGAAAGCCATACAAGGTAAACGCTATCGCCCTCATAAGAGCCTTCTACAACGTAGGGGCGGAAGTTATTTTCGGGAGAATTCTGTGTGACGGGGGTTTTGCTTATAACCTCACCGTTTTCGAGAACATACCTGTAAATTTCATAGAAGGTGCCGTAAATGCCCTCCTGAGGAATGGAGGCATATACAACATTTGTGTTGTTGTGGTCAAGGCACAAACCGCCCGAATAACACTTTTCGGCACCCTTTGTGTTGTCGTGGAACCACTTGCCACCGTCATCAATATATGTTATACGCCAATCACTGCCCATCCATTCGGCGTGATAGTAAAGGTGGCTTCTCTTATCCTGACTTATGCCAACGTAAAGCACAACGGGGCGGTTATCCTCTGTAAGCTCAACCTCCCAGTTCCAGTTACGTACAGCCTCGGTACGGTTTACAACAAATGTGGGGTCTGTTTCCGTATTTGTAATTTTAAAGGGAGTATCTAAAATATTTGTGAGCACCTCGCCCGTAAGGGAATGGAGGGTTAAGTCCATTGTGTCGATATAAGAGCAGTAAAGGGTGTTTGTTTCCATTGTGTCGGGGTGAGCATAGGTATAGGAAATGTAAATTTTATCCTCACCGTCGGAGGTGTATTTTGCATAGGGGCGTTTGTTTGTTTCACTTTCGCTCACTCTTGCATCGATAACCATCGTGGGCTCAACCTCAAATGCTATTTCATCATTCTCATCGGGCAGGGAGAAGCGTGCCATTGTGGGATGCCATGCTGTGCCCCTCCAGAAAAGATAGAAGGAGTCGGGGTTTGATGCCATGTAGAAGGGCGTGGGGTATGTAACCGTGCCGAAGCCCTCTGTGGATACAACCTTTTCCTCGCCGAAGGAGGAAGCATCGTTGGGGTTTTCGGAAATGCGGTAGTAGAAGCGTTCCTCCTCAGTGTGCTGTGAGTAAATAACCATAACCCTGTGGTCGGGAAGAATGAAGAGTGCAGGGTTTGAATGGTCGTCGGCTACAAAGCCCTCACGTACATATACCTGCTTATAGCTTTCGTTGATGTTATCGTACTGGGTTATTTTAATGTTACCGCGGTTGTCTATGTAGGAAACATAGGTTTTGTCACTGCCCGATTCCTCGTCAACGTCACGTACTGCACGGGGGTCAAGGCACCAGTTCCAGCCGCCTTCCTCGGCTAAAACGCTCACGCCCATGTTTTCGCCCTGCTTGTGGTAAACAAGAACAATTTCGTTTTCGCCATTTTCAGTAACGTTAATGTGCAGTGTGGAAAGGGTTTTGTCGTAAATGTAAACGCCTGAGGCATTGTCTATAATCTGCTTTGGTGTGCCCATGTAGTAGTAATCGCCTACAAGGCAGTTGGTAAGTATTTCGCTTTCTTCAATTTCGTTGCCTGAGGTATCAACCTTTTTAACCGTAACTGTGGAAAGGCTGTAGTTTTCGTCGGTTGTGTAGCGAAGGTCAAGTACCATTGCATTAAAGAGGTCGCCTTCCTTTGTTGCAAAGGTTGTTGCCGCTGTGTCGGCAATCATACGGAAGGAGAAGGGAGAGGACACATTACGGCAGTATTCGGTAATGTCAACCGTTACCCATGCACCCGTTGTGCCCGAGTCAATTGCGAACTCGCAGATGGGCTCACCTGTGTAGGAGGGAGCATTATTCCATGTAAGGGTTTCCTCCTGCCAGGTGGCAGTTTCTGTGGGGTAAACACGTAAATACCTCACACCGGGGTTTGTGGCACTTGTCACGTAGCCCGTAAGGCGTGCAGAGGTTATGAAGGTGTAGGGGATATCCGATACATCGAACTTTATAAAGCCGTCACGTCTTGCTGCGGCACCGGATGCACCCAGATTCATTGTAACCTCTAAAACATCAGGCTCCTCTGTGTTGTAGACTGCATTTGCATCTGTCTGCTTTGCAAAGGTGTCCTCCGAGACTGGCACAATTTTCTTATAAACCCCTTCGGGTGTTATCATGGGGTCGTCATAGTAAAGAATTATTTCATTTGTGCCGTTTTCCTCAACTGTTATCTCCGTTACGGATTTTTCCTTATTGAACACATAATCTGTGCCCTGATAGCTTATAACGGGAGGAATGTCGTGAGGGTAGGCATAGTGCCCCTCTTTAACAGAGGGCATTAAAACCTCACGGGAAATGACACTGTCCATTTCGTTTAAGTATTTTACCTTAACATTGCCCGTTTTGCTCTCCGAGGTGAAGGTAACCTCAAGAGTGGGGCTGTAAAGTGTTTCCCTGGAGTCAATCTTTGTGGCACCCGTGTCAGATGAAAGCATGAAGGACAAAACCTCGTCCCTGTAGTGCTCCTTAACAAAGGCGGTTACGTCAATTGTTATCCATATATCTTTATTTGCATTTTTAACATACTTCTGAAGGTAGGTTGTTATTGCATCACCATCGGGCATAGGTGCACTGTTCCAGGTGATTGTATTCTCATTCCAGTCAGAGGCTACGGAATAAACCGTGATTGTTCTGTCTGCCTTGTTGGAAACGGTATTTATGTGAAGCTTTATTTTCGCACTTGTAAGGCTTGACAAATCATAAGAACGCAAGTCGTACTTTAAATACACGTTTCTGTTGGCGGCGGCAGGCTTTGCCCCTCCTGTGTTTGAGGTTGTTATAAGCGAGGCGTTCTGCTTACCCACGAAATTATCGGGGTCAGACTCCTCCGTATAGGAATCCTCACTTACAATGATTGATGCATTAACACTTGCCGCCATTACATTAAGCGGTGCTGCAAAGGTTAAAAGCATAGCCAAAATTAAAACCAACGATAAAACTTTTTTCATATAAATCCCTCCATGTAAATATTTTATACCTGCAGTTTACAAAAGTCAATAATTATGGATTAATCCATATGTTGACACATAGTTTCAATAATTATATAATCAAGGAAGGTGATATATATGGAAAGCATTTTTGAAAAGCACGTTGCAAAGTGGATATGTGAGACGGGTGAGAACCATTCTCATGCCCCCGTTTTTATGAAAAAATTCAATATTGAACCCAATCATGGCACTCTCAAGCTTTATGTTACGGGGCTTGGGCTTTTTGAGGTGCACCTTAACGGAGAAAGGCTTGATGATATATTTTTTTCCCCGGGTGAAAGTAACTACGGAAAAAGAGTGTATTATGAGGAATACGATATAACAGATAATGTACATGAAGGGGAAAACGAAATAACCATCACCCTTGGAAACGGGCAGTATACAAATTTTACGGTTTACCCCACAATGGAAAAGGATGGGGAGATGATTGAGCCTCACCGTTATCAGAAAAATGACGGCAAAATACTCCATGATGGGATTTACGGTAAAAAGAAGGCAATATGTGTAATTGAAGAGGGCGAAAAAGCCCTTCTTGTAACAGATGAAAGCTGGCTTACTGCAGAGGGCAACATAACCTTTAACTCCTGGTACGGCGGTGAGGATTTTGACGGCACAAAGGAGCTTGTGTTTAACAAAAATGCAAAAGTGGCAGAAGAAAACAAGGTTATTTTTACGAAGCGGTTTTTTAACCCCGTTAGAATAGTTGAAGAAGTTAAGCCCGTAAGTATAACAAAGCGTGGCGACAGCTATATAATAGACTTTGGCAAAAACGGAGCAGGGGTAGAGCATATAAAGCTTGAAACAGACCCCACAATGCGGGGCATTAAAATAACAATGCTTCCATGTGAGGAGCTTACAGAGGAGGGCTTTGCCGACCAGAGAAGCTCCACCCAGAGCTGGAGCGAAACAAGAGGCTGCACTATAAGTGACAGCTATACTGTACGTGGCACGGGGGTGGAGGAATGGCACCCCGTATTCTGCTACCATGGCTTCAGGTATTTGGAGGTAAAGGGCATGCCCTATGAGCCAAAGGCGGACACCTTTACATACCTTCGCCTTATGGCAGACAACGAAAAGACGGGCACCTTTGAAACGGATAACCCTCTTTTACAGAAAATTAACGATATGACCGACAGAAGCATTGAAAGTAATATGTTCTTTGCTTTTACCGACTGCCCGCAGATTGAAAAATTAGGCTGGCTTGAAACAAGCCACTTAATGTTTAAAAGCATGGCGTACGGCAGAAACATAAAGAGCTGGACGGAAAAAATTGCCCTTGATATATCAGATGGCATACTTCCCGACGGCTATATGCCTGCAATAGTGCCTCCCTTTCAGCTGATAAATGGCTTAGAGAGAGACGTTAACTGGGGCGGTGCATGCATAATGACCCCCTGGTATGCCTATGAATTCTATAAGGACAAAAAAGTTCTTGAAACCTGCCTTGATGCAGGGGAGAGGTATATTAAATACCTTGAAGGCTTTGAGCAGGACTCACTTTTAGAGGGCTATTCGCAAATGGGCGACTGGGGGCAGATAAATGAAAACACCCCCACAAAGCTTGTGGAAAACTGTGCCTATTACCTTCTTCTTAAAACCTATGCAAAGTCACTTGAGGTTTTGGGGAAGGATAATGAGCTTTACCTTGAAAAGGCAGAGAGGGTTAAAAAAGCCTTTCATGAGAACGAGGTATGCTATAATAAAGAAACAAAAGCCTACGGCAACGGTAGCCAGGCAAGCTACGGCTGTGTGCTTTTTTCGGGCATTTTCACAGATAGAAACGAAGAGGGTGCCGTAAAGGGCTTGGTTGATGCAGTTAAAAGAGCCGATTACCACTTAACAAGCGGTGAGGTTGGCTTAAAGCAGGTTTTTTCTTCTCTTAGTAAATACGGCTACGATGATGTGGTTTATAAAATGGTTACAAACCCCACAAGACCAAGCTACAGATATTTTGCCGATAAAAACCTTACCTGCATTCCCGAGTACTGGAACTATGAGGAGCTTTGGTGGGGTATGGTAAGAAGCCGTAACCATGCTATGATGGGTCACGTTAAGGAATGGCTCATAAACGGTGTTTTAGGCGTGAAGATAACGGAAGACGGCATAAAAATAAAGCCCTACGTGCCCGAAGGCACAACATGGGCAAGGGGCAGCTTTATGTGCCATATGGGCAAAATTGAGGCAGAATGGAAAATAAATGACGGTAAAATGGTGATAAACGCCTCTGCACCTGATGGCATAAAAGTGGAAATTTGTGAAATGGGGAGTGATTTGTGATGACGTATAAATTTAAAGAATATAAAAAGAGCGAAATTCTGAGAAACCACCTTAAAATGGGCGGAAGCAACCCCGAAGGGGAAAGAATTGACGTTACAAGCCTTTATTTTGAACGGGGCGGAAAGCCCTTTTTAGGGGTAATGGGCGAATACCACTTTTCACGTGATAAAAGCGAAAACTGGTATAAGGAGCTTTGCAAAATGAAGGCAGGCGGTGTGGGCATTGTTGCCACATACCTTTTCTGGCTTTACCACGAGGAAATTGAAGGGGAATTCAATTTTACCGGGGACTATGACATAAGAAAATTTATACTTGATGCAAAAAGGGCAGGGCTTGAGGTTGTAATCCGTATTGGCCCCTGGTGCCACGGCGAGTGCCGTAACGGTGGCTTCCCAGACTGGCTTTTAGAGAAGCCATATAAGCTTCGTGACAATAATCCCGGCTACATGGAAAAGGCACGTATATGGTACGAAAAAATTTACGAGCAGGTAAATGGTCTTTTCTATAAGGACGGAGGCAACATTATAGCCGTGCAGTTTGAAAACGAGCTTGTTGATAACGCGGAGCACATACTTGCACTTAAAAATATGGCACTTGAAATTGGCTACGACGCACCCATTTACACAGCTACGGGCTGGAACAGCCTTTACGGTGCAAAAATACCCGTGGATGACGTGGTGCCCGTTTTTGCAGCCTATGCAGATGCACCCTGGGCAGGGCATATAAATAAATTGCCTCCTTCGCCCCATTACGCCTTCAACACACAGCGTAACGACTCGGCAGTGGGTCACGATGTTATAAACCCCACTTCTCCCGACGGGTGGAGGCTTCCTTATGAAAAATATCCCTTCATAACCTGCGAGCTGGGAGCAGGGCTTCACCCCACACACCACAGAAGGCCTGTGGTTTCGGGCATGGATGCATATGCCATGAGCCTTGTTAAATTGGGCTGCGGTAATAACCTTATAGGCTATTACATGTACCATGGCGGTGTTAATAAGATAGGCAAAAACTCCACCTTTAACGAAAGCAAGGCAACGGGCTACCCCAACGATTATGCAATACTTAATTACGACTACCACACGGCTCTCTCAGGCTATGGCGAAACGGGTGAGTGCTACGGGCTTTTAAATATGCTCCATATGTTTGTTAATGACTTTGGCGAAATATTAGCACCCATGGAAACCGTTGAGGCAGAAACCTTTGTGAAGGAAACGGATTTTGAAAGCCTCCGCTACTGCATGCGAACAGACGGAGAAAGCGGTTTTGTATTTGTTAACCATTATCAGAGGCTTTACGGCTTAAAGGACGTGGAGGATGTTACCATTGACACAGGCAAGGTTGCCTTCCCTGCCTTTAATGTTAAGGGTGACGTGAGCTTTATACTGCCCTTTAACTTAAAAATGGGCGATGAAGTGCTCCGATATGCCACAAGCCAGCTTTTGTGCAGAAGGGATAACACCTACTTCTTTGCAGAAATACCAAATATTAAGGCAGAATACAAATTTACGGGCAATGACCGCATTTTTGACGGAAAGAATTTTATGTACAGGGGAATTCGCATTGTAACTGTAAGCTTTGAGGAAGCAAAGTATTTAAGAAAGCTCAACGGCGACATTTTTATAGGCAATAAGTGCGATTTGTACCTTGAGAAGGGGCTTATCAGGAGCGTACAGAACGGTGACTTTGAGTATAAAATATGGGACGGCACAGAATTCTGCGAAGGCTTTGAGGACGTGGAATTTGAAGAGGCAAACGTTACTTTTGTATCCTGCGAGGAGCCCTTTACGCCCCCTTATGAAGAACAGCTCAATTTCGGCGGCGAAAGAAAACGCACATGGAAAAAAATACTGGCGGATTCACCCTGCGGCTTTATTGAGGTGCCCTACAGCTATGATGTGGCACAGATTTATGCGTCCGGACGACTTGTTGCAGATAATTTCTACATAGGAAAGGTGTGGAGAGTGCCTGCAAAAGAGGTGTTCATGAAGGACTGTTACCTTGTTATGAGCGAAATGAAGGACGATTTTTACAGGGAGTTTTAAGTGATAAAACAATTGACTACGCCCCAATTTAGGCGTATAATGAAAAAAACAGCTGGCAAAGGAGAATTGATATGAACTCAAAAATTGAAACAAAATGTATACACGAAGGCTACAAGCCCAAGCAGGGTGAGCCCAGACAGCTTCCCGTTTATCAGTCCACAACCTTTAAATACGATACAAGCGACTACATGGGTAAGCTTTTTGACCTGGAGGCTGAAGGCTACTTCTATACAAGACTGCAGAACCCCACAAACGATGCTGTTGCAGCAAAGATTTGTGCTATGGAGGGTGGCGTGGCTGCTATGCTTACATCGAGCGGTCAGGCGGCTAACTTCTATGCAATTTTCAACATTTGCGAAGCGGGCGACCACTTTATTGCATCAAGCTCCATCTACGGCGGTACCTACAACCTTTTCGGCGTAAGCATGGCAAAAATGGGCATTGAATGCACCTTTGTTGACCAAAGCCTGTCCGAGGAAGAATTAAGCAAATACTTTAAGCCCAACACAAAGGCTGTTTTTGCAGAAACAATTACAAACCCCACAGTTACTATACTTGACATTGAAAAGTTTGCACGCTTGGCACACAGCCACGGTGTTCCCCTCATTATTGACAACACCTTTGCAACACCCGTTAACTGCCGTCCCTTTGAATGGGGTGCAGACATTGTTACACATTCCACAACAAAGTACATGGACGGTCAGGGCGTAGGCGTTGGCGGTTGTATTGTAGACAGTGGCAACTTTGACTGGATGGCAAATGCCGAGAAATTCCCCGGTCTTACAACACCTGACGAGTCCTACCACGGCATTACATATGCGGAAAAGTTCGGTAAGGGTGCATACATTACAAAGGCTACAGCACAGCTCATGCGTGACTTTGGCTCTATCCAGTCCCCTCAGAACGCTTTTTACCTTAACTTAGGGTTGGAAACTCTTCCCGTGAGAATGGAAAGACACTGCTCCAACGCTCTCCGTGTGGCAGAATACCTTAAGAACAACGATAAAATCGCATGGGTACACTATGCAGGTTTAGAAGGTGACGAATACTACGACCTTGCAAAGAAGTATATGCCTAACGGCACCTGCGGTGTGCTTGCCTTCGGCGTGAAGGGTGACAGAGCAGTTGCAAACAAGTTTATGGACAGCTTAAAGTTTATATCCATCGTAACTCATGTTGCCGATGCAAAGAGCTGTTTGCTTCATCCTGCAAGCCACACTCACCGTCAGCTTACAGATGAACAGCTTATTGAAGCAGGTGTTGCACCTGACTTAATCCGTCTCAGTGTTGGTATTGAAAACGTTGAGGACATCATTGCAGATATTGAGCAGGCATTGAACGCATAAAAAATAAAAGGGTGCAAAGTTGTTTGCACCTTTTTTTGAAAGAAGTGAAAAAATGAAAATTATTGATTTGATTACAAAAAACAGCTTAAGCTTATCCTTTGAGGTTTTCCCGCCTAAAACACAGATGGGCTTTGAAAGTGTTAAGACGGCAACAGAGGGAATTGCGGCTCTTAAGCCTGCCTTTATGAGCGTTACCTATGGTGCAGGCGGAGGCACAAGTGAGTATACACTGGACATTGCAAAAAACATTAAGGCAAAATACGGTGTGCCTACATTGGCTCACCTTACCTGCGTTTCCTCCACCCGTGAAACGGTGGACAAAAAAATCCGTGCCATAAAAGAGGCAGGCATAACAAATGTTATGGCACTCCGCGGTGACGTGCCCCCTTCCATGGAAAACTGCGACAGAAGCAGCTGGGACTATAACTATGCAATTGAGCTTGTGAGAGAATTGAAGGAAAAGGGCGACTTCTGCATAGGTGCTGCCTGCTACCCCGAAATACACCCCGAGAGCGTAAATCAGAAGGATGATATAAAGCACTTGAAGGAAAAGGTGGATGCAGGGGTGGACTTTCTCACAACACAGATGTTTTTTGACAACAACCTTCTTTATAACTTTTTATACAAAATACGTGAGGCAGGCATAACGGTGCCCGTTGTGCCCGGTGTAATGCCCATCACAAATGCAAACCAGGTGGAAAGGGCGATAAAGCTGTCGGGCTCCTTTATGCCGCAAAGGTTCAAGAGCTTAGTTGACAAGTTCGGTGACGACCCGTCCGCCATGAAGCAGGCAGGCATTGCCTACGCCACAGACCAGATAATTGACCTTTTTGCAAACGGCATAACAAACGTGCACGTTTATTCTATGAATAAAATCGATGTGGCAGAAAAAATACAGGGAAATCTGTCGGATATGCTCGGTAAATAGAATTAAGGATGACTCAATTGGGTCATCCTTAATTTTTTGCCTAAATTAGGCAAAAAATGTAGACAATCTGTGCAAAGGGTGATATACTGAAAGAAGATATATAAACGGGGGAATGAAAATGAAAAAAGTTACAGCTTGTTTAATTACGGCGTGCCTTATTCTGTCACTTATGGTGATGCCTGCATCGGCAGAAAACATAAGTGCACAGATATCGGGCAGAAGAACGGACACAGAGGCTTCCTTCACGGTACTTCTTGAAAATGCAGGCTCACGCGTGGGCTATGCAACGGTGTACATTGCCGCCTTTGAGGCTGATCTGAGCTTTAAAGAAGTTGAGAAGCATATTGTGGAAATACCGGGTACCGGGAGCATCAGCAAGGTTTACCCTGCAGACATTTCAGAGGGTGAGGTAAGGGTATATGTATGGGACGGCGAAGGCGGCATGCTTCCCCTTGACTACCTTTCCTCCGAAGAGTGCGAAAGGGTTGAAAGCCTTGAGGGTGAGCTTATAAGCATAGGAATAGATGACGTATGGGCATCGAACACTCTTGATGCTTCCCTTGCGGTGGACTCGAACACTGCAACAAAGTGGAGCACAGAGGCAGACGGTGACAGCATAACAATCTACCTTGGCGGTGACTATATTCTTTCAAGTGCAGTTTTTGACTTTGATACGGAAAATGCCTCCTACCTTCTTTTGACAAGTGAGGATGGTGAAAGCTTTACCCCCGTTGGTGAAGAAACAGAAACTGCAGTAAAGAGCATATCTGCAGGCAACGTGCGTGCAAGGTATGTGAGGCTTACCCTTACGGGCACGGCAGGGGTCAGGGAGGTTTCCCTCTACGGCTTCCCGGATGATTTGGGCACAATCCTTATGAGCCGTGAAGATATGGCGAAGGACTGGCACATATCCGCAATGAGCGAAATGACCTATACAAACTACACACCCATGACAGGTGACAAGCTTTACGGCAAAACGGAAAACAACAGCCTTGTTTTATACGATGCTGTGGGCAGAGAGGGCTCAAAAATTGAAATACAGTCGGTTACTGCAAGCCAGACCCCCGAAAGCTCAAATAAGCCTTCAAATGTGCTTGACTCTGACAAGTCAACTATATGGACAGCATCAAATGTTACGGATTTAGCCCCTGCAACACTTGTGGCAGATTTAGGCAGCCTGCAGACAGTTACGGGCGTGGGCATTGCCTTTGGTAATGGTGCATCGAGAACCTACACCTACTCAATTGAAGTGAGCAGTAACAATTCGGGCTATACAACAGCTGTGGCAAAAACCACGGCACAGTCTACAGACAATATACAGATAATTGAATTTACACCCCTTGAAACAAGGTTTATCCGCTTTACCTTCTACGAAAGAGTGGACAGCTCCAATAACGGCTGGATAAGAATAAGCGAAATTGAAGCATACAAGGGCAGTGCAATGACAGACGGTGCAGGTGGCGTCATGGCACAGAAAGAGCTTAACGTACCCCAGAACAGAGGGGATTATGAAATTGAATTTGACATGGAGGTTGCATCACGCCTTGACGGTGAGGAAACAGATGCCTACTATACGGGTATTTCCCTTGTGGATGAAACCACAACGGGCGGTGCAGACCTTGTAAGCCATGCTGCAATACAGTTAAGGCTGGGTAACAGCGAGGGCAAGGTTTCCATAAAGCAGGCAGTTTCCAACTACTTTAACGAGGGAAGCCTTACGGAGCTTTTTGAAAAAACCTTCAATAAGGATGAAAAGCTGCATTTCTCCTTGCTTGTTTCTCCCGAAAAGAGAAGCTGTTTTGTAACAGTTTCCGACTCACTTGTTACTGAAACACAGCTTGTGCATTTTTCCTATTCCGATGCGGAGCTGGCACGAAACCGTGCATGGGCGTATAATGAGCCGGGGGTTATCGTGTTCAACACGGGTGCAGGCTCGAAGAATAAAATAACAGTAACCAACCTTCAGTTAAGAGAGGTTGCAAGAAGTGGCGGTGAACCTTCCGGGGTTGACCCCACACACGGCATTGTAAGGCTTGAGGCTACCCGTCTTTCAAGCTATCCTTCGGGCTCTGACGGCTACGGCAGATACATGTACCATAACGGAAAGAACTCTCACATAAGCGTTGCGGCAAACAAAAATCCTGCCCTTACACGCTTTGTTGAAAGACGTGGGCTTATTGGCACGGGCGTTTCCTTCGAGTCGGTTACATTGCCCGGCTACTACATCACCTGCGAAATGGGCGATGCATATTACTTAAGAAAGTTTGAAAACAACGGTCAGTTCCTGGCAAATGCCACCTTCTACAAGGAGGAGGCTGAAAACGTTGGCTACTATACGGGCAATACATATAAATACCGCACCTACCTTACGGGCAAAAACTCTTCGGGTACTGAAATGGAGGATAAATACCTTTACGACTCCACCTCGGATTTTAAAACGGGTGACATGAAGCCCTGGAAAATGTGGGAAGAGGCACAGGGAACCTTCTATTTAAGAAACGAGGGTACGGCATATGTGAGCGACAACTTCTACGGTGACAGCATAAGCAGTCAGTGGTGGAAGAACTACCCCTGGAAGGGCAACAACCCCACCAACGATTCCTACAACTTTACTGCACTTATTACAAAGAACAATGTAATTGTTAAAAACGGCGAGCTGCTTTTAAAGGCTACAAAAATTGCCTCGGATGCATGGCCTACCGATGCAAGCGGTGAAACAGGAAAGCAGTATAACGGCGATTACGGCAGAAACGACTGGAAGAAATGGCAGGGCTATGTAGGCGTTGTAAGTATACAGAACAAGGTTTACAATAAGCAGTGCTTTATTGAAGGTAAATTCAAGGACCCCAACAGCCCCATAGGCTACTGGAACGCCTTCTGGCTTACGGGCAGAGACTCATGGCCTCCCGAAATTGATATTTTTGAAACCCTTTCTTCAAAATATGGTCATTATGCATGGCATACGGCTATTCATGGTGAGGGTGATACAAATAACCGCTTCGGTAAAATGACAAGCGGCACAAACATTGCAACAAGCTACAACACCTTCAGTGTGGACTGGGGCTATGACTATATAAAGTTCTACCTGAACGGAAACCTTTTTGCAAGCACTCAGAACGATGCGACACTTAATTTCCAGAAAAATATGAGGCTTATAATGAATACAGGTATAGGCGGCTGGGAAAATGAGCCCGACGACAGCATGGTATGGGACGACGGCTTAAGATGTCAGTATATAAGAAGCTTCCAGTATTAAAGCTAAAAGGAGACAGAATAATGAAAAGTTTTAAAAGAATAATGCCAGTGATGATATGCCTCGCACTTGTGCTTTCAATGGCACTTACATCATCGGCGGCAACAATATCGTCCCTTGTGGCGGCGGTGGGCACCGACATTGACAGAACGGTGCAGGTTACTGTTAACTACCAGAGCCCCGAGGAGGCTCAGGAATCCACATTGCTTGTGGTTAAAAAGGGTGTGAGCATTGTTACTGCAAAAAACACCGATATACACTATATTGACCAGAAAAAGGTTGAGGGAAGCACGGTTACATATTCCTTAAAGCTTGCAAAGGGTGACCGTATAGGTCAGTACGATTTGTATGTGGGCGGTACAAAGGTGGATGCACCTGCCTCCACAGAAATCAACTTTGATATGGACTCTACCACAACAATTAAGTTTGTTGATGAGGACGGCAGCGAAATTGCCTCTCCCATAATGGTTGCAAGCCAGCTTGGCGACACCATTATCCTTTCAGGCTATGTGCCCGAAACAATTACCTTCGGCAGCAGCATTTATAAGAAGGATGAAAGTAACCCCACAGAATATGTGGCAGAAAACAGCACAAACACACTTACAATCACATATTCCTACCTTATGGAAAAGCGTGAGCAGATATCCTTTAACGGTGTAAGCTACGATGCTGTTACAGACAACCTTATCTATAACGGTGATTTAGCGGAAACGGAAGCGGACGGCTCTTATACAGCTGTTTCGGGCTGGCAGGGCGGTTACGTGAACGGCACCCACAACCCCTTAAGCACACGCCCCTATCTTTCAGAGGGCGGTGGCTGGAGGTCAACTGTCGACATGCACTTTATCTATACCCCCGCATCGGGAAGCGAAATGGCATACATTACAACACCTGCCGCATCCACCATGACAAATAACGAAGCCTACCCCTTCAAGAGCGATGCAAATGAAAGCTACATGGCAGCTGTTCTCACAAGCTGGATGATGGATGGCGAAAACAGTACAGCTTACCTTAAGGCTGAAAAAGGCAAGCAGTATTACATGAGCTTTGAAATGAAGACAACTGCCACAGCCAACGTTAATAACGTTGTGGGCTTTACGGCAGTAAGCGTAAACGGTGATGGCTACAAAACAAAAATACCCGGAACAAACGGTGATATTACAACTCTTACCCCTGTTATGAATAACGCTATAGGCAGAGGAAGATACATAACAAATGCAAACACCTGGAAGAGGGTTGACACCGTTGCAACAGCTACGGCAAACGGCTACTTTATGTTCCAGCTGGGCTGGGCACATGAGTGGGGTCAGGTTTCCCTCCGTAACTTTGAAATTTACGAGGTTGAGCCCTCTGCCACAAATAAGGACATTACCGTTACATATAAGCTGAACGGTGCCACACTGGCAGAAAAAACACAGACCATTGATACCTCCTCGGTAACACGTGCAACCTTTGAGGAATACTACTACCGCAAAAACGGTACAAATGTGCTCTACTATGCTCCCGAGCAGAAGGTGAGCGAGGATACAGAGGTTGAGCTTACAGCACTTGAGAACTGGGGCAATTACACCATTGGCGACACCATTTCCACCGACACGGCAGTTTACAGGGTTACAAGCGACAACCTGGTTCCCAACGGTAACTTTGCCTACGGAATGAACGGCTGGTACAGCCGTGCAAATACAACACCTCCCGAAAGCTATTCAATAACAACAAGCGACAAGCCCACAGGAGTAGCCAGAGCGGCACTTTCCTCAGGTGCAGGCGGTGCAACAAGCACCAACTCCATCAGGCAGGCATGGGATATTGAAGTTGGCAAAACCTATTACTACAGCTTATGGGTTAAAGCAGGGGATGAGTGGCACGGCATGGGTCAGTCCGCATCACCTACAACTGAAAGCCTTGATATTGTCTCTAACGGTGGCTTCGGAACAAGCGGAAGCTGGGCTCTTAAAACAGGCATGTTCACAGCAAACAAGGAATATCTTGTGTTCTTTGAGGGCTGGAGCAGTGTGGGCGTGGCAGAGGTTGAGCTTTACGAAATAGAAGAGGATGCCTCACAGTCGGCAATGACAACAATCAAGTTTGTTATGGCATCGGACAATAAAACCGAGCTTAAGAGTGCAGTAACCGTAGACGGTATTATAGGCAGCACAATTGACCTTACAGACATAAGCCTTATTCCCGAAACGATTATATATAACGACGAAATTTACTCCAAGGAAACAACAAACGCAGCAAGCTACACAGTTAAAACAAGTGCCGACGTTGTGCTTGTTACTTACGCTAAGGACTCTGTGGCTACCATTGAAAATGCAGCGTGCACGGTTATAGAAGGTCACGAGCCCATACTGCCTAAGGTGCTTAATGCAAAAACAGCAGCAGGCATGGACACAACCGTTAATATAGCTTCTTGGGATGTATCAGACCTTACTGTGGGCACAAACACAGTTTACGGTACAGCAGAGGATACAACCGTTAAGGCAACGGCTACCGTTACCGTTCTTGAGGAAACCTTTAATTTTGAGGATGCTGAAAGCAAAACTGACGGCACGGGCACAGTTCTTAAATTCCCCCTTGACCTTACGGGCGAATTTTATGCAGAGTTTAATTTTGAATCTGCCGATATAAAGAATAACTGGCTCTACTTCAGTAAAAACGGTGCACTCTGGGGTGCAGGACAGATAGGTATAGGTACAAATAACGATGATTCAGGCAATTTCAAGGCACAGCCCGTTGATTCCGTTCTTGCAACCCTTAAGGAAAACACAGTCTACAGAATGCTCATTAAGGGTAATGCGGGTACAGACACCTATGATTTAACCGTTTATGATGTATCAAAGGGCGAAAAGATAGTTTCCGTAACGGGCAGAGGCTTCCGCAGTGCAAGTGACTGTATAAACACAATAGTTCTCTGCACAAACGGCGGCGGCACCTACACACTTTCAGACATTAAGGTGCATGCGGCACAAAGCGACATTGAAACCTACACAATAAAGGCAGTTGCGGGAAGCACAGTTCTTGGCGAAACAAAGGGCATTACAACTGAAGCAAAGAAAAAGGGCTATAACAACACTGTTATATACCCCGATGTAAAGGTGCCCTATTACGAGGGCTATGTGTTCAAGAACAAGACAGTTTCCGGCACAACCGTAACACTTAACTATGAGGAAACAGAAGAAGGTAACTTCTTTGACAATGTAAGCGGTGACACAAAGTTTGTATCACTTAATATGCTTGGTGCACATGATGCATTTACATATTCAATTGCATCCGGTTCAAGTGCTAAACTGGATGCGGCAGGTTACCTTCAGGGTGATGCGGGAACAGATGCGGCAATTCCCTCCACCTCATTCGGCAGTGTTTCCTCAACTGTGGCAAATACAAGCCGTGCACAGTCAAAGAGCGTGCTTGAGCTTTTAAGCGGTGGTGTGCGTTACTTTGACATCCGTCTTTCCCGTTCCGACACATCTGCAAAGAAGGGCTGGCTTTTCGCTACCACAATTCCTCACACAAACAGCGTGTTCTATACAACACACGGTCTTCTTTCTGACGAATTCAAGCCTATTGCATACACAATTGCACAGTGGGCAAAGGAGCACCCGGGCGAAGTTATTGTTTTAGACTTCCAGGAAATGTGGGATGCAACAACCGCTGCAAATTCTTCAGGCGATAGCGTGGCTCAGTCCTGGAGAGACCTTGATGCACTTTTGGAGGAAACGGGCATTAAGGAATTTGTAAAGCTTAACAACGGAAGTAACCTTTCCACTGCTACATATTCCTCTCTTACAGAAAACGGAACAAAGGCAGGTATTGTGCTCTTCGGCAGAGCGGTGGCTACTAATGATAATATAGGCAAGTTTATCCTTCGCGGTACAACAAGCACAGCCTTTGACGGCAAGATGTATTCAAACTATGACAAGGGCGGAGCAAGTGTGTCCTCAAGTGCTCTTGCAAATACCTATATTCAGGCACAGGTTGACCATGCATATACCCAGACGGGCACAGTAAACAATATGTACCGCGTAATGCAGGCAATTTCCTCCTCCACAAACCTTATAAGCAAGGCAGGGGCGGATAACAGCTTCATTGCAGGGGCAGTGAAAACAAATCCCACATGGCTTACAACACTTCCCGTTATTATGGTAAACGATGCAACGGTCAATACAAGTGACCTTCTTGAAACGCTTAAGGAATGTAACGAACCCATTGACGTTACACTTAACTTCTCCGTTTTGGGTACCGTTATCGATTCCGGCACGGAAAAAATGATGGTTGGTACACTTTTCACGGGCGGTGTAAAGGGTGCAGTTTATAAGGGTGCAAACGGTGACTATGCAGTTACCGAAAGCTTAACGGGCGAAATCCCCGTGCCCTATAACGGCTCCATTACCCTTAATGCGGAAAAGGTGCTGACAGGCTACAATGTTACAATCGACGGTGTAACAACTGTAGAATATGAGACCTTCACATTGCCTCTTAATGCAGTTTGTTACTACAACCAGGCGAAGAGCACCATTTATAAGGGCGGTGAAACAATTACCCTTACAGAGGATATTGAGCTTGAGTCAATTGAGTCGCTTGGTATAAGCATGGCAGAGGGTGCTCAGGTAAGAATAGGCGGAGGCGTTGGTGAAAACGGAAAGGTAGGCGAAGGAAGCGGTATCCGTTTCATAACATTGGTAAACCGCAGCGATACTCTTGCGGCACTTAGTGATGAAGTGGCTATGGAGTTTGGTGTTGAAGTAACCTCCGAGGGTAACAGCGAAGCCTCCATCAGGATTAAAGCAGAAACATGGCAGGTGCCTGACGTGGTGTTCACAAGTGCTGTTACAAACCTTGCAGAAAGTAACTACAACCGCAGATACACCGCTACACCCTACATTAAGGTGGGCGAAAAGCTGTTCTACGGCGAGGGCGTTACACGAAGCATTTATCAGGTTTCGGCAGGTCTGCTTAACCGTGGCACGGTGGATGACAGCTTTGAAGGCGAAAACAACAGCATGTCAGATGTTCTTATAAAGGTGCTCAATGCCTACGTAAACCAGACCGGTGTAAGACTTACACTTTCTGACTTTACGGAAAACGGAGACCTTTCAGCCCGTATGGAGGGTGCAGGTGCATACACCGGTGAAGCCTTCTTCACAGTTGGCGAAACAACCTATGCTGATGGTAAGTACACTGTTACACTTACCGCATTGGGTAAGTCGGAAATTAACGTGGCACTCTTCAATGAGTATGTGAGAATAAATAACAACAATTCTCTCGTAAGCCCCGTTACAGAGATAACAGATAACGGCGACGGCACATATACTCTTGTGTTCGACTACGCTAAGGTTGAAAAATAAAACACAAAAAAACCGAGGATGAAATCCTCGGTTTTTTTGTGTTTTAAAATACGTTCAATACGTCTGCACCCTTTTTGCAGAATGCAATAAATTCATCAATTTCGGCGTGGCAGGTGTATTCACGTCCGCCCTCATATTCCTTTTTGTCACTTGTTCGTACCCATACACCCTCGGGAAGGTAAACCTTACGTTCAACCTCGCCCTCACGGTAGATGGGAGCAAAGAGAATATCATCACCGAAGAGGTACTCATCGTCAATATTGTAGCATCTTTCGTCGTTATAATAATCGAAAAACAAAGGACGCATCATGGGTGTGCCTTCCTTTGAGGCTATATCCATATGATGAAGGATATAGGGCTTTAAGCGGTTACGGAGCAAAATGAGATCCTTTAAAATGGGGAAGTTTCTTTCACCGAAGGACCAGATTTCGTTATCACCGCCTGATACCTCCTTAACACCCGGGTGACGGGGAACGTAACCCTGTGGCTTCTTTCTTGCACCGTGAAGCCTCATGACGGGGCAGAAAAGACCAAACTGGAACCAGCGGACGATAAGCTCACGGAAATAGTCGGACTCAATGTCGCCCTGATGGAAACCGCCAATATCACTGTTCCACCACACAATACCGCACATTGCCATTGAAAGACCTGAAACGATGCTTTCAAAAAGAGCCCGGAAGGTAGAGGGAATGTCACCATTCCATACAATTGCACCAAACTTCTGGCTGCCGGGGTAGCTTGCACGGGTTAAGGTTGCAACATCCTCCTCACCCTCTGCCTTAAGGGCATCGTAGAAAAGCTTCTGATAATAGTAGGGATAGGTGAGTGCTGTCTGTGCACCGTTACCTATGTAAAACTTCAGGTTTTTGAACTGCTGGGGATGCACCTCGGGCTCTGCCTCATCAAGCCAGTAGGTTTTAATGCCGTAGGAATAGTAGGTCTTTTTGATCTGCTCCCACACGTATTCACGTGTTCTGGGGTTGGTGGGGTCGATAAAGTCCTGGAGACCATAAAATTCGAAGGTGCCACGCTGACCGTTTTCCGTACGGACAAGCATGTTTTCCTCGTCCATTGCACGGAAGTTTTTGGAATTGGGGTTAATTGTGGGCCAGAAGGAAACAATGGGGCGTATGTTCATGGAATAGAGCTCGTCACACATTGCCTTGGGGTCGGGCCATAAGGATGGCTCAAACTCCCAGTTACCCTGCTCTGTCCAGTGGAAATAGTCAATAACAATGGCATCCACGGGGATTTTAAGCTCATGATACTTTCTTGCAACCTCTAAAAGGTCGTCCTGGCTTTCATAACGGAGTTTGCACTGCCAGAAGCCTGCCGCCCAGTCGGGCATTTTGGGAGAAAAGCCCGTAAGGCGTGAATAAATGGTCATGGTTTCCTTTGGTGTAGCACCGGCAAAAACAATATAGTCAGCCTGATATGCCGAATCTGCCTGCCAGAGGGTGTGGTTATTTGTAAATTCCACACGGCCGGGAGAGGGGTTGTTCCAGAAAAAGCCGTAGCCAAGGGAGGAATAGATAACGGGCATTGCAGACTTTGTGTTATAGTGAATAAGCTCACTTGAACAGCCCTTTTTGTCAAAATAAGGGGTCTGCTCCTGACCGAGACCGTATATGTGCTCACCCTTGTTTGCTTCAAAAAGTGCTCTTGTCTGATAATTGTCGCCCTCCATATGGCTGTATTTTCTTACTGCATCACCTTCTTCACGGGTGGAAAGGATACGGTTGCCGTTTTTAAAAAAATGAATGCGGTATCCGCCCCATACACGGCAGACTTCTGCCTTCATACTGCCGTTTTCAAGGGCAATGCGGTCTCTGTGTATTTCTGTTACTGTGGCAGAATCCTCAGTGGGGGGGAGAAGCGTCCAGCATTGGTCACTTATGGTGTTATTCCTTGTGGCACGGACACGGATAGCATCTTTTCCGTAGGGCTCAACAAGTACAAGCTCGTCACGCATCTGAAAGGTAATGCTTTTTTCTGTATGCTTTAAAATACTCACAAATATTCCTCCTTGACAAATATAATTTTTGTTATTATAATTTTATCGCACTTTGAAGTGCAAAATCTATAAATATATTAACTTTAATTATAAATATATTGACAAAAGAGGGATATAATGAAAAAATACGAGGATATGAGGCACGGCACAGAGGCTTTCCCCGTGGGCATACACGACACCGTGTGTAAAAATGGCTTCAGCCTTTACCCGCATATTCATAAGGAGTTTGAGTTTCTCGTTATAACAGAGGGAAAGGGTACGGTATATATTGATTCGGAGCGTTTTGACCTTAAGGCGGGCGAGGGGGTTTTTATAAATTCCGAGGAGCTTCACATAGGGATAAAGACAAGCTCCGAGCGTGCAAGCTTTTTTGCGGTGGTTTTTGCACCTGAGGTGTTCGGCAATTTTACCCTTGATTTAATTATGCAGAATTACGTTGTGCCCGTTATAAAAAAGAAAATAAGACCCCAAAGAAGGATAGAGAGAAGTGTGGCAGAAAAGCTTATGCTCATACACGAAAACCCCGGTGAGCTTAAAATAAAGGCACTTCTTTTCGACATATGGGACGAATGCATTAAAAATGCGGAAAAAAGCCCCGACTTTACAAAAAGCAAGAGTGTTGAGGAGATAAAGTCCGTAATGGAATACATAAGGGCAAATTTTAACCGGGAAATAACCCTGGAGGCTCTTGCCGATTATGCAAGCATGAGCAAGGGCTACCTTTGCCGTAAGTTCAAAAGTGTGGTGCATATGTCGCCCTTTGAATATCTCATTGAAGTAAGGCTTGACAAGGGCTGTGAAATGCTTAAGTATACAGACCTTACCGTAGGGGAAATTGCCGAGAGGTGCGGATTTAATTCCTTCAGCTATTTTTCAAAAATTTTCAGCAAAAAAATGGGCTGTACACCTAAAGAATACAGAAAAAGCAGGCTTTAAAGCCTGCTTTTTCTGTGTTTAAAAGTTGTTTGGGCTTTCCTTACCGCCCATAAGGGAGTAAGGTATGGCACCATTTATTGTTTCTATTTCAATGCGGTCAAAAATTATTCCCGAATCCACCTTATAGATATAAATATCATGCCAGCCAACAGAGGGGATTGTAACCGAAAATTCCAAAGGCTCAACCATATGCATGATTAAATCCTTCCATTTTTCGCCTGTGGCGCGGTTGCCTTCAAGCACAGAGGGAGTGCTGTCATCCACGCCTATAGCAATACGGCAGGTGCGTAATGTGCCGTCATCATTCTCGCCCTCATTTAAAGAGGGTGTGCGGTAAAGGTGGCCCGTAAAGGTGCCCGAGGATGCAAAATACACTCTGTAGCGAAGGCGTGCGGAGTCTTTTATCATATCCTCCCCGCTTCTGGGGGAGGAGAAGGGCATAGCAGACATTGCCCCATTTCGCCTTCCCGTGTTTTCAAAATACTGCCAGAAGGTTCCGTCCTCACCCTTTATGCTTTCGGTAAAATGCTCTGCTTCAATTATAACCCTGCCGTTTGCTTCAATGAAGCTTTTTTGGGTAAGGGGAATGTTGTTAACTGTTGCGGTAACACCGATTGAGGCAATTTTTGTATCGGAATCATAAATTGAGATTTCACCATGGGAGGTAGAGGTGAGAATGGCAAAGTTTGCCGAAAACGTCACCCTTTCATCCAAAAGTGCTTCGCCCTCGCACTTTGACAAAATAACCCATTCGGGTGCTTCAAGCGTCCATTTTTCAGCCTCCTCACCCTTACTGAAAAGGTCGATATAGCTTTCGTTTTGGGCGTTGGAGTCAAAAAGGAGGGTATTGCATTCGCTTCTTACACCTAAGCCCTTTTGGGGGATGGGTGCTGTATATTTATCATCGTGGACTAAAAGCACGCCCTCATTCATGTCGTAATATGTAACAGGGTGGTCGTGATTTATAACCATGTCCCATTTATTATTTTTAATGGCGTGGAAGTCCTTCTGACGGTTTCTCACCCTTTCACGTGCATTTCTGGACAATTCCTCATATAAAAGTGCACTCTTGTAAGCTCCTCTGTCAACCGCTTCGTTGTTTTTTAAAAGGTATATGTATTCCTCTGCCACATCAAGGTATGAGAGAACGTGGTAGTAAAGCTGTTGATAAAAGCTGTCACGGTAGATGGGCTCAAGGCTTTCGTTTACCTCATCAAGCCGGGATACCATTCCACGGCACTTTTCAAGAAGTCTCATGCCTTCGTCACCCTCATTTACAACACTGAAGGGGTGGAGCATGCTTTCTGAAAAGAAGGGGTTATTAACCCCGGAGGGGTTTTCGTGCCCGAAAAATTCAGCCTTCTTTATGCCTGAAAGATGGTAAAACTCTGTTGCAACGGAGGCAATTTTCTGTGCCGTATTAAAATCCGCACCAAAGTCACGGACGGCGTGTGAAACAAGGTAATTATTTATATTGTCCTTATTATTGATATCCCACGCCATTTTTAAAAACAGCTCCGTCACAATGTCGCCCGGCTTTATGTCGCCAACATTTAAAATCCAGTAGGCTTTGGCTCCTGTGTCGAAGGCACGCTGCATCTGATGAGCCATGTAAAAAAGCTGTGTGGAATTGAGCCACAGATAGCTCTTGGGTGAAAACCAGCTCCAGTAGGAGGAGTGGTAATAAACACCGCAACCGCCCTTTCTTGAGGCTTCATAGGCTGTGGGGGTTTGTCTTAAGTTGCCGTAATTATCCTCTGCCCACATGAGCATAACGTCCTCGGGAATGTAATTTTTTAGCCCGTCGTTATAAATTTCTGCCATGCCCTTATAGGGGATAAACACCTGGGGTACGGCTGTTTCGCTGCCGTAAACCTCCTTAATAAGCTTTCGCTGTTCCCGTATAACGTCTGCCATTAAATTAACCTTGCTGTTGTTATAAAGGTGTAAATTATCGCACTCAGCATCACCATCGTGTATGCCCCGTATGCCCAATGCAAGGATGCTTTCAAAATTTTTGTTTGTTTCAAGCCTTTCACGCCAGTAGCCCAAAATGGCTTTTTTGTTCTGTGTGTAGTCAAAGGAGCAGTTATCCTGCCAGGTATATTCATCCTTATGCCTTTCACAGAACTCGCCCCACTCGGAAACATTGCACCGAAGCATCATTTCACAATGTGACGATGCCATCACAATGCCATAGAGCCCTGCTTCCTTTGCATTTACGGGAATGCCCTCTTCGTCCTTTGCCATGTTGAAGGCAGTTGTGCCCTCGTGCATGGCAGGCCAGAGGGTGTTTGCCTTAAGTCGCAGTATAAGCTCAAAAATGTGACGGTATAAGTTAACGTCGGGTGTGCCCTTATCAGTGGGGAATTTTAATTTTGCCCAGTCAATGAGGCGTTCCTCGTCATTTATGAAAATACCGCGGTATTTAACAGAGGGTCCCATGCTTATGTAAGGGGTTGAAAAATCTACCTTTAATTTATCCTTTACAATAACAGGCACATCGCTGAAATAATACCAGGGGGAAACACCAAGCATTTCGGAGATGTGATATATGCCGTAAATGGTACCACGGGTGTCGCTTCCTGCAACAACAAGGCTTCCTGCGACCTCTTTAATGAAGAAGGCTTCCCATCTGCCCCGTATTTCTTCTGCCTCGGGAAGCTGGAGACTTTTTATTATGCTGCTTTCAATTGTGCCTGCAATAATGCCCCTGCCCTCGCTCTTTAGCTGTGGGGTTTTTCCTTTGTCCGCTTCAAGAAGCCTTTCTGCTACCAAAGACGGGCTGTCGGAAAAAAGACACGATACATAATTATAGTCAATCGCACCGGTGAGCATGGCAATATCCTGCCTTAAGTCACAAACAGCACGGGAAATTTGCTGTGAGCTTTCGTCACATATAATATCAGAAACCTTTATACCATCATAAATATTAAACATAAAAATTCCTCCCTGTTTATTTTGATTATAACAGAAACAGGCGTAAATACAAGAAAAAGTGCAAATTTTATATTGTAAAACAAATATCTTTATGTATAATAAAATTATAAGGAGATGATAAAATGAAAAAAGTTACTTTAATTACCGTTCTCATTATGGCTCTTATGCTTGCTTTTTCGGCCGTAGCCTCGGCAGAGGATGTTGTATACACTGCCGATAACGGTGAAAAGCTTACATTTGAAATTAAAGGTGAGGATTTGTTCGGTGGATGGGGTGCCTTTGACACAGAAGAAAGCCTTGACCATTTTACAACGGGCGGTTACCTTGTTACAGGTGACACAAAAACCCCTTTAAGCAGTGCTGCAAGCTACTGGAGGCACAACAGTGCAGGTTATCTTGAAGCACTCGGTGACGGGGGAAGCACCACAAAAGCCTCCCTTCTTACCTTTGTGCCTTTAAACGACGGTGATGTCATAGGCGAGGAAAAGCTTTACTATTTCTCTATGAGAGTGTACACCTCCTCGGCTAAGGAACTGAGAATTGCATGGAACGCCACAAAAAGCGAGCAGTTTTGGTCAAATTACTCGGGCACCGAGTACGGCGGAAGATACCCCGACTACGGCTCAGCGGAAACCACACTTGATAACCCCGATGCAATTGATAACAATGCAAGTGTTCATACCATGGGAGGTTGGCACACAGTTGACGGCTACATGGTTGCAAAAAGCGATGCAAAGTATTTTATGCTTAATGCACGCTACCTGCAAGGTACAACATCAGCCCCCACACGCTTTGACGACATTGTGCTCTATGAGGTAGCCCCAAAGGGTGCAGCAACAGAAATTTTCATGGACGGCTATGTTGTATACGACAGCCTGCCCGAAATTGACGGAAAATGGAGCGACACTGCAGGCTATGTAATAAATGGTGTGTACACACGCCCCGAAATTGGCGGTATTGACACAATTACTGCAAATTACACAGACGGTACCTCCGAAAGCTTCACAGTTGAGGTTGTGGGCAGGCGCACTGTGGCAGACGATGGCGGTAATTACCTTATCATAGGTGAAAACCTTCTTGAAAACACAAGCTTTGAACACTTTGAAACAGATAACAGAGCAGAGGGTGAGGGAGCAACCTATCCCTTCTTCTATAACTGGGAATCCACCATTACGGGAAGCACGGGCTCAGGTATAAACCGTGCTGAAAACGGCTGCTTTGAAGTAAACCGTGAAAGGTTTGTAACGGGCAGAGCCTCCATGAGGGTAAGGTACTCGGATGACTATAACAATCACTCCTCCTTCAATCAGTTCAAGAAGCTTAATGAAGGGCTTTATTACCTTTCCTATTATTCACGCCGTACAACAAGCGACAAGCGTGACCTGGAAATAAGATTAAACGGCGAATGTGTTCATTCCTTCAAAAATGAAGTGATTATGCCCGAATGGAGCAAGTATTCTGCTGTTTTTGAAGCAAAAGAGGGCGACTTGTTTGAATTTACGGGCTATAACTGCTCAAGCGTATATGTGGACAGCTTCCTTCTTGTGCCCGTGGAGAGAGTAGATGCCGAGTGTGATGTTATATTAACCGATGCTTCAGGCAAAACTCTTAAGAAGGAAACCGTAACAAATCTTGCAAAGGGTGCGGAATTTACATATGACTACAGCGTCATAGAGAAAATTGACGGTGCACTTTACATATATAAGGAAGGTGACTGCACAGTTCCCTCTTTAGGCAACACCAATACCATAACCCTTGTTTATGAAGCGGTGGAAACCCTGGAAGATATAACAGTAACAGTCGAAACACCCCACCACAAGGCACCTGCTATGCCCAAAACCATCAAAGCGGTTGTAAACGGCAAGGTGATAGAGCTTGAAGCCGAGTGGGATGAGGCAGATGAAACGCTTTACGAAAATGAAGGCAATAAATTTACTCTTTCGGGTAAAGCAGGCAGATATATTGACCTTGAAGCTACAGTAAAGGTAGTTGAAAACCATAACTACCTTACAGGAAGGCTGAGCACTGCCGACTTTACAACCATAAAGAAAAAGGCATCAGAGGGCGATAAGGTTGAAATAACCTTCGATATTATGCCTCTTTATGCAAACATTGACGGTACTATGGGCTTTACTGCAGACAACGTTACCGTTGATGCATGGAACAGCTGTGCAATCACAATAAGAATTTATACAGACGGCAGGTTCCAGTATTATGACGGAGAGGAAGGCTTTACAAAGAGCAACGTTTTCTACCGCTCAAATACTGCTTACACAGTAAGGATTTTTGCCGACCTTACAGAAAAAACCTACAGCATGTATGTTTCACAGAAGGGCTCAGAGTACTCACTGCCCGTTTGTGAAAATGCTGCCTTCCGTTCAAATGCACCCGCTATTACAAACGTAGGACAGATGCTTGCCCGTGGCGGCAGCGGTGCTCCTGCAGGTGAATTTATGGTTGGTAATACAGCCTGGGGAAAGCCTCAGCCCGTGAGCTTCCTTCGCAGCTACAAGGGTGAGGATGGTATGCGCCATGTTGAGCTTATTGCAAATGAAACAGGCACAAGTAAGCTTTATTACACAGACTATACCGACGGCTACTTCGGCGAAATGTATACAGAGGAAATAAGCTATGAAGAGGGCGAAAAGTTCACTCTCCTTCTTGAAAATGCTGACAAGAAGAAGCTTATGATGATTGACGAAAACCTTGTGCCCGAGTTTAATTCCGTGGCATTCACAGAGCATGGCGACAAGGGCTTTGTATCGAGCTTTATGGGCTCCTTTGCATACTATGCAACAGAGTATAACTCCTCTATTACAGACGACGACCCGGGTATTGTTCAGGTTAATATAATGGAGGTTTATTCCGACAGAATAACAATCACAACCAAAAACTACGGCGAATATTCAGGTGATGCTCTTGAACCTGCCCCCTCAGTATTTGAACGCTATAACGGAGATGACAGTCAGACAGATGTGCCCATGATGAGGGTTCTGTTGTTTGGTGACTATCAGATAGGCGATTACCTTTTGTCGGACGAAAGCTATGAGCCCTTAAGACCCGTATTTGTAAGAATGTGTGAGGATTTGGAAGGTGAGGACTTTGATGCTGTTATGATAGGCGGCGACTTGACCTTCTCAGACTCTGTTACAAAAGAAAGATGGCAGTATGTGGTAGATAGCGTTTTGGGTATGCTTAAAGAAAAGATTTCCCCCAATATTTACATTATTGCAGGCAACCACGACTACAACGCAGGTGAAAGAGATAACTTCAACAGTGCCGACTATTATAACGAGTACATGAAGGAAAATCTGGGAAGCCTGGAGGAAAACGGCAACGGTTACTTCGAGCAGAGTGAGTTTTATGAAGGTGACGTGCTCATCTCCTTTGTTTATGAGCAGGACGGAGTATACTTTATGGGTCTTTCCACATCTCCCGATATGATGCGGGGCTCCCTTCAGAACACAAACTATAACTATTCCGAGGGTGCTCTTGACTGGATTGAGAAAAAGCTTGGTGAGATAGGCAAGGATAAAACCGTATTCTTTACGGCACACTTCCCCTTAGGCGACAGTAACAACCTTATAAAGGCAAGCAAGGGTGCGGCAGAAGGCTCCACAGTAAGGCTTCTTGACATATTAAAGGATTACCCCAACCTTGTTTACCTTTACGGTCATGATCACGGAAGTAGCTTTGCATTCATAAATTCATCAACAGAAGAAAGAGTTACCCGTTACGATACGGATGGATATAAGATAGACTAAAAAAAGAAAGAGGCTTTAAAAGCCTCTTTCTTTTTTGCAGGGGGGTGCACCATTTATAATAATTTATGCAACATTATCCAATATGAATGATGGTGATATATTGATATAATAAAAAATGAAAAGGTGTATAAAACAATATTTTATAATATAGAGAAATAAGTGGAGGATGAGAAAATGAAAAAAAGGATAGTATGTGCTTTGTTGGCGGTAATTGCTCTTATGGGGCTTCTCTGTGGCTGCACTAAAAAGGAAGCGGTGCAGAGCAGTGTGGACACCATTTACATAGGTACACACGGCGTGGGAGACGACCCCAGATGGCGTAACCCCGTTACGGGCGAAAGCTACAAAACCTTTCAGCAGGAGCAGGCAGGGCTTAAGGCACTTGATGCCGTAATGGAAAAATACGGGGTGGACATTCAGTGGGTAACCTGGCCCAATTCCTCCACTCAGGACATTTTGCAGAGCGTGCTTGCAGGGGACCCTATCTGTCATCTTGCAAATATATCCACGGGCAGCCTTGCAAACGTTTTAAGGCAGAACGTTCTTCAACCTCTGGACGATTATATCGACATTTTCCAAACACCTGATACAGAGTGGATGCTTCGTCCGGAGTTTTACGGGAAATACTATTTCTTCCGACCCATGCCCGACGTTATAACAGACTGGCCCCTTTGCTACAATGCAACCATGATAGAAGCAGTACCCGACTTAAAGGATGAAGAGGGAAACACAATTTACCCCTACACCCTTTACAAGCAGGGTAAGTGGACCTGGAGCGTCTTTGAGGACTATCTTACAAAAATCCAGGCATTCTATAAAGGCAAGAAGGGCACAAACGGCAGAGAAATTGTGCCCTATGACACAAACTACATGCACCTGCTGCAGCAGGCAATTCACTCCAACGGTTCCCATATTTATGACGGTAACACCTTAGGTGTTGATACCCCCGAGGCAATTGAAGCGGCGGAATATCTTATCGACTTAATGAACAGAGAGCTTATAGTGTGCAGCTCTGCCCAGTACGGCAAAAGCAACAACAACGGTAACTCTGCTACCTGCAACAGCTTTGAGGCGGGTGCAAGTGTGTTTATGAATGGTGCAAGATGGAGAATGGGCGGTATTGGCGGTACCCTTGCAAAGCGAGGGGAAAGCATGGGCATAATTTTCTTTCCACGAAGTGACCGCATTCCTTACGAGGGTGACTATGTTCCCGGCAAAACAGAATACAGTGTACCTATTCCTGCAGTGGACAGCATGGCTGTGGTGAAGGGCTTTTCCAAGGAGGAGTCAAGGCTTGCAATCAACGCCTTTGTAATGTATAACATAGAGTATTACAAAAGCATGGCGAGGGTAGATTCTATCACGGAATACAGAAAAGCAAACCTTGAGACAGATGCTTTAGGCTACGGGCTTGATATTTTCCACCCTGTGATAGGTGACGGAAACCTTGAAATTTTTAAAGTGATGAGCGAAGCGCCCTGCAACGAAACGGGTGAAATAATGAACCTTTTCGGACCATTTAATATGGATATTTTCGGAAAGGCTGTGTATGGGCTTGACGGCTCACCTGCATATCCCGTTGCATTAAGGGCAAAAATTAACGGCATTTATGAAAGGATATCTTCTGTTTCGGAGGCTTTGAAAACAGAGGATGCAATTGACAATGTTGCGCCGGGCATAAACCAGATAAATTATTCCGTACCTCTTGTTTTCCCCGTGGGTACAAAACGCAAAGAGATCAACTGGAGCGAAATTATAACAATGAACGACAATGTTGACGGTACCTATGAGTTCAAAAGAGAAAGGGGACACTTCCTTCTTAAAGCAAATCCCCCTGCTGAGGAGGACAGAGAGCACCCCTTTGAAAAGGGCAGGCTTGAAATAAAAACCGATACTGTAAACTTTAACAAGGCAGGAGAATATAAGGAGGGTGTTTACATAAGAGTAACCGACCGCTATAATAACACCGCTGAAAAGAAGTTCGACATTTATGTTTACGATGAAAATAACACTGAGCCTCCCATTTTGGAGCTGAAGGAGTCGCTCCCGACACTTGCTCTTGAAACAGACACATCAGCGGTAAATTGGGCAGACCTTTTCGTCACAAAAGCTGAGGACGTGACGGGTATTGACCTTAAGGCATTTGTAAGTGCAAATGTGGAGGAGATTGACGTTACAAAACCCGGTATTTATCCCATAAAATTACATGTAACTGATTTTGCAGGAAATAAAACCGAGGCAGAAACCTTTGTTGAAGTTAAATAGGGGATGAGAAAATGAAAAAACTATTGGCTTATCTACTTGCAGTTTTTATTTTTACAACTGTTATTTCTGTGCCCTGCGGGGCAAAAGCGGAGGGATTAAAGGTGTGGAAGTTTGATTTTACGGCAGACGGGACAAGTAAGGACGGCTATATATCCGTTACTCCCGATATGCATGTTATAAATAACGATAACCGTCCCTACGGCTTTATAGGCACAAACGAAAAGGATTACCGCCTTCACGGTGGCAGAATTGATGGCTTTGACCAGGTTATGGGGCAGGTTATAAAGCTTTCTGCAACAAAAAACGGCGTGGGCTCCCTTGGAATTACAAACGAGGCTGTTACAGAGTTTAACAGCGGTGACTATTACCCCGTAAGGTTTGCTTTAAAGAGCGAGGGTGAAGCTTATTACAAAATAAAGGCAACCGTTACAACCTTGGACGGAAAAACGGGTGCCGAAGCATCACTTTACACCGAAAGAAAGCACCCCATATTCACAAAAAAGAAAATAGCCCCCGGGGAAAGGGTGGAGAGTGAATTTACTGTACGTGTTACACCTGTTTACTACGAAAAGTCCGACCCGAAGGGGCTTTATGAGGATAAGTATTTAAGTGTGTGCCTTTTAGGCGAAAATGCAGCCTTGGAAAAGCTTGTGATTGAAGAAATACCCACAGCACCCACCCTCTGGATATTGGGCGACTCCACCGTAACAGACGGTGGCGGTGGCTTGCCTTTCTTCCCCCTTAATACCTACACGGGCGTGGGCACAGGTGTTACAAAATACCTGACAGAAACAATTGCCGTTGTAAACGAGGGCGAGGGCGGTCTTTCCGCTCACGACAACAACCATTTCAATGTGGTTAAGTCAAGGATAAAGGAAGGGGACTTTTTGTGGGTCGAATACGGCCATAACCACAAAGGTGACGGCGTAGCAGGCTACGAAAGCGTTATAGGAAAGTATTACGACGTGTGCAAAAAGGTTGGGGCAACACTTATTCTTGTAGGCCCCATTGACCGTATAAATAATTACGATGCCGCAACAAATACGTGGTATTCTTCCCTTAAGGGCTTTTCCGATGCAGCGAAAAAATTTGTTGACACAAAGCTTAATGCAAACCCCGACGAAAAAATAGCATTTGTTGACCTTAATGCACCAAGCCTTGAATGGTTCGGTAAAAGAACAAAGGAAGGCAATGTGGGCGGTCAGCAGTATACAAACGAAAAGAAGCTTGTGTACTTCTACTTCCAGGCAGGACGGGGTGCAAAGGATGTTGACCATACACACCCAAACGATGTCGGTGCGGAAAACCTTGCATATTTGTTCTTTGAAAATGCCGATTGTGAAGCATACCCTGCTCTTAAGCCTCTTCTTACAAGGTTTAAGGAGGGAAGGAGCGAAACACCGACCCCCGTTGACCAGGGCATTATGGACAAGGGCTTCCCTGCAAACAACGCGTGGGCATACTGGAGCGGTAAGATAAAGTATGAATACCCCCTTGAAATTACAAATGTGGAAATAAATGAAAAGAACGAAATTGTTCGTGTAATGTGTAAGCTTCTTGACAAGGATGCTCTTTCAAGCTATGCTGCGGCATTTGTTGAAATGGACGGTAAAACTTACCAGAGCACAATTGAAAGCCACATTGATAACTCTGCCGCAAAGGACGGAAGCCTTTATACCCTTGAATTTAAAGAGGGCGAGAGAGCAGTCGTGGATGGTGCACCCTACAGAGTTTATATGGCAGGGGTTGATATGGCAGACGGCGATAAAAAGCTTGAGGGTATAAAGCCCTTCTCAAAGGACTATACACCCGGCAAATATTCGGAGCATGTTTTAAGAACAGCAGACGGTGATGTCGAAAAATTTGAATATTACGGCTACAACACCCTGACGGGAAGCGGTGACTGGGGCTTTGGCGGCAATCTTTCGGAAAACAGTCTTGGCTACGAAGGTGAAAAGAGTCTTGTAAGCCTTAGGGGCAACGGCTTCAGCCTTTCCCGTGCTCTTGCGGTAGCGGTGGGCACAGGTGGCAGATACGAGTTTGGCGTGGACGTTAAAAATGCCACAGGCAAGGTGAAGTTCACCCTTGCAAATGGCTGGAGAGGCAGTGTGCCCTTCGCTCAGGGCTACAACGTAACCCTTTTTGAAATTAATAACGGAACAGTTATGTTAAATGGCGAAGCTGTGGGCACGCTGAAAGCAGGCGAGTGGAACACGGTTTCCGCTGTGCTTGACATGGATGAAGGCAAGCTTAAGGTAAAGCTTGGAGAAGCGGAAAAAGAAGTGCTTCTTGATGCTTACCGCAGCTTTATCGCACCTGAGGCAGATAATATGTACCGCTTTGTTATAACGGGCGAGGGTAATGCGGAAATAATGCTTTCCTCTCTCTGGGGTGCAAAGTGCAACCTTTACGATAAAACAAAGGTTATGGTAAGTGTGGCTACAGAAGGGGCAGAATACGGCTCTGTTCTTATTGGAGGCGAAAGCACAGGCAATAAGGAAAAAGCTGCGGGAGACACGGTAAAGCTTACGGCTGTAAGTAACCCCGAGGGCAGGTTCATGGGCTGGTACAGAGATGGCGAGGAGTATTCCGTTATGGAAGAGATTGAGGTAAGGCTTTATGACAGCTTTGATGTTACTGCCAAGTTTGCCAAGCAGACCCCGAAAACAAGCGTTACGGTAGAATTTTCCGATAATAAGGGAAAAATTATTAAGAGCGAAAGCTTTAATACAGACATAAACGGCAGAAAGCTTCACGAGGAAATGAAGTTTACTCTTGATGAAAAGCTGAAGGAGCCCATCGTTCTTGAAAAGGACGGCTACAAGGAGGTTTACCTTTTAAAGGAAGCCCGTAATGAGGTTATAGAAAGCCTTCTTCCTGAGGGCGAAAACAAGGTTGAGCTCATTTTTGAGAATGACGGAAAATACCTTATTTATGAGGAATTTGACAACAACGACACCTGGGGCTTCGACAAAGAGGTAAGGGCAGGAGAGGGCAGGCTTTACCTTTTAACGGGGGTTGGCACGGCTAACCGTCAGAGCTCGGTAAAAGCCCTTGATGAAGGCATAAAGAGCCTTAAAAAGCTTACGGTTCGCTTTATGTGGAAGAGCAATGTGGACACTGCCAAGGGCAGAAACTCTGCATTTGAGCTTCTTGACGAGAGCGGTAATGCCTTGTTTTCCATAAGGGCGAAGGGTAAGGACGGTATAAGCTTTGCTCCGCAGAATGGGGAAGAAACGGTGATTTCGGGCGACTATAAGGGAGTAAATGACATATATGAGGTGACAATTTCCTTTGATTTTGACCAGAAAATCATGACCGGAAGCGTAAAAAACCATGTGACAAATGATGAGTTTTGGGTGGAATCTGTAGGGATAACAGGGGGAGGCATTGAGAAAATAAGTGCAACCTATGGTTATTCCTCTGCAGAGCAGGAGCTTTACTCCTTCATGGTGCGTGACGATGGTGAGACGGCTTCCCAATGTGAAATTAAAAGAGAGGGAAAAAGTGTTACGGTGACTATAAAGAGCGACAAGAGCGGAAAGAGGCTTTTAGTGGCAGGAATTTATGAAAACGGTAGCCTTAAGGCTGTTTACACAAAAAATGTTCTGCTTGATGAAAAGGGCGAAGGAACAGTTACCTTTGAAACAGAGCATGTCGGCGAGATAAAGGCGACGGTATTTTAGTGCAGAATAATCAGGAGCAGTAAGATGAAAAAGATTTTATCGTTATTTATAATTTTTACAATGGTTGTGGCGGTTATGCCACAGCTTACGGCAATGGGGGCTGAACCTATTATAGCTTTCCCCGGTGCCGAGGGTGCAGGAAGGTATGCCACAGGCGGCAGAGGGGGCTCGGTTTACCACGTTACAAACCTTAACGACAGCGGTGCAGGGTCCTTCCGTGATGCTGTTTCTGCTTCAAACAGAATTGTTGTGTTCGACGTGGGCGGTACGGTTAACTTAAAGTCGGACGTGGTTGTTAAGGGCAATATTACAATTGCAGGTCAGACAGCTCCCGGTGGCGGAGGTATTACCCTTCGTGGCGGTAAGATAGGCATGGGCGGTGACAACATTATTATCCGCTTTGTGTCCTCGCGTCCGGGTGAAAACGGTTCCAGCGAATGTGATGCATGGGGCGGTGACAAGGGCTCCAACTCCATGATTGACCATTGCTCAATCGGTTGGGCAAACGATGAACAGTTCGGATTGTATTCAAATAACCAGAATCAGACGGTGCAGTATTCTCTTATAGGACCTTCCAACTGCATATCCTACCATTCAAAGGGTGCTCACGGATTTGGTATTATGCTTGGTAAGGCAAATAATACCTGGCACCACAATATGATTGCACATAACATTTCACGTAATTACAGAGGTAAGTCCACGGGACCTATCGACTACGTGAACAACGTTATATACAACTGGGGTTATCAGACAGCCTACGGGACCTTCGGGCAGGTTAACTATGTTGGCAACTACTTCAAGGCGGGGCTTTCCACCACGGGCGGTTACAGATTTGTTGACCTCAGTAGCGGTACAGACTACCATAAGTTCCGTTTTTACCTTACGGGCAACAAGATGGTAACAAGCACGGGGGCGGACTATAATTCCTCCTTCCATACAGATAACTGGAACGGCTTTGAGTTCAGGGAAACGGGGCTTACAAAGAACGACATTGGCGTAACAAGCCCCATTGCGGTGTATGACAGTCGTGGGCAGAACGCCTCGGTTGCATATAATGCAGAAACGGCTGATGAGGCATTTGTAACAGTTACAAGCTATGCAGGTGCAGGCATAAGTGCAGCAACAAGACCTCCCATTGACCGACTTGTTATGCAGGAGGCAAAGACGGGCACGGGCTACCTTACGGGCGGACGTGACTTCAGTACACTTACCTCAAGCGATACGGCACTTAACGATGCAATTGCAAAGTATCAGATAAAGGAAATGGATTACGATGCCTATTACCCTCAGGCTGTGTGGACAAAGGAAATAACCGATGCGGACAACGACGGCATGAGCGACGAGTGGGAGCTGGCGAGAGGGCTTGACACCTCGAAAAACGATGCCATGGGCGACTACCTGGGCAATGGCTACAATAACATTGAGTATTACATAAATGACCTTACTGTTAATGCATTCCCCCGTGGGGTTGTAACCCTCTCTCCTGAAACGGTGGAGCTTGGTGAGGACTATGAAAACGCCAAAGCGGCGGCAGAAAAGCTTACAATAAACACTAATGTTGTAAAGGAAAAGGGCGATATAAGCCTTCCTTTGAGCATTGATAAGGCGAAGGTTACCTGGAAGAGCACTTCCGGGGCAATAGTTATAGAAAACAACAATGTTACAAGGGTTGTGAGAGGAAGTACTGCAGATATAACCGCTACCCTTACAGCTGCGGTAACCTGCGGTGATTTTACGGTTAACCGTTCCTTTAGTGTGACGGTGCCTGCACTGCCCTTGAAGTTTGACTTTGGTAACGGAAGCGTTCAGGAGGGATTTGTTAAGGTAGCAAGTGACAAAAGCTACACCGACAGCTCACCCTACGGCTTTTTGAGCGGTATGAGCAATATGGACCGTGACCCATATAACATCCCCTCCGGCCTTGAAAACCTGCACGGTGACCAGGTGCAGGGTGAGGCAACCTTCCGTGCGGAAATGCCAAACGGTAAGTACACAGCGGTTATCCACTACGGCTGCTGGAACACAAGCTTTGGCACTAATTTCACAATTGAAGGTGTTAACACGGGCAACCTTGCCGCAACGAATGCTTCGACCTATACAACAGAGATTGAAATAACCGACGGCATGCTTGACTTTGTGATTAAAAAGGGCAACAAGGCATACGGCGGCTATGTGAACGGGCTTGAAATTTTAAAGCCTGAGTACTACTTTGACTTTGGTAACGGAAGCGTTCAGGAGGGCTATACAAAGGTTAATGCGGCAACGGTGTGCACAGAGGATGCCCGTTACGGCTTCCGTGAGGGTGACAGCCAGTACGACATGGAGCGTGGCCCCGGCGGTGTGCCAGGTGGCTTTGAAAACCTTTACAGTGACCAGGTGCAGGGCGGTATGACCTTCCAGGTAAAGCTTCCGAAGGGTAAGTACAAGGTGAAGGTGCATTACGGGTGCTGGAACTCGGGCTACGGAACAAGGTTTAATATAGAAGGAAAAGATACCGGCAATTTGTTTTCCACCTCGGCGGCAAGCTACGAAACAGAGGTTAATGTGACAGACGGGGTGCTTGACGTGGCAATAAGCATTGGTGCACAAAGCTACGGCGGTTACATAAACGGCCTTGAGGTTTACGCCGTGGATGAAAATGAATTGGGTACAATAAGCTATGCAAACGGTAAAATCACCATAGAGGCTGAGGGCGTAAGCAGTGGCGTGCTGATACATGCAAAATGCAGCGATAACACGGTGACGAGCGTTACCACAACACCCGTTACCTTTACAGAAGGTAAGGCGACGGTGGAGAGAACAGTTGCCACCGGTGACAGGCTTATGGTGTGGGACAATATTAAGAAAATGGTGCCGTTGGCAATAAAAAGGGACCGTTAAAATAGTCCAGACCGCCAAAAGGCGAAAATACAAGCTTATAAATCACAAGACATCCTGAAAAAGTTAAAACTTTTCATCAATGTAGAAAACCCTCGCACTCAGCGAGGGTTTTCTGTGATTTTATGCCTTTTGGCTATCGACAAACCTCACCACTCGACGTACCCTTGTACGTCTTCGGGCAGGGGAGAACTACGGGGCGGACACCGCAGTTCCCTTCGGTTTGTCAATTCTGAACAATTTTCCCCGGTCCCTTAAAAAGGGGGGGTCCTGATTTTTTTTGTTATTCAGTTGTCGTAATGGTCTTTGCATGAAATAATTTCGAGCATATCCTCGCGGATTCTGTAAACAAGGCGGTTGTAATCATCTATTCGCCTGCTCCATAAACCGGATAAATTACCTTTTAACGGTTCGGGTTTGCCTATGCCGTTGTTTCCGTTACGCTCAATGTCCTGAATTAATGCGTTTATCCTTTTTAGTGTTTTTTTATCCTGCATTTGCCAATATAAATAATCGGACCATGCGGATTCGTGCCAAATCTTTCGCATTATTCCACCTCGATTAAGTCGTGTTCAACGCCTTTGCCTGCATTGAGGTCAGCAACTGCAGAAAGGAGCCTTTGAACATTTGCTTCGGAATAAAACGGGTCTGCAGAAACTTCGAAGGGAATACGCCTTTCTTTGCTGACACGAGTAGCGAAAATGGTGAAGGCTGTGGTCATGCTCATGCCCATTTCTTTGCAGACCTGCTCCATACTTGCTTTTAACTCTTCATCCATACGAAAATTAACCATTGTCTGAGCCATATAAACATCTCCTTTCATGTAAGTATAGTATAGCATGTTGTAAAGCAAATGTCAATACAATGCTTTACAAAAGTATATTATGCCACAAATCAGGAATTTGATTCCTGATTTTTTTGTTATGTAAACGAATGCCACGCCATAGTGGCAAGAATCAAAAAAAGGCTAATGCCGATGGGTATAAATCTATTTGTAAATTTTCGCAGAGTGCGAAGGCGATGTCCTTTTGTGCGACAAAAGGACCAAAAGCGTGGGGGATTCCGATTTCCCCCACACCCCTTGAAGCGGCCTCGCAGGGGCGGAGAATAGAAAAACGTGTCCTATGTGAGGTTAGCGGGTTTTGTTTTTTGCGTTTTGCCCCCTTTTGTGTCACCGCACTCCAATGCACGCACTTAGCGTGATAATCGTGCTGAAATTGCTCGCGAGCTAAGGGAACTGATACTCGCAATTTCTGCCAGTCAGGGGGCAAAACTTAAAAAACGCAGCTCGGGTGGGGATGAATTTGTTGTGGTATGATACGACGCCCATTTATGGGTAACAAGGAACAAATGCGGACAGCCGGTGACGGTCCCCGTTGGTCTTGGGGGAGTGGACGGTTGCGGAGCAACCTACACCTCATCAGTCAGCAGAGCTGACAGCTTCTCCTCAAGGAGAAGCCGGAGGGGAGAAAAAATATTGACAAACGAAAACAAAAGTGGTATATTTTTGTATGAGTGTAATATGGCGAAATGTCGCCTATTAATAATAGTAATGGAGGTAGAGGTTATGACACTTAAAAAGGTGTTGGCATTTGCAGTGGCTCTTGCTATGGTTATGAGCATGATACCCGCAGGACTTGTTGCATTTGCTGAAGAAGGCAGTGTTGTTGCCACAATCGGTGATGTGGAATACACTTCACTTACTGAAGCTATGGCTGCAGTTGATGAAATGTATGACACGGATGCTATTGAGGTAACGCTTTTAAAGAATTCAAGTGAGGATTTTGTGCTTGAATACGGTGTGGCTGTGCTTAATACAAACGGCAACAGCTACAGTGGTACTGCTACTGTTGGCGGTGTGCTTATTGCAGACTGCGAGCTTGAGAATGTGGTTTGCACTTTAAAGGGCGCAAGCTACGACAAGACAAAGTTCGGTTATGCAGGTTTAGATGCCGGCGTAGAAACAGTAGAGGGTGCACAGGTAAGAATTGGCGGCGGCAAGAGTGAGGGTGGTAAGGTTGTTGGCGAGGACAGCGGTCTTCGTTTTGTTGCAAAAGCTAACCTTTCCGACACACTTGCAGCTATTGCATATGGATTTTTTGATGCTGAAGAAGGCAAGTATGCCGAGGGTTATGAAATAGGTGTAAAGCTTTCTGCAGAGGGCAGTGACAGCTCAACATATGTGCCTGCAACTCTCTGGCAGGAAGAGGGAAAGGTGTTCACAGCGGCACTTACAAACCTTAAGGAATCAAACTACAACAGAAGATACACAGCAAAGGCTTATGTTACTGTTGAAGGTGTAGTTTTTGAGGACGTAAAGACATCTACAAGAAGTATTTATCAGGTTGCATCGGGTCTTCTTTCAAGAGGCGAGAGTGCTGAAAAGATGTCTGATGCACTCCTTGGTATGCTTAATGCTTACGTTAACCAGACAGGTGTAAGACTTACACTTACTGATGCAGGCAGCCTTGATGCACGCCTTTCTGACAAGACGGGCGGTTACACAGGTGATGCTTTCTTCACAGTTGGTGACACTACATATAAGAATGGTAAGTATGCTGTTACACTTGAAGCTATCGGTAAGAGCATTATTGATACAAGAATATTCAACGAATATGTAAGAATCAATAACAACAACAGCAAGGTTTCTCCCGTAACAGGGGTTAAGGATAACGGTGACGGCAGTTACACAGTTACATTTGACTATGCTGATATTGACGGCAAAACAAGCGTTATTAATGAAGCGGTTTCCCTTACAAGCGGTAAGGTTACAGCTGTTGTGCCCGAGGGCGTGCAGTTTACGGGCAGTGCAGACAAGTTAAGCATTGTACTTAAGACAATAAGCGAGGATAAGAGTGCCGTTGAAGCGGGCGAAGGTGAAGAGCTTAACAGCTTTGACATTCACGTTATGGGTATTGCAGAGGGCAACGTTACACCCGTGATTGTAACCTTCAGCGAAATGGCTGAAAAGGGTCTTAACCGCGGTAACTTAAGACTTTACCACGTTGAAGACGGCGTGAACGTTGAAATGGAGCAGGTTGAAAAGGCTTCCGATTTAAAGAAGCACAACCAGTTTACCTACGACCCCGTTGACGGTACTGTAGTTATGGCTTTGGCAAGCTTCAGTGAAGTTGCAGTGGTATCCGACACTGAAAACGCATGGAACGGTGAATTTGACTACACATGGTACACTGCAAATGACGGTGTTGCAACCGTTGCAGAAGGCGAAGCAGACTACGTTATTGCAAACGCTGACCAGCTTGCAGCTTTTGGTGCAATTGTTGGTGGTATGGCTAAAGATGAAGAAGGCAACGCCATTGCACGTGACAGCTTTGCAGGTAAGACTGTTAAGCTTGTAAGCGATATTAACATTGGTGATGATGAAGAACATAACAATGCAAATGTAATTTTCTACCCCATTGGTTATTATTGTAACGAAAACTATACTTTTGAAGATAAAACTACAGGTGTGTACAGCACTGTATACTCCTTCGAAGGTGAGTTTGACGGTAACGGTCACACAATTTCTAACTTCTACCAGAATACATGGGAAATGACGGGTGACTACAACAGCGGTTACCCTGAAGGCTCTAACCACTACAAGGACGCTATGGGTCTCTTCGGTTATGTGGTTAACGGTAAGGTTTGCAACTTAACTGTTGATAACTTCTCCTCCGATGGTGAATTCACACCTACAGGTGTTATTGCGGCATTTTCCGAAAACTCCGAATTTGAAAATATTGCTATTACAAACTGTAATCCTCGTGTTTACAACACAGGTAACGGCGGTATTGTAGGTATCGGCGGTGTAAGCAGTGATACCAGCGATAAAAAGCTTACATTTACAAACATTACAATTGATAATACAAACAAGATTTCTGCTCTCTGGGGCAGCTGGGACGTTGCATGTGGTGGCTTAATGGGTATGTTCCGTGGCTATAGTAAAGTTGAGTTCACAAATTGTCACGTTGCAGCACAGATTGATGCTTATAACGACGTTTGCGGTAACTACCAGTACTACTGGTACCGTTACAGCGGTATGATGATTGGATCACTCCGTGGCAGAAATACAACTGATACACAGGGATACACAGTTCCCGACATGACAGATATCACAGCAGAGGGCTGTACAGTTCACTTTGGTACATGGAACGACTATTACTACTGTGAATTGGTTGCAAACAGCATTGCAAGCTACACACACGACCACCAGTTCAGTAGACTTACACAGATTGCAAGCCTTGACGAAATCAAGAGCGGTGACACATGGACTAAGACAGGTAACTTCCTTTTAATCAGTGGTGACACAAAGACTTGCTACCATATTGTAAAGGATACTGACGGAACACTGAAGCAGCACCTTCATACAGCTGCAGGTTATGAAGAAAGCATTGACGAAGACGGTGACGGTAATGTTGACCTTAAGGAAGACAAGACTATTGTTTACCTTCCCTTCAAGCAGCTCTTCCAAGGCGACGGTTGGGGCGTAAAGCATGTTCCGATTTATGATGACGGAACAGGTTTTGATGGTATCACAATCCTTGACAGACAGGTTGCGGATTCTGTTAAGAAGTTTGATTCGGTGATTGAGGAAAATACTGAATTACAGGCAGACAGAACGATAAAGGTTGGAACACTGTTCAAGAAAATTGAAAACCTTGATGAAAAGGTAGCAATTCAGAATGCAAACGTTCAGGTAACTGTTTCTCCCGTTGGTGAAGAGAGCACAGCAGGCGTTACATATGAAGCTAATACAGAGGATTGGACACAGGGTACACTTGTATTTACCGGCGAGGGTAAAGCAAAGATTACAATTACAGACTATTACTTCTGTACACCTACTACTATTACTGTGAATGTAACAGAACGTCAGCCTGAAGAAAAGTTTGACAAGAAGTTTAACAAGGACTTCCTTTACAGAGTAGGTAATGTTGGTACAGTGACACTCGGCACATTGTTTGAAGCTAAGGAAGGTGCGACAATCGGCACGGTTGATGTTGAGGTTGAAAATATAAGCGGTACAGAAGAGCTGGATGTATACACAAAGAGCTCAACATGGACAAACGGCACGCTTGATTTTGCGGATACATATACAGGTGTTGTTAAGGTAACAATTAAGGATGATGATAAATATTGTAAGCCTACAGAGCTTTATCTTGAAGTTGTAGATGCAACGAATATAACTGCAAAAGCAAATGCGACAGATAAGAATGTAGTGCTTTTGAATGATACAAGCGGTGGATTCACAGTGTCTAACGGCTATTCCTTCTACGGTAATGGATTTAAAGTAACTTGTGCAGGCGATGGTTCGTATAGAAGTGCGGCGGTATCATATGGATTTGTTACTGTTGACAATGGAACAATTGATAATGTGCAGATTATCTGCGATATTTTCCCGAAGTCTTATTTGTATACGACTGAAATGTCGGCAGGTTCTGATGGCAGATATCCTTACGGATACTCGGCAGTAATTGTAACAGGCGATAGCATAGTTTCTAATAGCTACATTTATGGGGCACGTAACAACATTCAGGTTGGTGATGGTAATGTTGTTATTGAAAATACAGTGACTGAATGTGGTAGCCTTTCAAATATCCATATTAAGAGTAACGATGCATATACAGTAACACTTGATGATATAACTACAATTCAGTATCAGACTACATCAAGCTACGATGCCTCTGCGAAGGTTCTTGGCTTTGGTGTTGCTGTAGGTATGCCAGACAGCACAAGCAATGCAAATGTTAAACTTAAGGGTGATTTAAGGCAGTATAACTGGGTAACTGAGGCTGACAAGTCAGTAAGTAACAGCTATGCGGTTACGGCAATAAACTCGGCACTTAAGGAAACAACATATCAGCACACTATAGCAGGTGCAACTGCTGTAAATATGGGTATTGCATTCTTGAATGATTTGAATACCAATATTAAGGAGGACGATGCACGCGATAATAGAGATGAAATTCCTTATGTTTTGGAGACGATAACAATAAACGGTAAAGACGGACAAGTTTATTCTATTGCTTCAAATAGCGGTATTACAACTGACGAACGCTATGATGCGGAAAAAGATGGAGTGCTTCCCTATATAGCTGAAGTTAATGGACTTATTAATCCTGTAGTTTCGTTTGGTGGCACATCAAATGACGCATTGGTAGTATCAAAGGCGTTCACAAATGGTAAATGGACGACTACATTGTCTGTTGACCTTGATAATATCATAGGCGGAAGCTACGACTTTAAGTTCAGCGATTTGATTGTTAAAAAGTATGGTAAGGATCTTGAATTCACGGTTGTAGATGCTAACAATAATACAGTAGATAAGGATGCTTCAATTAAATTAAATCAATTAGCAACAAGTGAATATACATTGGTTGCTACTGATAATTTGATTTATGATGCACAGGGTGAAAAAATCAACACAAGCGCAGAATGCAGCTTACCCTTTGTATTAAAGGCATCAAAAACAAGCATTCCTGATCCAGTGATAAGTGGAGTTGGCTCAGGAACCTCCATTCGGCTTTATGAAAGTTCGTGGGGTACAGAATACTGGAGACCTGCTTATGACGTTTTGACTGGAGTGAAGATTAGCTACTGGAGTGCATCTGAAGGCGTAACTAAAAATCTTAATGCTGAAGACTTGAATAATGCTGGGACAACCAGTGGCAATGTATGGACTTATACTTGTGATGATTACACATTTACCATTACTGGCGGTGCAGTTCATTCAGACGGAACAACGATAACTCCCAAAGTTGTTGATGGTAAACTATATTTTGCATCGATGAATAAACATTTTGGCACAGGTACTACTACAAGAGATATTATACTTACCTATGAGTTTAAGGATAATAATGCCTCTGACAAAGAAGAATACAAGGGAACTGCGAAATATGATACTGAGGAGGTGTATGAATACAAGGATTTCAATAACGGAAGTCTAGTAGAACATACGAGTTCAAGTAGTGGTGGTTCTAGTCCCTGTGTAACTCCCGATACACTTGTTACACTTGCAGATGGTAGCCAGCAGAGAATAGATTCTCTTACAGGTGATGAAATTCTCAAGGTATGGGATTTTGAAACAGGTGACTATACAGAAGCTCCTATTGCAGTTTTAAGAAACCATGGTCTTAGTAACAACACTGTTATCACAATGGAGTTTGACAACGGAATTGTGACAAAGGCTGTAAATGCCCATGGTTACTACGATGCGGATGCAAGAAGATTTGTAGAAATTACGGGCGAAAATGCTGAGAACTATGCAGGACACAGCTTTGTGGTTGAAACAGAGGATGGTTATACAACAGCAGTGCTTGAAAAGGTGACTGTTGAAGAAAAGGAAGTTGAAGCATGGTCAATTCTTACAGCGAATAACTATAACTTCATTGCTGATGGCGTATTCTCCATTACTTCCTCTGTTGGTGGCTTGGAATACTTCATGCCTTATGAGAATGACGAGAACTTAAAGATAGATGCTGCTAAAAAGCAGGCAGATATTGAAAAGTACGGCTTGTTCACATATGATGAATTTAAGCACATACTTACAGAAGAACAGTTTGAAGCAATTAATATGCCTCAGATTAAGGTTTCTGTAGGTAAGGGCTACATAACAATGGAAGACCTTATGAGAGTTATTGAAGTTGAAGTTCTTTCGCCCTCAAGACCCGAATAAGCAAAACTTAATTCAAAGCAAAAAGCAGACCAAAGCAGAGTGTCCTTCGGGACACTCTGCGGTGATATAAATTCCTGCGGAATTTGTGATATGTGTTTCACACGTGATATGCCAAAGGCGTGATATGTCGCATGGCGACGTGGGTTAACAAAAAGCAGACCGAAAATCGGTCTGGTGAGCGTGTCGAAAAAGTCGACACGCAACAAAAAATCTTGCTGAGAGCAATATTTTTTGTTAATGTTTTTATAAGGAACAAAGTGAC
>JAFSGW010000094.1 GCA_017440585.1 Clostridia bacterium | reverse complement strand
GTGGTGGCTGAAAATATTGTTGCTTTATGTGAAAAAAGAGGATGTAATGACGTATGGTAAAGGGTGTTATTTTTGACCTTGACGGCACCTTGATTGATACAATCGAAGGGCTTGCCAATTCGGTAAATGCGGCGATGGATTTTTACGGCTTTCCGAACCATTCGGTAGAGGCATACCGCACATTTGTGGGTAACGGTGTGGGGAAGCTTGTATGGAGGGCATTGCCTGAGGATAAAAAGGATTTAGCCCCTGAAGCAAGGGAGATTTTTGAAAAGCATTACGCTGAAACAATGCTTGACATATTGCCCGTGTATGAGGGTATAAGAGAGCTTCTTTCATACCTTATGGAAAAGGGAATTAAGATAGCCGTTAACACAAACAAGCTGGATGTTTTCGCAAAGCCTATGATTAAAAAGGTTTTCGGCGACATTTTCTGCTGTGTTTTAGGTGAGGTTGAGCATTTAGAGCGAAAGCCATCACCTGACGGGGTTAATTATATTCTGGAAAAAATGTGCCTGACAAGGGACGACTGCATTTATGTGGGCGACAGTCAGGTTGATATAAAAACTGCAAGGAATGCAGGAATGAGAAGTATAACTGTTACATGGGGCTTTGCCACGATGGAGGTTCTTATGGAAAATGAGCCTGAGGTGCTTGTAAACCATCCCCGTGAAATTATAGACTGGATTGAAAGGGAAAACACATATGCAGGATAATATTCGTAATTTTAGCATTATTGCGCATATTGACCATGGTAAAAGTACACTTGCCGACCGCCTTTTAGAGCTTACGGGCGTGGTTGAAAAGCGTGATATGGAGGAACAGCTTCTTGACAACATGGAGCTTGAGAGAGAAAGAGGCATTACAATAAAGGCAAGAGCTGTAAGGCTTAATTATAAGGCTAACGACGGGAAGGATTACGTTTTAAACCTTATCGACACCCCCGGCCACGTGGACTTTAACTACGAGGTTTCCCGTTCTCTGGCGGCATGTGAGGGTGCACTTTTAGTTGTTGATGCGGCACAGGGTATTGAAGCACAGACTTTGGCTAACACATACCTTGCTCTTGACCATAACCTTGAAATACTGCCCGTTATAAACAAAATAGACCTTCCTTCTGCACGCCCTGAGCATGTTATTGGCGAAATTGAGGACATTATCGGCATTCCTGCAGAGGAGGCACCCAGGATAAGTGCAAAAACGGGGCTTAATGTTGAAAGCGTACTTGAATATGTTGTAGAAAATATTCCTGCACCAAAGGGCGACGAAACAGCACCCACAAAGGCTCTTATTTTTGACTCCTATTATGACTCCTACAAGGGCGTTATTGTATATATAAGAGTTGTTGACGGCTATATTGAGCCCGGTATGAAAATACGCTTTATGGCAACGGGCAAGGAATTTGAGGTTGTTGAGACGGGCTACCTTATGCCATCGGGCACAAAGAGTGCAGCAAGGCTTAGTGCAGGCGAGGTTGGCTACATTGCGGCAAGCATTAAAAACGTGCAGGATACACGTGTGGGTGATACTGTTACAAATGCGGAAAGGCCTGCTCCAGAAGCACTGCCCGGCTACAGAAAGGTAAACCCCATGGTTTACTGCGGTATTTACCCTGCTGACGGTGCAAAATACGGCGATCTCAGAGAAGCATTGGAAAAGCTTCAGCTTAACGATGCATCCCTTCTTTTTGAGCCCGAAACAAGTGTAGCGTTGGGCTTTGGCTTCCGTTGCGGTTTCCTCGGTCTTCTGCACATGGAAATTATTCAGGAAAGATTAGAGAGAGAATTTAATTTAGACCTTGTTACAACTGCACCAAGCGTTGTTTACATGGTATACACAACGGCAGGTGAGGTATTGGACATTTCAAACCCCACAAACCTGCCTCCCGTAACAGAAACAGACCATATTGAAGAGCCTATAGTTGATGCACATATTTTTGTGCCTACAGATTACGTTGGCGCTATTATGACCCTTTGTCAGGAAAGACGCGGTAACTATATAGGCATGGAATATATTGACGAAACAAGAGCAGATATTCACTATGAACTGCCTCTTAATGAAATTATTTACGACTTCTTTGATGCATTGAAGAGCAGAAGCCGTGGATATGCTTCCTTTGACTATGAATTGAAGGGCTACGTAAAGAGCTCTCTTGTAAAGCTTGACATTCTCTTGAACGGCGATATGGTGGATGCACTGAGCTTTATTGTGCATGAATCAAGTGCATATGCAAGAGGAAGAAAGATTGCGGAAAAGCTTAAGGAATCCATTCCCCGTCAATTGTTTGAAATACCCATTCAGGCGGCTATTGGCGGAAAGATTATAGCAAGAGAAACCGTTAAGGCTATGCGTAAGGACGTATTGGCAAAGTGTTACGGCGGTGACATTACCCGTAAGAAGAAGCTTCTTGAAAAACAGAAGGAAGGTAAGAAGAGAATGCGCAGAGTGGGTACTGTTGAAGTGCCTCAGGAAGCATTCATGGCTGTGCTTAAGCTTGACGATGAGTAAGGGTGTTTACATTCACATTCCCTTTTGTGTAAGAAAATGCCTGTATTGCGACTTTTGCTCTACAGGTGACCACAGCTTGATGAAAGAGTATGTGAATGCATTGATAAATGAAATAAAAGAGCATAAGGGTACTTTTGCCGATACGGTTTTTATAGGCGGAGGCACACCCACTGTGTTGGGCGATGAGCTTATCCGGGTTATAAATGCGGTGAAGGAAGCCTTTCGTTTGGAGCCTTCATGTGAATTTACCGTTGAAGCAAACCCCGGCACGGTAGATTATAACCTGCTTTCAAAAATGAAAGAGGCAGGTGTTAACCGCTTAAGCCTTGGGGTGCAGTCCTTCAACGATAATGAGCTTAAGGCATTGGGGCGTATTCACAGTGCCGTTGAGGCAAAGGAAGCCTTTCTTATGGCAAGAAAGGCAGGCTTTGACAATATTAATATTGACATTATGCTGTCAACCCCTCATCAGACATTGGAAAGCGTGAAGAGCACACTTGAGGCTGTGAAGGAAATGAACCCTGAGCATGTGTCGGCATACTCATTAATAATAGAAGAGGGAACACCCTTTTATGATATGGAGTTAGATTTGCCCGATGAGGATACAGAAAGGGAAATTTACTATTATACGGTTGAATATCTTAAGAGCATGGGGCTCGAAAGGTATGAAATATCGAACTTTGCAAAGACGGGGTATGAGGCGAGGCACAACATAAAGTACTGGACACAAGAGGAATATATCGGGCTTGGTGTGGCGGCGGCATCCTTTGAAAATAATTGCCGCTACACAAATACCTGTGATATTGCTTCCTATATAAATGGAAAACGATACGATGAAAGGGAATTCATCGATAAGGACGAACAGCTTAAGGAAAAATTTATGCTTGGGCTGAGAATGAGCCGTGGGGTTAAATACAGCGGTGAATTTGAAGAGACAATTGAAAAGCTTATTGCCAAGGGGCTTTTGGAAAAAAAGGACGGCTTTGTCCACCTTACCGAAAAGGGCTTTGATTTGGGCAATGTGGTTTTTATGGAGTTCGTATGAGTGCTAAGGAATATGCAGTAAAGCTGCTTGGCTTTTGTGACAGAAGCGAAAAGGAAATAAGGGAAAAAATTATAAAAAAAGGCTATAGTGAAGCAGAATGCGAGGAGGCTATAGCTTTTTGCCGTGAATACGGATATATTGACGATGGTCGCTTTGCGGGGCATTTTGTGCACGATGCTGTTAACTTGAAAAAGCTTGGCAAGGCACGGATAAAAATGGAGCTGAGGCAAAAGGGCGTAAACGAGGAAGCCATTGAAGAAGCTCTTTGCACAATTGAGGGTGAAAGAGAGCTTTTAAAAAATGAAATGGAACGGCGTTTCGGAAGCCTTGATTTTTCCGACAAAAAGGTTAAGAACAAGGTGTTCGGATATTTTGCCAGAAGAGGATTTAAAACGACAGATATACTCTATGCCATGAACGAGGAGGTAGACGGGTATTATGAATAAAATAGGCTTTGTGTCATTGGGCTGTTCAAAAAACCTGGTTGACACGGAAAACATGATAGGCATTATGGTGAAGGAAGGCTACGAGGTTGTGGCAGACCCACAGGATGCCGAAATTATTGTTGTAAACACCTGCGGTTTTATAGATTCGGCAAAGGAGGAGGCTATAAATACCCTTCTTGAAATGGCTGAATATAAGGAAGGCAACTGTAAAATGCTTGTGTGTGCAGGGTGCCTGGCACAGCGTTACAGCGAGGATATAAAGAATGAACTGCCCGAGGTTGACGTTATCCTCGGCACGGGAAGCTATAAGGATATTGCCGTTGCTATCCGTGAAGCGGAGGAAAAGGGTAAAAGCGAATACCTTGACGATATAAACTTTGAAATAGGTGAAGAGGAAAGAGTCCGCACAACACCTTTTTACATGGGATATATAAAGATTGGTGAGGGCTGTGACAATTTCTGCACCTACTGTGCAATACCCTCCATAAGAGGCAGGTATCGCTCAAGGAAAATGGAAAGCATTGTTGCTGAGGCGGAAAGGATGGCAGAGGAGGGCGTAAGAGAAATTATACTTGTTGCCCAGGACACCACCCGTTACGGCGTTGACCTTTACGGAGAAAAGAAGCTCCCGGAGCTTTTGAGAAGGCTTTGTGCCATTGAAAAATTAAAGTGGGTGAGGGTGCATTACTGCTACCCCGAGGCAATTGACGATGAGCTCATTGAAACCTTCAGAGCAGAAGAAAAAATAGTGAAGTATTTGGACATACCTGTTCAGCATGGCTGTGACAGCGTGTTAAAGAGGATGGGCAGAAAGACAACCCGTGCCCAGATACTTGACAGAGTGAAGCTTTTACGTGAAAAGGTAGAAGGCATAACATTAAGAACAAGCATTATTGCAGGCTTCCCCGGTGAAACAGAGGAGGAGTTTGAAAGCCTTTTGAGCTTTGTTGAAGAAGCAAAGTTTGACCGCATGGGCGTTTTTGCATATTCCATGGAGGAGGGCACACCTGCGGCTAAATTACCAAACCAGGTTGACGAGGAAGTTAAAGAGGCAAGGCGTGACGCTGTTATGGAAAAAGCGAAAGCCATTTCGCTTAAGAGGAATGAAAGCATGCTTGGCAAGGTGATGGAGGTTGTGGTGGAAGGCTTTGAGGACAACCTTTACTTTGGACGAAGTGGCGGCGAGAGCGTGGATGTTGACCCGAAGATTTACTTTGGCTCACTGGACGAATTAAACGAAGGCGATTTTATAAAGGTTAAGATTGTGAATTTTGATGAGTACGATTTGTACGGAGAACAAGTGGAGGGCTGATTATGAATTTACCTAATAAATTAACACTTATAAGAATAATTTTAGTGCCCGTTTGTATGGCACTTATGCTCACGGGTCATTTTTACATTGCATTGGGCGTGTTTATTATTGCATCCATTACCGACTTTTTTGACGGTTACATTGCAAGAAAAGACAACCTTGTAACAAGCTTTGGCAAAATAATGGACCCACTGGCTGACAAAATACTTGTATTCGGTGCACTTTTATGCTTTTTGCAGCTTGGCTTTATAAACGCATGGTGCGTTGTAATTATCCTTGCGAGAGAATTTTTTGTTACGGGCATGAGAGTTGTAGCTGTTGACAAGGGTAAGGTTATTGCCGCATCCTGGTGGGGCAAGGTTAAAACAAATGTACAGATTTTTGCTGTTATTTTAGGCTTTTTAACCTTTGCAAGCGGAAATGGTGTTGCTGTTCTCATAGGACAGATTGGCATTTATTTTGCAACAGCATTTACCATGGCAAGCTGGGTGGCATACATATTTGAAAACATTGAGGTTTTTAAGGACTGAGGAGTGAGGTTATGAACATAGCTCTTATTATTGCAGGGGGCGTCGGCAACCGTATGGGTCAGGACATTCCCAAGCAGTTTTTAAATGTTAATGACAAGCCCGTAATTGTATATACAATGGAACGCTTTCAAAGCAGCAATGAAATTGACGTAATTGCTGTTGTATGCATTGAAGGCTGGGAAACAATGCTTCAGGCGTATGCAAACCAGTTCGGTATTGCAAAACTTAAGCACATTATACCCGGCGGTGAAAACGGTCAGGGAAGCATACGTAACGGCATTGAGGAATTGTGTAAGCATTACAGCAAGGACGACATTGTGCTTGTGCATGATGCAATCCGCCCCATGGTTTCGGTGGGCATAATTGAAGAATGCATACAAACGGTTAAGGAAAAGGGCAGTGCCATAGTAACTATACCCTGTCAGGAGGCAATGCTTGAAACTGTTGACGGGGTGAGCACAAATAAGTCCTACCCCCGTGATAACTTAAAGAGAACACAAACCCCTCAGGGCTTTTTCCTTGGGGATATTGCCAAGGCTCATAAGGAAGCTTTGGAGAAGGGCATAACAAATTCTGTTGCATCCTGCACAATGATGGTGGAATTGGGTAAAACAATTTATTTTTCAAAGGGCAGTGAGAAGAACATTAAGCTCACAACAGTTGACGATATTGAAATATTCAAAGCTTTATTAGCTGCAGAGAAAGACAATTGGTTAAAATGATGGAAAACAATAAAAAGTATATAAATGCTTTGAAAAGCGTTATAAATACAGCTATTGATTACAGTAAACTTAATAATAAGAAGGTTCTTGTAACGGGGGCTACGGGGCTTATCGGTAAGGCTCTGGTTGATTATCTCTTCACAATAAACGACAGCGTAGTGGTATACGCCGCAGGAAGAAGTGAGGAGAGCTTTAACGCCCGTTTTGATAAGAAAGATAATCTTTTGTATTTTAATTACGACCTTGAAAAGCCATTGGATACGGATATTCAATTTGACTATATTATCCATGCGGCAAGTAATGCTGACCCTAAAACGTTTTCAGCTGACCCCGTTGGCACTATGACGAGTAATTTCACGGGAACCTACAACCTTTTAGAGTATGCACGTAAAACAGGCACGGAAAGGTTTTTGTTTGTTTCCTCGGGTGAGGTTTACGGTCAGTGGGATGGCAAGTGTGATGCCTTTACGGAGGATTATTCGGGCTATGTTAATTTTACGGAAGCGAGAGGCTGTTACCCCTCGGGCAAAAGGGCGGCGGAAAACCTTTGTGTGTGCTATAAGGCTCAATACGGTGTTGACACTGTTATTGTACGCCCGTCACATACCTACGGCCCCACACAGCTGAGGCGTGACTCGAGAGCCATGAGCGAGTTTTTCACAAAGGCAACAGATGGTGAGGACATTGTTCTTAAAAGCCGTGGTCTTCCCGTAAGAAGCTACACCTGTGTTTTTGACTGTGTTTCGGGCATTGTGACAGCTCTTTTAAAGGGTGAGAGCGGAGAGGCTTACAACATTGCAAATAAAGACAGCGTTGTTTCCATTGCCGAGTTGGCTGAAAAGATTGCTGCTTGTGCAGGAAGAAGGGTTATATTTGATATACCCGAAGGCGGTACAGCAGGAGGAAGCAATATTGTACGTGGTGTCCTTGACGGAGGTAAGCTTGAAGGTATAGGCTGGACACCCGTGTATGATATAGATGAGGGAATTAAGATTACCCTTGAAATTATGGAGGAAGAAAAATGAACGAAATGAACATAAACCTTAAGGCACTTCTTGACAAGGAGGACTGGCTTATAACAAGCCTTTCCAATGCTTCGGCACTTTTAAATGAATACCTTGACGACATAAACTGGGTTGGCTTTTATCTTATGCAGGAGGGGAATTTAGTATTGGGACCCTTCCAGGGCAAAAGTGCCTGCGTGAGGATAAAGGTTGGCAGAGGCGTTTGCGGTACGGCTGTGAGTGAGGATAAAACCCAGCTTGTGCCCGATGTGCATCAGTTCCCCGGGCACATTGCCTGCGACAGTGCATCGAACAGCGAAATTGTTGTGCCCATTCACCACAACGGTGAGGTTGTTGCCGTGCTTGACATTGACAGCCCCTCCTTTAACCGTTTCAGTGAAGATGATAAGGCAAATTTAGAGGAAAGCGTTAAAATAATAGAAGAAATATGGAAATAAAAAACCGCAGATGCGGTTTTTTATTTTGCAAAAGGTAAATAGTACTATTGAAAAATATATTGATGCATGGTATAATAGTCTGTACAACAAAAATGGGTGGTGATAGTATGGATAAGTTTATTCTGCATTCTGAATACAAGCCCTCGGGCGACCAGCCCCAGGCTATAGAGAGCCTTGCAAACGGCATAATTAAGGGAGAAAAGGGACAGATACTTTTAGGCGTTACGGGCTCGGGTAAAACCTTTACAATTGCAAACGTTATAGAAAAGGTGAATAAGCCAACCCTTGTTCTTGCACACAACAAAACCTTAGCCGCTCAGCTTTGCAGTGAGTTCAAGGAGTTTTTCCCTGAGAATGCTGTTGAATACTTTGTTTCGTATTATGACTACTATCAGCCCGAGGCATATGTTGCCGCAAGCGATACCTATATTGAAAAGGATGCACAGCTTAACGAAGAAATTGACAAGCTCCGCCACAGTGCAACAATGGCACTTTTTGAAAGGCGTGACGTTATTGTGGTGGCATCGGTAAGCTGTATTTACGGTTTGGGTGACCCTGAGGACTATTCAACTATGGTTATATCCCTTCGCCCCGGCATGATAAAGGACCGTGACGAGGTTATAAAAAGGCTTATCGAAATGCAGTACGAGCGTAACGACATTAACTTTGTACGAGGAAAGTTCCGTGTTCATGGTGATGTTTTGGAGGTTTTTCCCTCAAACAGCGGTGAAGCGGCTGTAAGGATTGAGTTTTTCGGTGATGAAATTGACCGCATAAGTGAAATTGACACCTTAACGGGTGAAATTTTAGGCGTGAGAGACCATATAGGCATTTATCCTGCATCACATTACGTTACAACAAAGGAAAAAAGGGAAACAGCCATTGCCTCCATCCGTGAGGAGCTTGATGAAAGGGTTGAGTACTTCAGGAAAGAGGGTAAGCTTTTAGAGGCACAGAGGATTTCGGAAAGAACAGAGTACGATATTGAAATGATGCGTGAGGTAGGCTACTGCTCGGGCATTGAAAACTATTCAAGGCACATTTCGGGAAGGGAAAAGGGCAGTGCACCTTATACTCTTTTAGATTATTTCCCCGATGATTTCCTTCTGGTTATTGACGAAAGCCACGTTACAGTTTCTCAGGTAAGGGCAATGTATGCAGGCGACAGAAGCCGAAAGGAAAGTTTGGTTGAATACGGCTTCAGACTGCCAAGTGCATATGATAACCGCCCTCTTATGTTCAAGGAATTTGAAGAGAGAATTAATCAGGTTGTGTTTGTAAGTGCTACCCCTGCTCAGTACGAAAAGGAGCACAGCACAAACATTGCCGAGCAGCTTATACGTCCCACGGGGCTTATTGACCCCTCTGTTACAGTTAAAAGTGTTGAAGGGCAGATTGATGATTTGCTTACAGAGATTTATAAGCGTACGGAAAAGAACGAAAGAGTGCTTGTAACAACCCTTACAAAGAAAATGGCGGAGGATTTAACCGACTATTTTGCATCCATGGGTGTGAGGGTAAAATATATGCATTCCGACGTTGAAACGATGGAGCGAATGGAAATTATACGTGACCTGAGGCTTGGCGTGTTTGACGTGCTCGTGGGTATTAACCTTTTAAGAGAAGGTCTTGACCTTCCTGAGGTGAGCCTTGTTGCCATACTTGATGCCGACAAGGAGGGCTTCCTCCGAAGTGAAACAAGCCTTATACAGACTATTGGCCGTGCGGCAAGAAATGAGCACGGTGAGGTTATTATGTATGCTGACCATATTACAGATTCCATGCGCCGTGCAATTGACGAAACGGAAAGGCGAAGAAGTATTCAGGATAAATATAATAAGGATAATAACATTACGCCAAAGAGCATTGTAAAGGCGATAAGTGAAACTATTGCGGCGGTCCACGAGGAAAAGGCTGAAGAAAAGAATACAGATATTGACGAGGTTATTGAAAAGCTTAAGAAGGCTATGCTTCAGGCAAGTGAGGAATTACGCTTTGAGGACGCCGCAAGGATACGTGACAGAATTCTTAAGCTGAAGAGAGATAAGGGGTGAATTAAGTGATAAGTGATTATATAAGTGTGAGAGGTGCAAGGGCGAACAACTTAAAAAATGTGAGCCTTAAAATACCCAGAAACAAGCTTACCGTTTTTACGGGTGTTTCGGGCTCGGGCAAAACAAGCCTTGCCTTTGACACAATATTTGCAGAAGGGCAGAGAAGGTATGTGGAGTCACTTTCCGCATATGCAAGACAGTTTTTGGGACAGATGGAAAAGCCCGATGTGGACGACATTGAAGGCTTGTCGCCTGCAATTTGTATTGACCAGAAAACAACAAGCAAGAACCCCCGTTCAACTGTGGGCACGGTTACTGAAATATATGACTATTTAAGGCTTTTGTATGCCCGTTGCGGTACACCTCATTGCCCCAAGTGCGGAAAGGTGATTGAAAAGCAGTCCATTGACCAGATTGTGGACAAGGTTATGGCACTTCCCGAAAGAAGCCGTATACAGATTCTTTCTCCTGTTATAAGGGCAAAGAAAGGCGAGCATCAGAAAATTTTTGAAAATGCCAAAAAGAGCGGTTACGTGAGAATACGTGTTGACGGAATCATGTATGAGCTCAGCGAGGAGATTTCACTTAACAAACAGCAGAGGCATAACATAGAAATTGTAATTGACAGACTTATCGTGAAGGAAGAAATAAGAAGCAGGCTTACACAGTCGTTGGAGCTTGCATTGCACCTTGCAGGAGGGCTTGTGATTGTGCTTACAGAGGAGGACGAAATCCTCTTTAGCCAGAATTACGCCTGCCCTGACTGCGAAATAAGCGTTGACGAATTTTCGCCGAGAACCTTTTCCTTCAACAGCCCCTTCGGTGCATGCCCCGTTTGCTCGGGCTTAGGCGTGCTTAAAAAGATTGACCCCAAGCTTGTGCTTGTTTCAAGCGAGCTTTCTATTTTAGAGGGTGCATTTGCCGTAAGCGGATGGAGAGCGGCAGACAAGGACACTTCTGTTGCAAATGCGGTTTATAAGGCACTGAGCAAAGCCTACGGCTTTAACCTTAACACCCCCGTTAAGAACCTCCCTCGTGAGGTTATACAGATTATTCTGTACGGTACGGGCAAAAACACCGTTGAGGTTGAATATGTGAGCGAAAACGGAGGCGTAAGGCACAGAAACATTCAGTTTGAAGGCTTGGTAAATAACCTTCAAAGGCGATATGATGAAACAAATTCCGACTGGGTGAAGATGGACATTGAAGGCTTAATGCGTGAAATACCCTGCGATTGCTGTGAAGGAAAGAGGCTTAAAAAGGAAACCTTAGCTGTGACGGTTGGGGGAAAGAATATTCACGAATTCTGCGATATGGCTGTAAGTGATGAGATTGAGTTTGTGAAAAACCTTTCGGGCGAATTTTCCGATATGCAGAAAACAATTTCCGAGCAGATTATAAAGGAAATTGTGTTAAGGCTTGAGTTTTTGAGAAATGTGGGGCTTGAATACCTTACCCTTACACGCTCCTCGGGCACACTGTCGGGCGGTGAGGCACAGAGAATACGCCTTGCAACACAGATAGGCTCGGGACTTGTGGGTGTTATGTATATCTTGGATGAACCAAGCATCGGCCTGCATCAGAGGGATAACGGAAAGCTTCTTGATTCACTTAAAAGACTCCGTGATTTAGGCAACACCTTGATTGTTGTTGAACATGATGAGGATACCATGCGTGAGGCTGACCACATTGTTGACGTGGGACCCATGGCAGGTATTCACGGCGGTGAAATTATTGCAGAGGGAACATGGGAGGAAATTGCAGAATGCGAAAATTCCCTCACGGGTGCATATCTTTCAGGCAGAAAGAAGATACCCGTGCCTCAGAGAAGGCGTGCAGGCAACGGAAAAACCCTTGTTGTGAAAGGTGCTCAGGAAAACAACTTAAAGGACATTGACGTGACAATTCCTTTGGGCAAGTTTGTTTGTGTAACGGGTGTTTCGGGCTCGGGCAAATCAAGCCTTGTAAACAGCGTGTTATATAACCGCCTTGCATATGAATTGAACCGTGCTCATACGGTGGCAGGTAAGCACAAGGGCATTGAAGGCCTTGAAAACCTTGACAAGGTTATTAATATTGACCAGTCACCCATAGGCAGAACACCAAGAAGTAACCCTGCAACATACACGGGGCTTTTCAGCGATATACGTGAGCTTTTTGCCCAGACACCCGATGCAAAGGCACGTGGCTATCAGGCAGGAAGGTTCTCCTTCAATGTACGTGGCGGCAGATGTGAGGCATGCTCAGGTGACGGTATATTAAAGATTGAAATGCACTTTTTGCCCGACGTTTACGTGCCCTGCGAGGTATGTAAGGGCAAGAGGTATAACCGTGAAACCTTAGAGGTCAAGTTCAAGGGCAAGAGCATTGCCGACATTCTTGAAATGACCGTTGACGAGGGCGTTGAGTTCTTTGAAAGTATTCCCAAGATAAAAAGAAAGCTTGAGGTATTGCAGGATGTGGGCTTGGGTTATATAAAGATAGGTCAGCCCTCCACAACCCTTTCGGGCGGTGAGGCACAGAGAGTGAAGCTTGCAACAGAGCTTGCAAAGAGGCCTACAGGTAAGACCATTTACATTCTTGACGAGCCTACAACCGGTCTTCACACAGCGGACGTGCACCGTCTTATAACAATGCTTGATAAGCTTGTTGACAGCGGTAACACCATTGTTGTTATTGAGCATAACCTTGACGTTATAAAAAGTGCAGACCATATTATTGATATGGGGCCTGAGGGCGGTAATGCAGGCGGTGAGGTTGTTGCCACGGGTACACCTGAAGAGGTAAGCAGGTGCGAAAAATCCTACACGGGTCAGTTCCTTGGCAGAATGTTAAATCAGTAATAATAAAACCTTCCTTGAATATAAATTGTTTAAGGGAGGTTTTGTTTTATGGAAGAAAAAATGCATTGTGTGAGCCTTGAGGGCAGGAAAAGGCTGCATATTACAATGTGCAGTGAGGTTGTGAGCTTTAATGAAGAGGAGGTTGTACTGAACCTTGAAAATGAGCAGCTTGTGATAGCAGGATTAAGCCTTAAGGTGGAGGAGGTTTCAAAAAGCACGGGAGACGTTATTATAACGGCTGAGGTTATTAACTCCATTGTGTACAAAAAAGGCAGGGGAAAGGCGAAGGAGAGCATTGCAGGGAGGCTTTTTAAGTGATTGTATCGGACGAAGGGCAAGCAAGGGTTTTTCTTATATATATTCTGCTCGGAATGCTTTGTATAGCTCTGGCAGACTTGTTTTACGTTTTAAGGAAAAAATTTGCCCTGACAAATACAGGGGTAAATGTGCTTGATGCAATATACTACATAATTGCCTTTTGCATGATTTTATATGCAGGAGTGAGGTTCAATTTCGGAGCGGTGAGATATTATCAGCTTTTTGCACTTCTGTTCGGGATGGTAATTCATAAACTTTTATTTTCGGGCATTTTCAGGAAGCTGTTTGAATTTGCACTCGGAATTCTGCTTGTTGTGGCAAAATGGCTTATAAGGATTACACGAAAGGCTGTTGTGCTTGTTTTTGGTTGCCTCTTTTTGGTTACGGGCTTTTTTGAGGGGAAAACCATCGGGGTATGCCACAGGATAAAAAAGTACCTTATAAAGGTGAAGGTTAAACGCAAAAAAAAGAAAAAAACTGTAAAAAAAAGGCTCAAAATGATATAAAAAACTCTTTACAAACGGAAAAATTGGTGTATAATTATCTTGTTATACAGAAGGTGGGGTATTGTATGAAAAACACAACATTGCTGCGCGGTAAAATTATCGGCAGAATATGCTGGATTGTTGTCATCGTAATAACCGTAATCTGTCTGATATCTCAGCAGTTTAAAATTAATAAATATGCTGAAGAGGTGGCTAAGCTTGAAGAAGAAAGGGCTCAGTTGCAGGAAAGAAATGACGAGCTTGCAACGATGAATGAATTGTCTGACGAGGACTTTGAGCGTGCGGCGCGCGAGCAGGGCTATGTTCGTCCGGACGAGGTTATCATTAAAGAGGCTGACTAAAGAGGGCTACATACTGAAGGGAGATAAGTTCATAAATGGCTTTGGAAATTGGTGCAATTGTTGAAGGTAAGGTTTCAGGTATTACTAACTTTGGGGCATTTGTTGATTTGCCCGAAGGCAAAACCGGTCTCGTACATATTTCGGAGGTTGCCCGTAATTATGTCAAGGACATAAAGGAGCATCTTACAGTGGGACAGGTTGTTAAAGTAAAGGTGCTTACCATGGATCCCGGCGGAAAAATCAGCTTGTCTATCAAGAAGGCAATAGAGCCCAGAGCAAAGGCACCTGCATTTTCCGGTGCACCCGCTGAGATTGATTTTTCACGTAAATCAGACGAGCAGTTTATGGCACTTTCCTTCGAGGAAAAGATGGCAAAATTCAAAACTACAAGCGATGAAAGAATGCAGGATATTAAGCGTAATACCGACTCAAAGAGAGGTAGCTACAGAAGAGGAAATAACTAAAGAAACGGTCCACTATTGTGGACCGTTTTTTAGTTGCACAGGAATTATTCAACTATATCCTCAAGGATTTCTTCTTGGGCTGTTTCTTCCAATACCAATTCTTCCTCGGGAAGGTTTTTAAGCTTACGACCAAAGTAAATACCTGCACCGAGATAATAGAGCACGTATACGTGGATTAAAATATCAATTATGTTGGAGCCTTCGGCTAAATCAACTGTCATGTAGCCAAGGTAGATGGTATCAAGAACAAAGAATACCAGTGCGGGGATAAACCAGCCGTAATGCTTTTTTGAGAAAAACCAGAAAGCAGCATATGCAAGAACGATTGCTCCTGCAACTATGTAAAGGCTTGTAAGCTCAAGGTAATAAGCAAAAGCAGTAAGCCAGTAGGGGATAGTTATTGAGAAAAGGAACATTGTGTTGGAGCTTGTAAAAAGCAGTGCAATGTTGATTAAAGTAAATACAATAATAATCAATAGATTACTGCGTGCCTGGGAGTATTTCTTCTGTAATTCATTTTTCATTTTTGTCACAACCTTTCTTTTACAATAGTATACAACCTTTTGCAAAATATGGCAAGAGTTATTCGTGCCAATTTCAGGGTTCAAGTCCCTTTGGATGTATTAAACAAAAAATAACCATACCTTTCGGTATGGTTATTTTTTGTTGGTGCGAGAGGCGGGACTTGAACCCGCATGGTCTCCCACACGCACCTTAAACGTGCGCGTATGCCAATTCCGCCACTCTCGCAGATATATTCGTTTTTCACGACAAGAGTTATTATAGCAGGGAGATGATGGTTTGTCAATAACAAATTTAAAAAATTTTTAAGTTTTTTGAGAGAGGGAAGGGTTTTATTTGTTAATCCTGAACAAGTCTCTTTGGATGTATTAAACAAAAAAATAACCACACCTTTTGGTATGGTTATTTTTATTGGTGCGAGAGGCGGGACACAGTCTTGCTATGCAAGCCTTGCCTGCTTGACGGCCCTCGGCTTGGCACCGAGCTGCCGTCTGCACACCACGAAGCTACGGAACAATTCACCGGATTGTTCCGCTTAACGCTCCGTGCCCTCTTAGGGTTCAAGTCCCTTTGGATGTATTAAACAAAAAAATAACCACACCTTTTGGTATGGTTATTTTTGTTGGTGCGAGAGGCGGGACTTGAACCCGCATGGTCTCCCACACGCACCTTAAACGTGCGCGTATGCCAATTCCGCCACTCTCGCAGATATATTCGTTTTTCACGACAAGAATTATTATAGCAGGGAAAAAATGATTTGTCAATAACAAATTTTCAATTTTTTAAAAAATTTCAAACCTGCCAATATAGTGCAAAATAATCAAATTACTTTACATTTGTGACCTTTTGTGATATGATATGAAGTAGATTATTGTGTGAAATTTACCTTGAGCAGAGGAAGGTGAATGTTTTGGAAAAACTGATTGATAAAATACAATCCCGTGAGAGCCTTATGAAGCTTAATACTGAGCAGATGTATACCCTTGCCTCCGAGATGCGTGAGCATATTATTGATGTTACAAGTAAAAACGGCGGGCATCTGGCGTCGAGCCTTGGTGCTGTTGAGCTGACAATTGCCCTTCACCGTGTTTTAAGGCTTCCCGAGGATAAGCTTGTGTGGGACGTAGGTCATCAGAGCTATGCCCATAAGATACTGACAGGAAGAAAGGATGCACTTTATTCTCTTCGCAGGATGGATGGCGAGTGCGGTTTTTGCGACCCTTGTGAAAGTAAGTACGATTCTTATATATCAGGGCACACTTCAACCTCTCTTTCTTTGGCATTAGGTGCGGCTTGTGCCCGTGACAGCTTAGGCGAAAAGTATAATGTGGCAGCTGTTATAGGTGACGGTGCCCTTTCGGGCGGGCTTGCAAATGAGGCTCTTAACAACATAGGTCAGGAGCAGAGAAGGATGCTTATTGTGCTTAACGATAACGAAATGTCCATTTCGGAAAATGTTGGTGCGATGAGTAATTACCTTACCCGTGCAAGAACAAGTGCAGGCTATGTAAAGAGCAAGAAGGGTATTGACTCCGCCCTGGAAAAGATACCAAGATACGGTAAGGACATTGCAAGGTTTGTAAGAAATGCGAAGGAGCACGTAAAGTACCTTGTGTCGCCGGGTGTTATTTTTGAAGAGCTTGGCATAACCTACCTCGGACCCATTGACGGTCATGATATACGGGGCATGGAAGAGTTGTTCAGAAGAGCGATAAAGCTTGATGAGCCCGTGCTTGTGCACGTTGTTACAAAAAAAGGTAAGGGCTATGAATTTGCCGAGAAAGAGCCTCAGAAGTATCATGGGGTATCGGCGTTTGATAGAGAAGAGGGCGTGAAGGATAGTAATAAGGAAACCTACTCCTCTGTTTTCGGTGACGAAATTTCACGTATTGCAAGGGAGAATGAAAGGGTTTGTGTTATAACCCCTGCAATGATGCTTGGTAGTGGGCTGTCGGGCTTTGCGAAGGAATTTCCCAACAGATTTTACGACGTGGGCATTGCAGAGGCTCATGCGGTAACCTTTGCGGCAGGGCTTGCAGGCTGCTCTATGGTACCCGTTGTAAGCTTATATTCCACCTTTGCACAAAGAGCCTATGACTCTATAGTGCACGATGTTGCCCTTTCAAATCAGCACGTGGTTTTTGCAATTGACCGTGCAGGGCTTGTGCCCGGTGACGGTAAAACCCATCAGGGTATATTTGACATATCCTTCTTTTCGTCACTTCCCAATGTGAAGATATTGTCGCCCTGCTCCTTTGAAGAGTTAAGGAAAATGCTTCGCTATGCGGTAAATGAATGCGATGGTCCCGTTGTGGTAAGATACCCCCGTGGCGGAAAAGAATATATATACGAAAGCGATGATTTTGTGCTCACACGTGCAGACGTGATAATGGAAGGAGCCTCTGTTACGATCCTTTCAGAGGGCGTGAGCATGCCTTCTGTTATGGGATGTGCTGAAATACTTAAGAAAAAGGGTATTGAGTGCGAGGTTATAAACGCGAGAACAATACAGCCCGTTGATATTGAAGCTGTTAAAAAGAGCGTTCTTAAAACAGGAAGGCTTGTTTGTGTTGAGCAGGTGGTACGCCGTGGAGGCTTAGGGGAAAATGTTACGGGGCTTCTTAACGCAATGGGCGTTAAAGCGGACTACATTTCCGTTTCCCTTGATGAATTTGTTACCCACGGTGAGTATGACGAAATTGAAAAGAGATATGCTTTTGATAAAGACAGTATAGCAGAAAGAATAGAGAAGGAATGGTTTGATGGCAAAGAGAAGGCTTGATTTGTACCTTGTTGAGGAAGGCTTGTGCCCCAGCCGTGAAATGGCAAAAAGCCTTATTATGGCAGGCAAGGTTTTTGTAAATAATCAGAGAAGCGATAAGGCAGGAGACCAGGTTGGCGAAAAGGATAAGGTTGAGGTAAGAGGCGAAACCCTTAAGTATGTGAGCCGTGGAGGATTGAAGCTTGAAAAGGCAATGGCAACCTTTCCCATAACACTGGAGGGCAAAACCTGTATGGACATTGGTGCATCTACGGGTGGCTTTACCGACTGCATGCTTCAGAACGGTGCAGGCAAGGTTTTTGCAGTGGATGTTGGCTACGGTCAGCTTGCATGGAAGCTTCGCTGTGATGAGCGCGTGGTGAACATGGAAAGAACAAATATCCGCTATGTAACAGAGGAGCAGATTGAATGCGAGCTTGACTTTGTTTCAATAGATGTGGCATTCATTTCCTTAAAGCTTGTTCTGCCCGTGGCATATACCCTTATGAAGGAAGGGGCAGAAATGGTTGCCCTTATAAAGCCACAGTTTGAGGCAGGCAGAGAAAACGTTGGCAAAAAAGGTGTTGTAAGAGATATTAACGTGCATAAGGACGTTGTGAGAGATATTACGGGATTTGCCCAGGAAATGGGTTTTGTGGTGAAGGGACTTGACTTTTCACCCATAAGAGGCCCTGAGGGCAACATTGAATACCTTATGTATGTTTCAAAGGAAAAGGGCGAAGTAAAGGACTTTTCCGAAGAAATTGATGCTATGGTAGAAAAGAGCCATGTTGAGGCTAAATAACATAAAGGATCTGGTAAAATGGTTAAAAGGTTTTTAGCGGTGGTGTTAACCATTATAATGGTTTTCGGAGCTGTAAATATTGAAGCTGCAGGTATTATTACCGAGACAATGACAGATATGAGCCGTGAGGTACAGCATTATTTCTACACACAGCTTGCAACGGCAACCATGACGGTAAGCCGCCCAAGTGAAACAAACTATATTGTGTCGCACATAAGCCAGAGCGGCAGAGCGGTGAATGTTAATCTGTACCTTACAGAGTGGGGAACATGGAACCTTGGCAACATGACAATTACAGACGGCTACAACGAAAAGGTTGTGATAGGCGGTGCTACAGACTGGGAGTATGTTTTCAGAGTGTATAACCCCATTTCCGACACCCTTGACTTTGTGGGCGGTAACCACGGTCATGAGAGGCTCAATTCCATTGTTTTCAAGGAAGGTGTTACTGGCGAGGTGTTCAGCCTGAATGTGGGCGAATACCGCTATGTGTCAAGGCTTGTGATTGAAGAGAATACAACGGTTAAGGTTTCCGAGGTGGATTATCTTGACTTTGCAAACGTGAAGAGAGTTTATACAATTGTTGGCGACACCGTGAATTTGGACTGCATGGTTGAGTTTACAAGAGATATTAAGATGGCTCTTTCGTACACGACAATGGCTTGTATAAATAAGGATTTTTCCCGTTTCTGTAACTTTGAAGGAATGGCGTTTTCAAAATGTGAGCCCAGGGGCACTTCTTCAAACATGAAATACGGTAATGTGCCTGCATCGGTGTGCACCCTTAACGGTGACGACCCCACAGCTACGGTTACGGTGGGTATATATAGCGAAAAGGACATGACTGACAATTTCTCAAACAGGGAGAAAACCTTTATATGGGATATGTCGGAGAATTATAACAAGCTTTATTTTTCAAAGTATGACATGACAACGCTTAACACAATAAGAGCAGGCGAAGTGTGGAATTTTGCATCCTACTGGAAGGTAAATTTACAGTAAAAAACAGAGCGGAAATTTTTTCCGCTCTGTTGCAACTTTAAAAGGGTTTAAAAAGTATTATATATAGGAGAGATAATTATGAGAGCACAGAAGGTTATTGACGAATTTATGAAGTTTTCAGTTATTCCTCACCCTTCGGGCAATGAAAAGGCTGTGGGGGAATATCTTATAAGCTGGGCAAAGGAGCATAATATAGCCCATAAAATGGATTCCTACGGTAATGTTATAATGGAAAAGGCGGCATCCGTAGGCTATGAGGACAAGGAAAGAGTAATACTGCAGAGCCATATGGACATGGTATGTGTTGCAGATTCAGACAAGGAATATGACCCACTCTGTGACCCCATTGAAGTTTACCGTGACGGAGACTTTCTCAAAGCAAAGGGTACAAGCCTTGGTGCAGACGACGGTGCAGGGGTTGCGATGATGCTTTATATTTTGTCGGATGATACATTGAAGCATCCTGCAATACGTGCTATTTTCACCGTTGAAGAAGAAACAAGCATGAAGGGTGCAGAAAATTTAGATGTTAAGTACCTTGAGGGCAAATATCTTTTAAACCTTGACTGGGAAGAGAAGGACAGTATTTCCTCCTCATGCTCAAACACCGTGAGCATTATTTTTGACAGCGAGGTTAAAAGGGTTAAAAACACAAAGCCCGGTTACAGAATAAAGGTTATGAACCTTCTTGGCGGACACAGCGGCTGTGACATAAACCTGCCCCGTGCAAGTGCGATAAAGCTGCTTTCAAACCTTATGCTTGATATGGGATGTGATGTTTCTTCCTTTAATGCAGGCAGGGTTGTGAATGCTATATGTGCAGAGGCTGAAGCGGTTATTGCAACAGATTGTAATGTTGAGGCTGCTGTTAAGGCTTTTGAAGAAGCCGTTAAGGCAGAATACCCCAATGAAAAGGATGTTCTCTTTATTGTGGAAAAGTGCGACGTGGACACTGTGCTTGAAAAAGAGGACGGGGATAAGTTTATATCCTTCCTTGTAGGCGTACATTCGGGCGTATTTTATATGAGTAAGTACACTCCCGATTTTGTGGAAACAAGCCAGAATATAGGCATTGTAAGATTAAACGATGCCCTTCATATTGAAATACTTGCAAGAAGCAGTTCAAAGTTCCACTCGGAAGAGAGAAAGAGAGCTGCAAAAGCACTTGCTATGGTTTACGGCTACAGCCTTTCCATCCCTTCGGAGAACCCTATATGGGAGGAAAAGGGTGAAAATGAGCTCATAAGAATTATGAAAAAGGCATACAGTGAGGTAGTGGGCGAGGAATTGAAGGTTATAGGTGTGCACGCAGGATTGGAGTGTGCATTCTTCTCCTCTGTTAAGCCCGAGTTGCAGATGGTTTCTGTGGGCCCTCAGCTTTATGACGTGCATTCGCCCAAGGAAAGATGGGAAATTTCAAGCCTGGGTGATACTATTGATTTTGTGGTGAAAGCATTAGAATTAATGAGCAATTAGAAATTAGCAATGAGCAATTAAGGTGAAAATTCCGCAGTGCGGAATTTGATTGTAGGTGATAGTGGTGAATTTTAAAGGTGTTATATTTGATATGGACGGTACCATCCTTGACTCCATAGAGGTGTGGGACAAAATAGATGTGGACTTCCTTGGTGCGAGAGGCGTAGAGGTGCCTGAAGATTATGCACGCACAATAAGCACCATGACAGGTGAGGAATGTGCAAAATATTCCATTGAAAGGTTTAACCTTAAGGATACTGTTGAGGGGCTTATTAAGGAATGGGACGAAAGAGCCTTGTTTGAATACAGTAACAACCTGAAGCTTAAAAAGGGTGCGAAGGCATATATTGAAAGGCTGAAGGAAAGAGGGGTTAAGATAGCCTTGGCAACCTCGTCCTCAAAAACCCTGTATACTGCGGCAATGAAGAACACGGGCATTTATGGTTATTTCGACACCTTTATTTCAACTGACGAAACGGGTATAAACAAGCGTGACCCTCATGTGTATGTATATGCGGCAGAAAAGCTCGGACTGGATATAACAGACTGTGTAGTGTTTGAGGATGTTCCCACGGCGGTAAAAACTGCAAAAACCACCGGTGCGAAGGTTATTTGTATGTGGGACAAAAGATGGGATGCATTTAAGGCGGAAATGAAAGAGACCGCTGATAAATATATTTATTCTTTTGATGAAATGGAGTGATAAAATGAAAAGGTTAGTATGTATGGCACTGGTTTTGTGTATGATGTTTGCCACATTGCCGGCTTTTGCGGAAAACGGGGCAGAGGATGTGCTCTTAAAGGTAAAAGGAAAGATTAATGTGCCTAAAGAGCTTACGGAATTCAATTATTCCGAAAACATGTACAACGACGGCATCCTCCGCTATGACTTTACATGGCACACGGAGGATTATGACAAAGAGCTTTATGTGTCGAGTGATAAAGATGGGGAAATTGTGAGCTATAACTATTATGAGCAGATGGATTATTCCTCTGACAGAACACTTATAGGCTACACTCTTTCAGATGCCCGTCCTTTGGCAGAGGAGTTTATAAACGAAGTGTTCCCTCAGTTTGACACATGGGGAATGGATATGCTCTCTTTTGAGAATGAAACAAGCTCATATAACGGAAGGTATAAAACCTTTACCTTTACCTTTGCAAGAAAGTATTTGCCCTACAACGTTGAGTCGAATGCGGTTACAGTAAGAATAAGAGCTACAAAGGATAAAATGTATGTGCAGAGCATGTCTGCCTCCCTTGATAACGGTGAAGAAATTTTCAAGGGCGGAGAGATGGAGGTAACAAATGAGCTTACCGAAAAGGACTACATTGAAAAGCTCCCCATAGATTTTTACTATGCAAGGGACTATTCGGGCAAGGAAGAAACCGTGAGCCTTTTCTACTCTGTAAATAAGGGCTTTGTATCGCTTATTGATAAGGAAATACTGACACAGATTTATTTTGACCGTTATGCAGATAAGGGCTTTGCGGAAGAATCGGTAACGATGGATGCTGCTATGGGAAACCTTAACCGTAACGAAGCACTTACAAAGGAAGAAATTGCAGAGCTTGAAAACATGGCAGGGCTTGTTGGTGTTGAAAGCGTTATAAAAGAGCTTAAAGCCATTGAGCTTTTAAAAATAGCCGATGATATGAAGCTTGAAAGCACATATACAAATAAACAGAACGATAAGTATTTTGTGCGCTTTACCCTGCAGAATGAGGAAAAGACAACAAACGTTACCTACAGAGGTGAAACGGGCGAGGTTACAAGCCTTTACACCTATTACAAGCACGATAACGAAGCTGAATGTAAGGTGATGGATGAGGAAAAGGTTAAGGCGGTGGCAGAAAAGCTTGCCGGCAAAAAGATTGATGAAACCAAAATTAACTTTAACGACACTGAAAGTATGGGCACGATGAATGCTGTAAGGCTTGTAAACGGTATTAAATACCCCGGTAACAGCATTAATGCTACATATAACAAAGAGCGTGACGAGGTAACACGCTACAGCCTTGAATGGGACGAGGATGTGTCAGATTTCCCGAAGCCTGATGAAGCAATGGGCTTTGAAAAGGCAGAGGCGGTAATGCTTGAAATTGCACCCCTGTACAAAACCCTTGTTAAAACAGAAAAGGGCTACCTTCCTGCAATAAGCATTGAAAAGAACGTTACCATCAATGCTGTAACGGGCGAGGAGCTGTATGGCTACACTAAGGACAAGGTAGCATATACGGATATTGACTCTCACTGGGCAAAGGAATATATAAATGTTCTCTGGGAGCACGATATTTATATAGAGGGCGACAAGTTCACCCCCGATGAGGCAATTAACCAGGCTGACATGATAACACTTTTTTCTGCCTGCCGTGATAATGGCGTTATACCCATAGGCTGGGAAAAGGAGCAGGTTGTATTGTATGCTTTTGAAAACGGGTATATTGAAGGCAAAGAGCCCGATAAGCTTATGACAAGACGTGAAGCCTTTAAGACAATGGTTGAAATTTTAGGTTACGGCAGTGTGGCAGAGTTTGACATTTATAAGTCAAGCTACACGGACCTTGAGGCAATGGGCAGTGCGGAGATATTGAAGGCAATGGGCGTGCTCATTGGCGACACGGCAAGACCTGATGATAATTTAACCTACGCTGAAGCGGCGGTTATGGTATATCGTTATTTAAGTAAATAACGATATACACAATTAGCAATAAGTAATGAGTAATTAGCAATTAAGGAAACAACCCGGGCAGTGCCCGGGTTGTTTTTATGTTGACGGAGGTAGTAAAAAGGTGTAAAATTGAGGTATGCTGATTTAAAGGGTGAGAAGATGAAGTTTATACATATTTCGGATTTACATATAGGAAAGAGGCTTAATGAATACAGCCTTATCAAGGAGCAGGAACACATACTTAATGAAATTGTAAGCGTTATAAAAAATGAGGCACCCGACTGTGTTTTCATTGCAGGGGATGTGTACGATAAAAGCGTGCCTTCTGCTGAAGCGGTGAGCCTGCTTGACAAGTTTTTGGGGCTTCTTAGTGAGACTGATGCGAAAATTTTCATGATAAGCGGTAACCATGACAGTGCTGAGAGAATTGCATACGGTGCGGAAGCCTTTAAGCGGCAGGGGATTTATATTTCGCCTGTTTTTGACGGGCAGGTTTCAAAAATTGAAATGGATGACGAATACGGCAGGGTGAATGTGTACCTTTTACCCTTTATTAAGCCTGTGCACGTTAAAAGGTATTTTGAAGAAACAGAAATTGAAACCTATACCGATGCGGTTAAGGCTGTTATTGACAGCTTAAAGGTTAACAAAGAGGAAAGAAACGTTATACTTTCACATCAGTATGTTGCAGGGGCTGACAGAACAGAAAGTGAAGAGGAAATTATTGGTGGGCTTGATCTGGTTGAGGGCTATGTTTTTGACCCATTTGACTATGTTGCATTGGGGCACATACACCGTAACCAGGCAATTGGACGGGAAACCATGCGCTATTCGGGCACACCGCTGAAGTATTCTGCAAGTGAAACAAAGGATAAAAAGTGTGTTGTTGTGGGTGAGATGAAGGAAAAGGGCACAGTTGAAATAAGAGAGGTGCCTCTTGTGCCCATGCGTGATTATAAGGATATAAAGGGAAAGCTTGAAGAGGTTTTAAAAGGAGAAAACAAAACCGATTTTGTGCGGATAACTTTGACCGACGAGGGCACTGTGGTTGATGCATACGGCAAGCTTAAGGGCAATTACCCTTATATGACGGAGCTTTTGTTTGAAGGCAGGAAGAGAACTGCGTCGGGAAGGGCAAGTGTTTCAATGGAAAAAAGCCGTGAAGAGCAGTTTTCGGATTTTTATGAGTTTGTTAACGGAAAAGAGCTGACAGAGGAGCAGAAGGGGATAGTTCTTGACATTATGAATGAGGTAAAGGAGGCGAGAGAATGAAACCCTTATATTTGAAAATGCAGGCATTCGGGCCCTATGCAAAATGTACGGAGATTGATTTTTCACGCCTTAAGGAGGGCGTGTTCCTCATAACCGGTGACACGGGTGCAGGAAAAACAACTATTTTTGATGCAATAAGCTTTGCTCTTTTCGGAGTTGTTTCAGGTGGACGTGACAGCAAGAATGCAAAAACCTTAAGAAGTGACTTTGCAAAGATAGAGGATACGACCTTTGTGGAATTTAATTTCATATATCGTGACGGCATTTATCACATAAAGAGGACGCCCGAGCAGCAGGTGGCAAAGCTCCGTGGCGAGGGCACAAAAAGCCAGGGTGCTACAGCGGAGCTTACATTGCCCGGTGGAGATACAATTACCGGCACAAGCACTGTGGATGCAAAAATAATTGAGGAGATAGGCATTGACCAGACAAGGTTTTCCCAGATTGCAATGATTGCCCAGGGTGCTTTCAGGAAGATACTGACAGAGGGAAGCGACAGCCGCTCGGACTTATTCAGAAAGATTTTTGACACCTCTTTTTATGAGGATTTCCAGAGGGTGCTTGCTGAAAGGCTTAAAAAAATAAGCGACGAAAAGGACAGTGTAAACGCCCGTATAAGTGAGCTTATTACAAGCGTTGAAGCAGATACGGACAGCGAATTATTTGAAAGATGCAATGATGCAAAGACAAAGGTTTACGATGTTCAGGGAATGCTTTTAGTGCTTGAAGGCTTATGCGAAGAGGGCAGAGGAAAAATAGCTCTTGTTGAAAAGGAAATTGAAGAGGTTCAACAAAAGCTTAAGGCTGTGCACCTTAAAATAAACAGTGCAAACGAAGTGAATGCTGCCCTTACAAGGCTTAATAAGCTTAAGGCAGAGCTTGAGGTAATGAAGGGGAAAACCGCTGAAATTGAGGAAAAGAAGAAAAGGCTTGATAAGGCAGAGCGTGCAAAGGATGTGAAGGCTGTTTGCGACAGACTTGACATGATGGAAAAAAAGCATGCTGCCACCAAAAAGGCAATAGAGGTTAATGCTGTTAAGCAAAAGGAGCTTGATGAGGTCTTTGAAAAGGCGAAGAAGGTTAAGGAGGAGCTTGAAAAAGGGGCAGAGGAAACCGAAGCAATAAAAAAGGCTGTTACCCTTCTTGAAAAGCTTTTGCCCGACCTTGAAAGCCTTAAGGCAACAGGTGAGGCAATTGTTAAAAAGGAAACTGAATATATAAAGGCAAAGATGTCAAGTGAGGAGAGCACAGAGGAATATTTGCACTTAAGAGCAAGGTATTTTGACAACCTTGCAGGTGTTGTTGCAAGAGAATTGAAGGACGGGGAAAGATGCCCCGTTTGCGGAAGCTATGAGCACCCTCTTAAGGCGAAAATGAGCGAGGCTGTGAGCCGTGAAGAGCTTGATGAGGCAGAGAAAAAGGCTTCTGACAAGACAAAGGAAATGAGCCTTGTGGCGTCAAAGCTTGAAAAGCTCCGTGGCGAGTACAGTGCTCTGGAAGAAAGAGTAAAGACGGCAGGAATAACCCCCGATGACGACATCGATGCCTCCTGCAAGGAGTGCCGTGAGAGGCTTGATGAAACTAAAAAAAGTGTGAAAAGCCGTGAAAAAAGCCTTGAAGATGCAAGAAGGTGCTACGGCGAAACTGAAATGGCTGTGGCAAATGCTATGGGCGAAAAGAATGCACTTACGGGCACACTTGAAGAGGAAAAGAGAGATATCGCCTCCCTTTCTGCAGAGTTTGGGTTAAAGCTTAAGGAAAAGCAGTTTGAAACAAGAGAGGAATTTGAAAAAAGCACCCTTAAGGATGGCGAAATGAAAGCTATGAAGGACGAAATTGCCTCTTTTGAAAAAGACATTAATGAAAAAACTGCCGCTGTCCGTGAAGGTGAAGTGCAGACAAAGGGTAAGGTATGGATTGAAACGGGCGAGCTTTTAGAGGAGGAAAACTGCCTTGACAAAAAGCAGGCTGAAAACAATATTGCCCGTGATGCACTTAAGCTTAACCTTGACACAAACTTGAAAATTTACAGTACCCTTGAAAAGGAAAAGGACAAGTGCAAAACCTTAGAGGCTGCATATATTACTATAAGGGAGCTTTCCGACACAGCTAACGGCAAGGTGAGCGGGAACCATATTACCTTTGAGGCATACATTCAGCAGTATTATTTCAACCAGATTGTGCAGAAGGCAAATGTAAGGCTTAATTCCATGACGGGAGGACGATACTACCTTGAAACAAAGGCTGAAGGTGCCACACGTGGTAAGGGCGGACTTGATTTGGAGGTTTTTGACAATAACACAGGCAAAAAGCGAGATGTGGCAACCCTTTCAGGCGGTGAAGGCTTCATGGCATCACTATCCCTGGCTCTTGGCTTAAGCGACATGATTCAGGAGAAAAACGGCGGAATAAGGCTTGATATGCTCTTTATTGACGAGGGCTTCGGTACACTTGATGCAACACATCTTGAAAAGGCTGTGAATATTTTGTCCACCCTTTCGGGTAACGACAGACTGGTGGGCATTATTTCCCATGTAAGTGAGCTTAAGGAAAGAATTGACAAAAAAATTGTGGTAAAGAAGCTGGCAGACGGCTCAAGCTTTGCCACGGTGGAGGTATAAAATTGAATTATAAAATTGCGACCCGTGAAGAGATTGAAAAGGTATTTAACGAGCATATGAAAAAGGATTTCCCACCCGATGAATTAAAGCCTTTGGCATCGATTATGCAGGCATATGAAAAGGGCTGGTACAAAATGTATTTAGCTTATGACGAGGATGGCATAAAGGGCTATGCCTGCGTAGCAGACTGCTCAAATAAAATAGGCTTTCTTGACTATTTTGCAATAGTTGACGGCTTCCGCGGTACGGGACTGGGAAGCGTTTTCTTCCGCAAGGTGGGAGAATTGAGCGGTTTTGAATGTATAATACTTGAAACCGAGAGTATAGAGAGCAGTAAGTGCGAGGAAGAGGTAAAGACCCGCAAAAGACGTATTGCTTTTTATAAAAGGCTCGGATGTGTTGACACGGGCATAATGTACAATGTTTTCGGCGTGGAGTATAACGTTATGATAAACCGCAATATGCCACTTACGGAGGATTTTCTCTCAAGGCTTTTGTCTGCATATGAATATGCTTATGCGGCAATACTTTTAAGGAATGATAAAAGTTATATTTACCGGGTAAAATAATTGTTGAAATCAACAGCTTTTGGTGGTATAATGTGTAAGATAAAATACCGAGGAGGAGTTTTTATGGAAAGAACATATATTAAAGATGCGATATTAAACCCCGGAAAGGTTAAAATCCAGGGCTTTGTTGACATCATAAGAGATACAAAGTACGTTGTGTTCATTATTTTAAAGGACATTACAGGTACTATTCAGGTTACAATTGAAAAGGAAGGCAACGAAGAGCTTTTAAAGAAGGTTGAAGGCCTTACAGCTGACAGCGTTATTACGGTTATCGGTAATGCTGTTGCAAGCGAATACGTTAAGTTAAACGGTGTTGAGGTTATTCCCGAGGATGTGGTTGTTGAATCTCTGGCTGATGCACTTCCCATTAACCGTAAGGAAATTCCTGCAACAAAGAAGAAGGCAGCTGTTGAACGCTCCTCCATCGACCAGAGAATTGACTACAGATGGATTGACCTTCGTACAGAGGAAAACCAGCTCATGTTCAAGGTGCAGACTGTTATGGTGAATGCAATGAGAAAGTTCTTAATTGAAAAGAACTTCATTGAAATCCATTCCCCTAAGCTTATCGGTACTGCAAGTGAGTCCGGTTCCGATGTATTTGAAGTTAAGTACTTTGACCGCTTTGCATACCTTGCACAGAGCCCTCAGTTCTACAAGCAGATGGCTATGGCATCGGGCTTTGAACGTATTTTTGAAGTAGGCCCCGTGTTCCGTGCAGAAAAGAGCTTTACAAGCAAGCACACAACAGAATTCACAGGCTTTGACCTTGAATTTAGCTATATTGAATCCTTCCGTGATGTTATGAAGATGGAAGAGGAATTACTTGCATACATGCTCAAAGAAGTTAAGGAAGCATATGGCGAGCAGATTAAGGAACTCTTCGGTATGGATGTTATCGTTCCTGAAACACCCTTCCCCGTAGTAAAGCTTGCAGATTTGTATGACGAGCTTGAAAAGGAATTTGGCTACACAGTTCCCGAGGAAGAAAAGAACGACCTTACAACAGAGGCTGAAAGATTAAGCTACGACTGGGTTATGAAGAAGTACGGTCACGAGTTCTTATTCGTTACTGACTTTGGTCCCGAAAAGAGAGCCTTCTATCATATGAGAGACGAAAACGGTATTCCTCAGGGCTACGACCTTATCTGGAGAGGCGTTGAAATTACAACAGGTGCACAGCGTGAACACCGCTATGACCTTCTTGCCGCTCAGGCAGCTGAAAAGGGCTTAAAGGCAGACGTTGAGTTCTACCTTGAATTCTTCAAGTACGGTTGTCCTCCTCACGGTGGCTTCGGTATAGGGGTTGACCGCTTAACAATGCTTATGCTTGGCTTACACATTAAGGATGCTATGTTCATCTTCCGTGGTCCTAACAGACTTAATCCCTAAAAAAAGGTGCTTGAAAACCTCAATTGACGCTGAAATCAATTGAGGTTTTTCTTTACTTGAATATATAATTGTGATAGTATTAAAAGGTATAGGAGGGATTTTATATGAAATCTAAAATAATGGGACTTATTACAGCTTTGCTGTTGGTTTTCTCGGTAAATGCTCTTGCTGAGGAAAACAAGCAGTACGTTGTAGGCGATACCTGCGAAACCATGATTGAAAAATGGTTTGGTGAAAAGAGCGTTTTGCTTGAAACAACTCCTGAAAGGGAGGCTCTCAATGAGTATTTCGAAGTGAGAAGAGAATCTCTTTATGATGATTCTTCAGTTTCGGGAGATTTTATGTCTGATAAAGTAAAATCACTTGAAAACGCGAGAAGAGCAGGCTTTAATAAGTTTGAAATTAATACAAGCTCAAAGATTTTTAATGCGGCAAATAATGTTGATATTAATTCTATTGTTGAAAAAGACGGGCTGTATTATGTAGAAGCATATGAGTGGATTTTCTTTGACTATGACAGCCTAAATGTTGAAGGCTTTGCAGTTAACGTTTCCGGCTTCGGTGTTGAGCATGAAATTATTCTTGACGAAAACTTTGTTGTTATAAGCGACAAATACGACGAAGCAGAATTAAGCGGAATTTGTACAAAGGAAAAGACTGTTGTTGAAGAAGCAGTGATTGAAGAAGCTGTTGATGAAGACTCAGCAGAGCTTTTCAGCACATTTTATACAGCATACAATGTTAATGCTGCGGTAAGCTATTCTGATACATACGCATTAAACTATAATACGGCATATTATAATTTTAACTCGCTGGGCGGTGACTGCGCAAACTTTACATCTCAGTGTATTAATGCAGGCGGCATGCCTCAGGTTGTAGGTTCGCAATATGGTACTAACGGATGGTTTTATAAAACATCTACTAACCGCAGTGCCACATGGACAGGTGCAAACAGCTTACGCACATGGATGGGTCAAAACAGAGGCGTTTTGATTGACAATCCTTCAGATGCACAGATTTATACGGGAAGCCCTGTTTTCTACGATTGGGATAAGAATGGTAAATATGACCATGCAACATTCTGCGTAGGTAAAAATGCAGAAAATGTGCCCGTTATAAACAGCCATAATGCAGACTATTATCATCTTGTGTGGCATTATAACGGTAAGTCCTCCACAAATTACAGTACTGTACAGTTAACAAGCGGTAATGGACCCACCATAATTGCAGGCGACGTTAACGGAACCTTAAAGTGGACAATTAATTCCAACGGTGTGCTTGAAATAAGCGGTACGGGGGATATAGTAAACACTTATACACCCTGGAGAGATAACCTTAATTTCAGAAACCAGATAAAGACAATTGTTATTTGCGACGGTATTACAAACATAGGAAACTTTACCTTTGCAAAAATTGAAGGTGTGACAAGCGTAACCATTCCGAGTTCTGTTAAAACAATTAAAACCCAGGCATTTGACGGTTGTACCGCTTTAAAATCGGTATCACTGGCAGGTGGGCTTGAAAGCATAGGCAGCTATGCTTTTGACAACTGCACATCACTGCAGTCAATTAAAATACCCGAAAATGTTAAATTAATAGACGCGTATGCATTCCATAACACAGGATTGACAAGTGTAACTGTTCCTCAAGGCGTGGAATTTGGTGATGGTGTATACAACTACTGCAAGAGCTTAAAAACAGTGACAATTGAAGAGGGTGTAACTACTATTCCCGATTATATGTTTTCCAACACAGGCATAACGAGTGTAACTATTCCCGAAAGCGTTACAAAGGTTGGCGTAAGGGCATTTGCGGATTCTCCGGTTACCGATGTATATATTTCTACATCAAAGCAGTATTGGCAGAATAGTGTTGAGGTAGGAAGCGATGCATTCCCTGTAGGCGCTACATTCCATTACGCAGAGGATATTGCGGAAGGCAAATTTGACAATATAACATGGGTTATTGACCATAACGGTAATCTTACAATTGAGGGTACAGGTGAAATGACACAGACCCCCTGGATTGATTATGCTGACGATATAAAGAGCGTTTATGTTGGCTATGGAATTACAAACATAGCAGAATATGCATTTGACTCCTGCACACAGATGGAAAGCGTTGTTATTGACCCCGGTGTTACAACAATAGAAAGCAGTGCATTTTACGGCTGTAAGAAGCTTACAAGCATTGAAATTCCCTTTACTGTTACACGTATAGGCGGTTCTGCATTCAGAAACTGTACTAATCTTACAGACGTTTATCTTAACCTTACAAAAGAAGAGTGGGCAGAAAAAGTGACTGTTGGCTCCAATGCATTCCCCGGAACAGCAACTCTTCATTATGCTCCTCCTGCCATTGAATTAGCAATTGTTGAAAATAAAGACGGCAGAGTAACCTTTGGCTGGAATCATGACGAGACAAGCCTTTCCTATCTGATTACTGTCAGCGAAATTGGAGGAGAATACTACAGGAGCTATGAGTTTTCTGCCGAGGCTGCAAGAGACGGCAGATTTGAAGTAGTTTTTGCTCTTGGAAAGGGCAGCTATAATGCAATTGTTACATGTATTCATCCCAATGTAATGTTTGTTGGCGGAGAAATTGCTTTTGACGTTACAGAGGATTATGTTCAGCCCGAGATTGATCTTGAGGCTATAGCAGATGGTTTTGATGTGACAATTAAATGGAACCACATTGACGCAGATAAGTATATCCTTACAATATTTGATAGCGAAGGCAATGACGTGGAGCACTATGAAGCAGAGGTCAAGGATGCAATCGGCGGTAAATACTATTTTGATTGTACTCTTGAAAAAGGCTACTACAGAGCATGCATGACAGTTATGTATCCTGAGGTTATTACACAGATTGCCGAGGTACAGTTCCCGGTTGCGATTGATGATGGTGAAAATTACAGCGTTGAATACCTTTCAGGCGAGGTTAAAAACGGCAGGTTCTATGCTGAGGCTGAGGTTATAAACCTTACAGACAGAAAAGAGGCTGACACTGTTGTGATAGCGGTTTACAAGGGTGATGAAATGCTCGATTTTGTTTACATGAGGATGGATTTGCCGAAAGATGAGGCTGTAACCTTCGGCGGTATGCTCCAGGGCGTTGAGGGTGCTACACTTAAGGCTTTTGTGTGGGATGACATAAAAGGTATGAAGGCACTCAGTAACGTATTAGAAAAATAATGCATGAATTAAACGGGCAGATATGGAATCTGCCCCTACGAAACATATTGTAGGGGAGGATTCTATATCCTCCCGTTTTTCGCATTTTTACTGTTTGTTTTGGTTGACTTTGGTAAAGCTTTGGTATATAATAATTAAATGAAATTTGATAAAAGGGGATTTTGTATGAACAAGGTTTATATTCCCGAGGGCTATACGCCCAAGCTTGACCAATATGAAACACAGAGGGCGATCTCTTATATTAAGAGTACCTTCCAGAAAGAGTTCAGTAATGAATTGAATTTGAAAAGAGTTTCCGCTCCGCTTTTTGTAACAGAAGCCAGCGGTCTGAACGATAACTTAAACGGTGTTGAAAGACCTGTTTCCTTCGACGTTCCTGCAGTAGGGCAGAATGCACAGATTGTACATTCTCTTGCAAAATGGAAGAGACTTGCTCTTAAAGAGTACAATTTTAAAGTGGGTAACGGCTTGTACACAGATATGAACGCTATCCGCCGTGATGAAGAGCTTGACAACCTTCATTCCATTTACGTTGACCAGTGGGACTGGGAAAAGATTATCACACCTGAAACAAGAAATGTTGAATACTTACAGCTTGTGGTAAGAGCTATTGTGAGAGCAATATGCAATACAAATAACCGCCTTAAGGTAAACTTTCCGCAGCTTAACGCCGACTTAAGAGAAGATGTTAAGTTTATAACCACCCAGGAACTGGAGGATATGTACCCTCTTTTGACGGGCAAGGAAAGAGAAAATGCCATCACCAAGGAATACAGAACTGTATTTATAATGGGCATTGGCGGAGCTTTAAAGAGCGGTAAGAAGCATGACGGCAGAGCTCCTGACTACGATGACTGGAGCTTAAATGGTGATATTTTCTTCTGGAACGACACTTTGGATTGTGCAGTTGAAATATCTTCTATGGGTATACGTGTTGATAAGGAAGCATTGGACAGACAGCTTACCATTGCCAACTGCGACGACAGAAGAGAATTAATGTTCCATAAGATGCTTTTAAATGATGAGCTGCCTTTGACAATTGGTGGCGGTATCGGACAGAGCCGACTTTGTATGCTTATGATGGGATGTGCTCACATAGGCGAGGTACAGTCAAGCATATGGGACGAGGAGACAGTAAGAGTTTGTGAAGAGAGAGGAGTTACTTTGTTATGAAAACATTAGTAAAAGATATATTTAAGAACCCCGAAATGTATGCGGAGCGCGAGATTAAGGTTTCCGGTTGGGTGAGAACACTTCGTTCCTCCAATGTGTTCGGCTTTATTGAACTGAACGATGGTACCTTCTTCAAGAGCATTCAGGTTGTTTTTGAGAGCGAATTTTTGGAAAACTACAAGGAAATTGCTTCCCAGAACGTTGGTGCGGCACTTAATGTAGTGGGTACACTTGTGCTCACTCCCGAAGCAAAGCAGCCCTTTGAAATAAAGGCTAAGGCTATTGACGTTGAGGGTACATCCACTCCTGATTATCCTTTGCAGAAGAAGCGTCACACAAAGGAATACTTAAGAACAATAGCTCACCTTCGTCCCAGAACAAACTTACTTTCTGCGGCTTTCCGTGTGAGAAGTGTAGCGGCTTACGCTATTCACAAGTTCTTTAACGAGCGTGGATTTGTATATACACATACACCCATTATCACAGCAAGTGACTGTGAAGGTGCAGGCGAAATGTTCCGTGTTACTACACTTGATATGGAAAATGTGCCCATGAAGGACGGCCAGGTTGACTACTCTCAGGACTTCTTCGGTAAGAGTGCAAACCTTACTGTTTCAGGTCAGCTCAGTGCTGAAACCTTTGCAATGGCATTCAGAAATGTGTACACCTTCGGTCCCACATTCCGTGCAGAAAACTCCAACACAACGAGACACGCTGCAGAGTTCTGGATGATTGAACCCGAAATTGCATTTGCAGACTTAAATGACGATATGGCACTGGCTGAGGATATGCTTAAGTACATGATTAACTATGTGCTTGAAAATGCAAAGGAGGAAATTGAATTCTTCAATCAGTTTGTTGACACAGGCTTAAAGGAAAGACTTCAGTTTGTAGCATCCTCTGACTTTGGCAGGGTAACCTACACAGATGCTATTGAAATTCTTAAGAAGAATAACGATAAGTTTGAATATCCCGTTGAATGGGGCAGTGACTTACAGACAGAGCATGAAAGATACCTCACAGAGGAAGTGTTCAAGCGTCCCGTATTCGTAACAGACTATCCCAAGGAGATTAAGGCTTTCTACATGAGGCTTAACGACGATGGAAAGACTGTTGCAGCTATGGACTGCCTTGTTCCCGGTATTGGTGAAATCATCGGCGGCAGCCAGAGAGAAGAAAGATACGACGTATTGGTAGAAAGAATGAAGGAAATGGGTCTTAATGAGGAAGATTACTGGTGGTATCTTGACCTTAGAAAGTACGGCGGTACAAAGCATGCAGGCTACGGTCTTGGCTTTGAAAGAGCTGTTATGTACCTTACAGGTATTGATAACATCCGTGATGTGCTTCCTTATGCAAGAACAGTAGGCAACGCAGAATTCTGATGATTATATAATCTTTTGAAAAAGAGGGTGATGCAGTGCAACACCCTCTTTTAAATCATATTAGCTTGGGTGAGTTGTATGGAAAAATTCAAAGGCTTTCTCAGAAGAGAAGGTGTAGTTATATTGTCGCTTTTATGCATGAGCGGTGTTTTAATTGCACTGTCGCAGGTTATAACATGTCAATCTTTAAATGGATTTGTGTGGTGTGCAGGGCATTTGTCTGCTTTTTTATTGGGCTGTGCTGTTATTTCAACTGTGGCGATGCTTATTTACGGGATAGCAGGAAGGCTGACGATATCCTACATTGTGGTGGCGACCTGTGTCATAGCAGTATCGCTGATAAACTTTTATAAGGTGCAGATAAACGGTAAACCGCTGCTTATAAGCGAGTTTTCAATGGCAGGGGAAATAGGCAATATAATGGAATTTGCACTGCCGCAAATGGAAATTTCACCGGTTACTGTTTTAAGCATTTTGTTGACAATTCTTATTATTGCTGTAATGGTATTGTTGGATATAAGGTATAAATCTGCACTGCCTCTCAGAATGATTATTCTTGGAATTGGAATTGTATCCCTCGTAGCAGGCGAGGGGCTTGGCTTGTACCATTTATGGGGAGAAAAATGTGAGAATGGAGCTGTAACTCAAAGCGAAAGAGTGGAAAGGTGTGGTGTTATAACCGGACTGTACTGTGCCTGGGCGGACAGCTATGAATATACAAGGCTTGGTATAAGCGATGAAACAATACAGTGGATTAATAATTTTGATTATAAAAAAGCCTTGCCGGAAGAGGAAAAAGCTAATGTCATTTTTCTCATGTCAGAAAGCTTTTTTGATATAACAAAGCTTGATAATCTTAAATTCAGAAAAGACCCGTTGGCTAATTTTCATAAGCTTGCCAAAAACTATTCTTCAGGTAGATTTATTTCAACTTCTTATGCCGGAGGTACGGGAAATGTTGAAATGGAAATGTTGACGGGTATATGCGGTCATCTTCTGAAGGAAAGTGATGCACTTCCGTACCTTAACAGTGAAGTTTATTATACTATGCCTAATCTGGGAGATGTTTTTGAGATAAACGGTTACAGGAAAGAATTTTTACATTCCTTTTCAAATGAATTATATAACCGTTCGCATATATATGATGCATGGCAGTTTGACAGTGTTCGTTTTGAAGAAAGCTTTCCCGCCACTGCATATAAAGAAGCAGGGTATATTTCCGATATGGCACTTTCAGAGGAAATAATATCTGTATATGAAAATAAGGGCGAGGAGCCTCTGATGCTTTTTGCAGTGTCTATGGAAAATCATCAGCCTTATGGGAAGGAAAAATATGCAGATAAAAGTTATTCCGGTGTTTCCAGTGATATTCTTGATGAGAGTGAGCTTGAAATTGTTGACAGCCTTGTTCACGGACTTGAAAATGCAGACAAAGCTCTGGGATATCTTGTGGATTATTTTTCTAAGAAAAATGAAAAAACCATGATTGTTTTCTGGGGAGATCATTTGCCAAATCTTCAGATGGAGGATGGAAGCACGATTTATGAAAAGCTTGGTTATTGTACCCGTGAGAGCGTAAATGAAGGTTTGCCGGATGAGCTTGTAAAGCTTCTTTGTACTGATTACCTGATATGGACAAATTATCCTGTGGAAAAGAAGGATTTGCCGATGGGGAATACCCTTTTCGGGCTGAATATTGCAAAACTGCTTAATCTTGGTCTTACAGACTATTTTACGTGGCTTGATGAGCATCTGGCAGATAAATATGTTATGTATTCGGCAGGGTTATATGTTGATAATAACGGCGCTGTGACACCATGGATTCCCGATGAACATAAAGAAGCAATTGATAATTATAAAGCGGTTATTCAGAATATTGTATACGATTCAAATACTTTATTTAAAAAATACCAAAAAACAAAGGAGTAATATACCATGCGGTATATTACTCCTTTGTTTTTGTCATAAATATGAATTATTCGTCCCAGTTGTGGTATACGTTTTGTACGTCATCGTTATCGTCGAGCATTTCAAGAAGCTTGTTCATCTTCTTAAGGTCTTCTTCATCTGTAAGTTCAACCATTGTCTGGGGAACCATACGTACTTCTGCTGTTACGAAGTTATAATCATTACCTTCGCTGAGTGCTTCATATACAGTACTGAAGGCTGCAGGGTCTGTAAGAATTTCAAAAAATTCTTCCTCTGCTGTAAAATCGTCGGCACCTGCATCCAATGCTGCCATCATGATTTCGTCCTCATCGAGATCGCCGTCGTTTTCGATAACGATAACGCCCTTCTTGTCGAACATGAAGCTTACACAGCCGTTCTGACCAAGGTTTCCGCCGTATTTGTCGAAGTAGTGGCGAAGGTCTGCTGCTGTACGGTTACGGTTGTTTGTGAGTGTTTCAACGATAACTGCAACACCGCGGGGGCCGTAGCCTTCGTATGTGATTTCTTCGTAATCAGCACCGCCTGCTTCACCTGATGCCTTTGCAATGCAACGTGTAATGTTATCGTTGGGCATGTTGTTTGCTCTTGCCTTAACGATAGCATCCTTAAGCTTGCTGTTAGAATCAGGGTCGGGACCGCCTGCACGAACTGCAACTGCCAATTCACGGCCTATCTTTGTGAAAAGATTGGCTCTCTGTGCATCTGCCTTACCCTTCTTATTTTTAATATTAGCCCATTTGGAATGTCCTGACATTGTTATCCTACCTTTCAATTGTGGCAGGGTGCATTTAAAGCACCCAAGATTACGTTTTATTAATACATACTAAAGGGCTGCAGCCTCGGCTCAGCCCTTTAAGAATTATTATTCTTCTTCTGCTGTTGCTGTTGTTTCTACAGCCTTTGTTGCATCCTGACGGAGCTCAACTCTCATAGCACGGATAGTTTCCTGGCTCTTTGCAAGAGCTGCATCGGAATCGGCAAGAACCTTGTCAATGTACTGTCTTGCACCGAGACGAAGCTCACGGGAGTTTTTCTGTGCAGATGCGATGATGCTGTTAGCCTGCTCGTATGCACGCTTTGTGATAGCATGCTCGTCAACCATCTGAGCTGCCTTTTCTTCGCCCTGCTTAATGATTGCATCAGCTTCTTCCTTAGCTTCTGCGAGAATTCTCTTTCTGTCATCCTTAATCCATCTTGCCTGCTTTAAATCGTCGGGGAGACGAAGGCGGATGTCTTCGATAGAAGCCAAAAGGTCTTCCTTGTCGATGATTGCTCTGTTAATGATGGGAATGTTTTTCGCATTTTCCACCTTATCTTCGAGAACATCTAAAATTTCGAGTATTTCCATGATTTATTCCTCCTATACATTATTAAACTTTTGTTGAATATCATTAATTATTTCATTGGGAACAAGGTTTGTGAGGGGAGCATTGTGACGTGCAAGCTCCTTTACTATGCTGCTGCTGAGATAGGAAAAGCGGGGAGATGAAGCAATGAAAAATGTTTCTATTTCCTCCGCAAGCTCTTTATTTGCAAGAGCCATCTGAAATTCATACTCAAAGTCAGACACGGCACGTAAGCCTTTGACAATGAAGTGTGCATTTTTCTTCTTTGCAAAATCAACAAGCAAACCGCTGAAGCATTCAACACAGACATTATCAAAATTACCTGTTACCCTTTTTATAAGCTCAACCCTTTCCTCGGCAGAGAAGAGGGGAGATTTGACATTGTTATTAAGTACAGCTACGTAAACCTTATCAAAAAGCTTCGCCGACCTTGCTATAACATCAAGATGGCCGTTTGTGATAGGGTCGAAGCTACCGGGGATAATTGCAATCTTTTCCATTTTATACCCCTTTCATATCAAGCCCAGCAAGGTTACCATAACCCTGCCGTAGCGACGTTCCTTCAGTATTTCATAACAATCGGGAACATTGGGACGGGAAAGAGTGCTGTCCCATTCCAGAACGATTACGCCTTCCTCGTGGAGAAGTGAATTTGCAGAAATCAGCTCAAGGCATTTTTCGTACAATTCGCCTCTGTAGGGCGGGTCTATTAAAATAAGGTCAAAAACCTTATCAGAACAATGGTTTAAATAATCAAGAGCATTTTTACTGTAAAAGGTGGCTCTGTCTGTAAAGCGTGCCGCCGAAACGTTTTTCTTTACAACATCCATCGCATGAGAATTCGTTTCCACAAAAACGGCTTCGCTGCTTCCGCGACTTAATGCTTCGATGCCTAATGCACCGCTGCCTGCAAACAGGTCAAGGACAGTTGCATGATTAAGATAAGGAATAAGCATGGAGAAGAGGGCTTCTTTGACCCGATCAAGAGTGGGACGTGTGTCGTCACCCTCTAAGGATAAAAGCTTTAAACCTCTTGCAGTGCCGGAAATAACTCTCAAAATGACCTCTCCCGATTAAATTACTGTGCAGGGCACAATAACACCATTATTATATTTTATTTTACATTATATAGCACAAAAGTCAAGTGTTTTTTTACTAAAGTTGAGAAAAAGGGACACACCCATTCATTCATTTTTCACGCGGATGGCGGAAAAACGAGATTGTGGGCTGGCATTGGGTAGGGAATGTCCCTTTTATTGAAAAAGTCAAGTGTTTTTTTACTAAAGTTTGAGAAAAAGGGACTACTGAATAAGGCGGCGGGCACCGAGATAGTGCTTTGTGTAGTAGTTTGCACTAAGGGAGGATATTGTAACCGACTTGGCACTGCCGCTTGATGCATGGATGAAGTTGCCTTCGCCTGCATATATGCCCACATGGGCTACGCCTGATTTACTTTTTGAACTGAAGAAAACAAGGTCACCGGGGACAAGGTTTTCCTTTTTTACACTGTAGCCGTAGTTGTACTGTGAGCCTGACTGATGGGGGATTTTAATATTGAAAAGATTCATTATATACATGGTGAAGCCGCTGCAGTCAAAGCTTGAAGGACCTGCTGCAGACCATACGTAGGGCTTGCCGAGATGCTTCATTGCTTCTTCAACAATTGCCTGACCGAATTTGAATTTTTCATCGGATACGGGCTCTGTTGCCTCGGGCACGGTAACGGAGGGGGCGGTTGATGAAGTATAGGATTCCATGGGGTTTGTAACGTCAGAGTCCTCAGGCTCCTCCACGGGGGTGAAGGAAATATAGTCAGCACTTGCATAGCCCATAATGCCCGATGCTGTTTTTACCTTGTGCCAGAGACCATCGGATGCCAGAATTTCAACACAGGTGCCTAAAGGAAGCTTTGTAAGAGACTGGGAGTTAACATCTGTAAGAGCACGGATGTTGAGCTGTGTTGCATTGATATAGCCGTAAACTGCATAGGGTGTTTCAACAGCCAAGGATAAGTCAAGCGAAATATAATCTGCACTTACATAGCCCTTCTGCCCGTTGCGGTAGGAAATTTTGTACCAGTAGCCGTCATAGGCAAGAAGCTCAACAACAGTGCCGTAGGGGAGAGTTGTAAGAGCTGTGGAAAGAGTGCCGGTAGATGCACGCACGAAAAGCTCGCTGGCTGTTACTACACCAAAAACAGCAGGATTTGCTGTTACATATTCTGTTTTAACAAAACCCTCTCTGCCATCGGGGAGAAGAATTCTGTACCATACACCATCGGAGGCAACAATTTCGACCTCGCTGCCACGGGAAACCTTTGTTAAAACATCGGAGGTGGTTGTGGTGGAGGAGCGGACGTTTAACAAATCAGCAGTAACGGTGCCCGTTTGCGCCAGTGCACATATGCCAAAGGATAACACTAAAGCCAGTGCTGCAAGAAATATAAAAATGTGTTTTTTAATACCCATGACAATCGTCCTCCTTTGTTAAAAAAGTGATAAGTATCGACATTAATACCTATTATAATAGTAACATAAAAACCCTTTACAGTCAACAAGCCGTAAAGGGTTTTTAACATTTTCTTAACAATTAGAATTTGATTTTTGAAAGTGCTTTTGCAAGGGGGTAGCCCAAAAGGAAAATGACAATGGCTTCACTAATAAAAACGTTCAATATGCTCCAGAGCACAACAAAGACGGAGAGGGTATCCTGCATATAGATAAAGGGCAGATAGCTTCCTACGATAAATGCGTTTAACATAACCGGAGGCATAAGTGAAAGATAGAAATTTTTTGTGTCCTTATATATAAGGCGGGTGAGATACGCTGCCAGAAGGGTTGTAGCAGAGCCTAAAAGGGCATCCACAAGAACAACGGAGGCACCGCCAAAAAGGTTTGAGATAACACAGCCTATAAAAAGCCCGGGGATTGCCTCAGGCATAAAGATGGGCAGAACACAGAGTACCTCTGAAATACGGAACTGGATTACTCCGAAGCTTATGGGCTTCAAAAAGAAGCATAATGCCACATAAAGGGCAGCTATAACTGCCGCACGGGATAATTGCTTTACTGTTAATTTCATAATAATTCTCCTTTTCGGGAACAAAAAAAGATGGGCACAGTAACCCCATCCTTCATAGTCCATAGTTTTGTTTAGTGACAGGATGGTTTCGAACTGTCAGTTCTTCAATTCGATGAAAGTATACAGCAAAGATAGTTTTTTGTCAACAACCTTTTGACAAAATAATCACATAGTGGTATAATCAAGTTTAAGGAGTGATTTTATGAAGCTTGTAAGCTTTGCAATTCCGAGCTATAACTCGGAAGCATATATGAATAAGTGTATTGATTCTCTTCTTGTTGGCGGAGAAGAGGTTGAAATAATTATAGTAAATGACGGCTCAAAGGATAGAACACGGGAGATTGCAGATGAGTATGCTGCAAAGTATCCTTCTGTGGTTAAGGCTGTTCACCAGGAAAACAAGGGTCACGGTGGTGCTGTAAACACAGGGCTTAAGCATGCAACAGGGCTTTACTATAAGGTTGTTGACAGCGATGACTGGTTTGACGAGGGTGCACTTTTAAAGTACCTTGCAGGCATAAGAAAGCTTGTTAATGAGGGTGTAACACCCGATATGATTGCCACAAACTATGTGTATGAGCATGTAGAGGATAATTCCAGCAAAATTATGCGTTACACAAATGTTTTCCCTGAGGAAACCGTTTGCACATGGGAGGACACAAGAGGCCTCAAGACAAGCCAGTACCTTATGATGCATGCGGTAACCTACCGCAGGGAAATGCTCCTTGAGTGCGGACTTGAGCTGCCTGAGCATACCTTCTACGTGGATAATATTTATGTTTACTATCCGCTTCCTTTTGTTAAGAGCCTTTATTATATGAATATTGACCTTTACAGATACTTTATAGGCAGAAGTGACCAGAGCGTTAACGAAAGCGTTATGGCATCACGTGTTGACCAGCAGGTGAAGGTTACATATATAATGCTTGACAGCCACAATCTTGAAGATATAAAGGCACAGAGCTATGTGCTTTACAAGAACATGTTCTCCTCTCTTTCAATGATGATGGTTGTTTCCACAATTTTCCTTTATCTTGCAGACGGGGAAGAAAATATTGCGAAAAAGGAAAAGCTCTGGCGATACATTAAAGGTAAGGATGCACACCTTTATGCCATGCTGAAGTACTTCTCACTTAATGTTATTTCATCCTTCCCGGGCTATCAGGGCAGAAAGCTTACTGTATCTCTTTACAGATTGGCACAGAAAATATACAAATTTAACTAAAGAAGCGTGTCGAAAGCGACACGCACGAAAAAATCTTACTTTGGTAATATTTTTTCGCTGTAATTTTCAAGGAACAAAGTACCGATTTCTCGTGCAAGGCTCCTTACAGGAACCCTAAAATCGGTACTTTCGGCGGGAACCGAACCCGAGTGCTGCCGGTGGCAGATGAAACGAGGGTGTAGGGCTGTGCAGCGGTCAGCGAGTGGAGCATGAAATGCAACAATGCTGGGCACCGCAAACGGGTTCATTTTAAATTCGATTGCCCCGCCTATTTTATGCAGAAAACCTTCTTTTCCGCACCTTTCGCCAAAGGATAAAAATGAACTATACAGCAGAATTTTAACTAAAATTCACAAAAAAGGCAGAAAATCAAATGATTTTCTGTCTTTTTTGCATAAAAGACACTTGACGGGATTGACAAAATGGAGTATGATAATAAGAGCTATTGTTATAGTATATAAAGAGAGATTGCGACATTTCTCTTAAATAAAAGGAGGATTTCCAATGGCAAGAAAGATGAAAACCATGGATGGTAATACCGCGGCGGCTTGGGCGAGCTATGCCTTTACCGATGTTGCGGCAATTTACCCCATCACACCTTCTTCCAACATGGCTGAGGTTACAGACAAGTGGGCAACAGAAGGTAAGAAAAACTTATTCGGCAATACTGTAAAGATTGCGGAAATGCAGTCTGAAGCAGGTGCAGCAGGTGCAGTTCACGGTTCACTCACAGCGGGTGCACTTACAACAACTTATACAGCATCTCAGGGTCTTCTTCTTATGATTCCCAATATGTATAAAATCGCAGGTGAGCTTTTGCCTTCCGTTATTAACGTATCTGCAAGAGCATTGGCAAGCCATGCACTTTCTATTTTTGGCGATCACCAGGATATTTATGCATGCCGTCAGACAGGTTATGCAATGCTTGCTTCCACTAACCCTCAGGAAGCAATGGACTTAGGTGCAGTTGCTCACCTTACAACACTTGAAGCAAAGGTGCCCTTCCTTCATTTCTTCGACGGCTTCAGAACAAGCCATGAATACCAGAAGGTAGCTGTATGGGACAATGAAGATTTACGTGACATTGTTCCTTTTGATAAGATTGATGAATTCAGAAATAAGAGCCTTAACCCCCAGCATCCTGCTCAGCGTGGTACTGCGCAGAATCCTGACGTGTTCTTCCAGGCAAGAGAAGCATCCAATAAGTATTATGATGCAGTTCCCGAGCTTTGCCAGAAGTATATGGACAAGGTTAATGCAAAGATTGGTACAGACTATAAGCTTTTCAACTACTACGGTGCAGCTGATGCAGAAGTAGTAATTGTTGCTATGGGCTCTGTATGTGATACAATCAGCGAAACTGTTGACTACCTCAATGCAAACGGCATGAAGGTGGGCGTTGTAAAGGTAAGACTGTACCGTCCCTTCAGTGCAAAGCATTTTGCAGCAACTGTTCCCGCAAGCTGTAAGAGAATTGTTGTTCTTGACAGAACAAAGGAAGCAGGCAGCGTTGGCGAACCCTTGTACCTTGACGTATGTGCATCCTGCATGAGTGAAGGCTTGAAGGTTGATCTTTACGGCGGCAGATACGGCTTGGCAAGTAAGGACACAACACCTGCACAGATTATTGCTGCATTCAAGAACACAGAAAAGAAGAGATTTACAATCGGTATCAACGATGACGTAACATTTACTTCTCTTGAAATTACAGAAAACCCCGACACAACACCCGAGGGTATTACAAGCTGTAAGTTCTGGGGTCTTGGTGCTGACGGTACTGTTGGTGCTAACAAGAACTCCGTTAAGATTATCGGTGACCACACAGATATGAACGTTCAGGCTTACTTTGACTATGACTCCAAGAAGTCCGGCGGTTTAACTGTTTCTCACCTTCGTTTCGGTAATGCGAAGATTACTTCCACATACCTTATCAACAAGGCTGACTTTGTTGCATGTCATAAGGCTTCCTACATCAGAAAGTATGACATGGTTACAGACGTTAAGCCCGGTGGTGTATTCCTTCTTAACTGCCCCTGGCTCACAATTGAAGAGCTCGACCGTAACATTCCCGGTCAGGTTAAGAGATACATTGCAGAAAACAACATTCAGTTCTATGTAATTGACGGTATCGCAATCGGTAAGGAAATTGGTCTCGGCAACAGAATCAACACTGTTCTTCAGTCTGCATTCTTTAAGCTTGCTGACATCATTCCTGCTGAAGATGCAATTCAGTATATGAAGGACGCTGCTACAGCATCCTACTCCAAGAAGGGTGACGCAATCGTTAAGATGAACCACGACGCTATTGACGCAGGCGCAGAAAAGGTTGTTAAGGTTGAAGTGCCCGAATACTGGAAGAATGGAGAAGACGAAGTTCTTACAAAGAAGGTAGAAGGCTCAAGCCGTCTTATCGACTACGTTAACGAAATTCTTCTTCCCATCAGTGAGTTTGCTGGTGGCAAGCTTCCCGTAAGCGCTTTTGAAAAGTACGTTAACGGTGAAATCCCCTCAGGCTCCGCTGCATATGAAAAGCGCGGTATTGCTATCGACGTTCCCACATGGGAAAAGGACAAGTGCGTACAGTGTAACATGTGTTCTTACGTTTGTCCTCACGCAGTTATCCGTCCTGTAGCTCTTACAGATGACGAGGTTAAGGCTGCTCCCGAAGGCATGAAGTATGTTGGCATGAAGCAGATGGATGGTATGAACTACGCTATCGCAGTTAGTGTTATGGACTGTACAGGCTGCGGCGCTTGTGCAAGCGTATGTCTTGGTAAGTGCCTTACAATGAATCCGCTCGACAGCCAGCTTGCTGAGCAAGTCTACTTCGACTATGCAGTTACACTTCCCGAAAAGGAGGAGGTTATTGATAAGTTCAAGGCTACAACAGTTAAGGGCAGCCAGTTCAAGCAGCCCTACCTTGAATTCTCCGGTGCGTGCGCAGGCTGTGGTGAAACCCCCTATGCTAAATTGGTTACACAGATTGCAGGCGACAGAATGTACATTGCTAACGCAACAGGCTGTTCCTCTATCTGGGGCGGTAGTGCACCTGCTACACCTTACACAGTTAACAAGGCAGGCGAAGGTCCCGCTTGGGCAAACAGCCTCTTTGAAGACAACGCTGAATACGGCTATGGTATGTTCCTTGCACAGAGCACACTCCGTAACCAGCTTATTGAAAAGGTAGAAAAGGTTAAGGAAACAGCCTCCGATGCGGCTAAGGCTGTTATCGACAAGTTCCTTGTAACAAAGAACGACGGCACAGCTAACAAGGTTGCAGCAGCTGAGCTTGTAGAAGTACTCACAAAGATGGGTACAGAAGAAGCAGCTGAAATCCTTAAGAATAAAGAATACCTCAACAAGAAGAGCGTATATATCTTCGGTGGTGACGGTTGGGCATACGACATCGGCTTCGGCGGTCTTGACCACGTTATCGCTTCTCACCAGGATGTAAACATTGTTGTATTTGATACAGAAGTTTACTCCAACACAGGCGGTCAGGCATCAAAGGCTACACCTACAGGTGCTATTGCTCAGTTTGCCGCTGCAGGTAAAGAAGTTAAGAAGAAGGACCTTGCTGCTATCGCTATGAGCTACGGCTATGTATACACAGCACAGGTTGCAATGGGTGCTAACCCCGCTCAGTGTATTAAGGCATTTATTGAAGCTGAAAGCTACGACGGACCTAGCCTTGTAATTGCTTACGCTCCCTGTATCAACCAT
>JAFSGW010000093.1 GCA_017440585.1 Clostridia bacterium | reverse complement strand
GCCTCCTTCTCTCCCTCGGCAATGCTTCCCCTTGCGGTTGCAACAAGCATCGATGCATTGGCAATGGGCGTATCCTTCTCCTTCTTCCCCCACTTCAACATAGTTCCTGCAGTAATCTTTATCGGCACCACAACCTTTATTCTCTCGGGCTTCGGCGTTTACTTAGGCTGTCATGCAGGCACAAAATACAAGGCAAAGTCCGAATTTGCAGGAGGTATAATATTAATACTTATGGGCGTTAAAATCCTTTTAGAGCATTTAGGGCTTTTAGTATTGCCCTTCTAAAACAAAAACCTTCGCGAAAATCGCGAAGGTTTTTTATTACTTATGGTATAATCTCTTATACTCGTATTTAGGGGCACAGCTTACGTTAATGCCCAATCTGCGGAGAAGCATCTCGTCCTCATCGGAGAGAATAACCGAGAAGTATGCATCACTGCCACGGAGGTTACTGAGCTGTTCAATGGCCTTTTTGGCAACGGGGTCTGTCTGCCCCGATACTGTAAGTGCCATTAAAACCTCATCGGTATGAAGGCGTGGGTTTTTGTGCTTAAGATATCTTGTTTTAAGCTCACATATGGGCTGAAGAACGCTTTCTGCAATAAGCTCAACTGCATCCTCAATACCGCCAAGTGCCTTTAAGGAATTAAGCAGAAGTGCACTTGCCGCACCTAATGTGGATGAGGTTTTTCCTGTTATAACCCTGCCGTCGGGAAGAACCAGTGCACCTGCAGGAGCACCCGTGAGCTTTTCCTTTTCCATTGCTGCACCAACCGCAGGGAAAATGCTTTCCGATATACCGCTCTGATTCATCAGAACCTCTATCTTTCTCACCTGGGTTTCGTTGCCCGTACCCTTAAGAAGGCTTACGGCAGCCGAATAATAACGTCTCAAAATCTCCAGCTTGGAGGCTTCGGTGCAAACAGCATCATCTGTAATGCAGTTGCCTGCCATGTTAACGCCCATATCTGTAGGGGACTTATAGGGACAGCTACCCTGAATTTTTTCAAAAATAGTGCTTAAAACCGGGAAAATTTCCACATCACGGTTATAGTTTACCGCCGTTTTGCCGTAGGCTTCAAGGTGGAAGGGGTCAATCATGTTAATGTCGTTAAGGTCAGCCGTTGCCGCTTCATAGGCAAGGTTAACCGGGTGCTTCAGGGGAATATTCCATATGGGGAAGGTTTCAAACTTTGCATAGCCTGCAGTAACGCCTCTCTTATGCTCATGATAAAGCTGGCTGAGGCAGGTTGCCATTTTACCGCTTCCGGGGCCGGGTGCAGTAACAACAATCAAAGAACGCTTTGTCTCAATATATTCGTTTTTGCCTAAGCCCTCCTCCGACACAATGTGAGGAATATCATAGGGATAGCCTTCGATGGGATAGTGACGGTAGCATTTTATGCCAAGGCTTTCAAGATGGTTCAAGAACACATTTGAGCTTGACTGGTTTGTGTAGCGGGTAAGCACAACGCTTCCCACATAAAGCCCAAGCTCACGGAAGGTATCAATAAGTCTTAAAACGTCATCATCGTAGGTTATGCCTAAATCTGCTCTTATTTTGCTGGACTCAATATCTGATGCATTAATTGCAATAACAATCTCTAAGTCGTCCTTCATCTGCTGAAGCATCCGCATTTTGCTGTCAGGCTCAAAGCCGGGAAGCACACGGGAGGCATGAAAGTCGTCAAACAGCTTCCCGCCGAATTCCAGATAAAGCTTACCGCCGAACTGTGCAATACGGCTTCTGATCTGCTCTGACTGCATCGTAAGATATTTTTGATTATCAAATCCAACCTTTTTCACACTATCACCGCTCCCCATTAAAAAACTCAAATATCATTATATCAAATATTTTCCCCTTTGTAAAACAGAATTTTAAAAAAATATATATTTTTTATTTACTTTATGTTAAAAATTATATATAATGAAGGCATAAAATCAAATATATAATAAAAAGGAGCAGAAAAATGCAAAGAGAACACTTAAAAAGTCGACTCGGCTTCATCCTGATCAGTGCAGGCTGTGCTATAGGTGTCGGCAACGTATGGAAGTTCCCCTGGATGGTAGGCCAGTACGGTGGCGGCATGTTCGTGCTTATATACCTTGCGTGCCTTCTTCTTATGGGTGTGCCTGCCCTCACAATGGAATTTGCTGTAGGCAGAGCAGCACAGAAAAGCCCTGCAAAAATTTACGATGCTTTAGGTAAGGGTAAAACACCCTGGAAAATTCATTCCTGGATGGCAGTTCTTGGCAACCTGGTGCTTATGATGTTCTATGTACCCGTTGCAAGCTGGATGATACGCTACTTTGTGGACACAGCCCTCGGTAAGTTCCAGGGCTTAACCCCTGAAGCTGTGAACGGAGCCTTCGGTGCCATGATGGTTGACTGGAAGAGCATGCTCATTTATTCGGCAATTCTTACAGTTGTCTGCTTTATTATCAACTCCACAGGCGTTGACAAGGGCGTTGAAAAGGTTTCCAAGGTAATGATGATTGCACTTTTGATTATCATGCTTGTTCTTGCAATCAATTCCATCTTCCTTCCCGGTGCAGGGGAAGGCTTGAAGTTCTACCTTATTCCCAATCTGGAAAACTTTATGGCAAAGGGTCCCATTAATGTTATTGTTGCGGCAATGAACCAGGCATTCTTCACATTAAGCCTTGGTATCGGCTCAATGGCAATTTTCGGCAGCTACATAGGTAAGGACCGTGCTCTTATGGGCGAAAGTGTAAATGTAGCACTTTTGGACACCTTCGTGGCGTTCACATCCGGTCTCATCATCTTCCCCGCATGCTATGCATACTCTGTTGCTCCCGATTCGGGCCCCGGTCTCATTTTTGTAACACTCCCCAACATATTCAATAACCTTCCCGGCGGCAGAATATGGGGCACATTGTTCTTTGTATTTATGACCTTTGCGGCAATTAGTACAGTTATTGCAGTGTTTGAAAACATTCTTTCCTGCACAATGGATATTTTCAACTGGTCAAGAAAGAAGTCAGCAGTTGTTGACTGTATCGCAATTTTAATTCTTATAGTACCCTGCATTCTGGGCTTCAGCGTATGGGAAAGCGTTGCACTTCCCAAAATCGGTGGCATTATGGACATGGAGGACTTCCTCGTAAGTAACCTTCTTCTTCCCATCGGTGCACTTGTATTTGTCCTCTTCTGTACAATCAGGTATGGCTGGGGCTGGAAAAACTTCACTGAAGAAGCTAACACCGGTAAAGGCATGAAGGTTCAGAAATGGATGAGATGGTACATGACAATTGTCCTTCCTGTTATGATTCTGGTAATCTTCATTATGGGTCTTGTAAGTAAATTTATGCCTCAGTAATAATCTCTAACCAAAACACCGACCTTTTCAAGGTCGGTGTTTTTTCATTTAATTGCTAATTACTCATTGCTAATTGCTAATTATTTAAACAAGTTTAATCTCAATGCATTTGTCACAACACAGAAGCTTGATAAACTCATTGCCAATGCTCCGAACATGGGGTTTAATTCCCAGCCCCAGAGTGCAATAAAAGCACCTGCCGCAAGAGGTATTCCAAGGCAATTATAAATAAATGCCCAGAAAAGGTTTTCCTTTATGTTTTTAAGGGTTTTTCTGCTTAAGCGGATTGCACAGGGCACATCCGAAAGGCGTGACTTCATAAGCACAATATCTGCCGCATCAATGGCAATATCAACGCCGCTTCCTATGGCAATTGCCGTATCTGCAACGGTTAAGGCAGGAGCATCGTTGATGCCGTCACCCACCATAACAACCTTACCCTGCTTTTTGTATTTTTCCACAACAGCCGCCTTTTCCTCGGGCATAGTGTCGGCAACAACCTCATCCACACCCACCATCTTTGCAATTGCATTGGCTGTTCTTTCGTTATCACCCGTGAGCATAACGGTTTTAATGCCCATCCTCTTAAGCTCGCTTACCGCCTCGCGGCTGTCACTCTTTATTTCATCTCTCACTGCAATTATACCCAGAAGAGCATTTTCCGTGGCAAAAATGAGTGGTGTTTTGCCCTCTTCTGCCAGTTTTTCAAGCAATTCCTGCTCCTTTTGGGGTATTTCTGTGTGCTTTTCAATAAGGGCACGGTTTCCGCCGAATAACAGCCTTCCCTCTACCCTTGCGGTAACGCCGTTACCGGGTAAAGCCTTGAATTCTTTCGCCTCTTTACAATCTGACCCCAAAGCCTCTGCCTTTTCATTTATTGCCTTTGCAAGAGGATGCTCGCTCTTTGCCTCTAAGGCATACGCTAAGCTTAAAAGCTCCTCCTCTGTTGAATTTATTGCAATAATATCCGTAACCGCAGGTGTTCCCTTTGTAATGGTTCCTGTTTTATCCATCACAACAACATCTGCCTTGCCTGCACCTTCAAGCGATGCGGCAGTTTTAAAGAGTATGCCCAATTTAGCACCAACACCGTTACCCACCATAATTGCAACGGGCGTTGCCAAGCCCAATGCACAGGGGCAACTGATTACAAGCACACTTATTGCCCTTGCAAGGCTGTAGCCTATGCTTCTTCCGACTGCCAGCCATATAATAAAGGTTACAATAGCAATGGCTATAACCAATGGCACAAAAACTCCCGAAACCTTATCCGCAATACGGGCAATAGGTGCCTTGGTAGCGGCAGATTCCATAACCGTCTGTATAATTTTTGCAAGGGTTGTATCCTCGCCAACTCTTACCGCCTCGCACTTTAAAAAGCCCGAACGGTTTATGGTAGCACCGGAAACACTGCTTCCCGCAATCTTATCCACGGGTATGCTCTCTCCCGTCAGCATGGACTCGTCAACGGCACTTTCACCATCAATAACCACACCGTCCACGGGGATGCTTTCGCCCGGCTTTACAATAAATATGTCGCCCTTTTTAACTGCATCTATGTCAACTTCCGTTTCTTTTCCGTCAATTATAACTGTGGCAGTTTTTGCCTTAAGTGCCATAAGGCTCTTTATGGCATCCGTTGTTCTG
>JAFSGW010000092.1 GCA_017440585.1 Clostridia bacterium | reverse complement strand
TCTTTATATATGCTAGCTACAAGACCGAGAAGTTCAGAATCCCATTTATGTTCTTTGATTATCGAATAATTAAATATTCTCATGCCCTTAACCTCCTTTCTTTCCCTTAAATATTATCATATATTAAGGGAATTGTCAATATATTAAGAAAATTTACCCTTATTTATTGTTTCTTTTTAAGGTAAAGTTATTCTGAAAAACTGCCTTATCCTTTCACATATTTTTCTAACATTTTTCTAGCACTTTTCTAGCGAAAACCCAAAAAATGCATCAAAAAGTGGCAATACGAAAGATGCAAGAAAAGCAAAGGCTTTGAAGGATTTTAACCCCTCAAAGCCCTTATTTTATGCGGTTTTTATTGCTTTTTAAGTTCCTTTAACTTCCGCTTATTTACTCTATCTAAAAACACTGTCTAACAGCTCGAAATCATGATGCCCCTTGAGGGACGTGGGTTCGAATCCCACCTTCTCCGCCACATAACAAAAAGACAGCACCTTTGTGTGTTGTCTTTTTTGTTGTGAAGTGATATGCACACGAACACACGTCCCGAAAGGAGGGACGTGGGAACCGAGCCTGAGCGCATCCTGCGGATGATACAGCGAAGGTGCAGGGGTGTGCCGCGGTCTGCAAGCAACGACCAAAGGAAGTTGATGCAGGGCACCGCAAACGGCTCGCTTGCGAGGAATCCCACCTTCTCCGCCACATAACAAAAAGACAGCACCTTTGTGTGTTGTCTTTTTGTTGTTCTCGTATCCTATATTTCAATACCGAATTTTTCTAAATCAATCCTGCCCTTTTCGTTAAACACAATGCCTTCTTTTTCCAGTTTTTTTCGTTGTGCCATCCTTCCTCCGAAGGCAAAATTTTCTGAAACCTCGCCTTTACTGTTTACCACTCTATGGCAGGGAATAACCAAAGGGTCGGGGTTTTTATGAAGTGCATTGCCCACAACCCTCGTCCAACGAGGGTTACCTGCCATTATAGCCACCTGAGCATAGGTTGCCACCCGTCCCACGGGGATTAATTTAACAGCCTCATATATCTTTTCAAATGTGTTCATAAATTCCCCCTACAGCTTCATTTCAAACAAGCCATGCTTACTGCAATACCAGCACAGCTTACCGCCACGCATTTTTGGAAACCTTATCGCACCCTCCTGCTCTGGGTACAGTTTTATGGTAAGCACCCTGTCAAACCTTACATAGGCTGCAAAGCCAATATAGTGCTCCTTTGTCATTTCGTGGTTGAATTCAATGTAAAAATCGTCCTCTATTTCCTCTGCCTTTATCCCGTGCGTCTCATCGGGCTGCTGCGGTTTTAAAGCTTCAATCTGTTTACCGCAACACATAACCTGACTGTTACCCACGCCTTGCATAAAGCTTCCGCAGTCGGGACACACATAAAATTTTGTTCTTTTCATGTTGCCTGCATCCTCCCGGTTTACCTCTAAATTTCCCGACAGAATTGTTTTTTCGCTCACACCCAGAACCTCTGCCAGTTTTGATATTGTTGCCACATCGGGAAAGCCGTGCCCCGTTTCCCATTTTGAAACAGTTTTCGGTAAAATGCCAAGCTTCTCTGCAACCTCTTTTTGTGTCATTCCCTTTTTCTTTCTTAAATTGTAAAGGAGCCTTCCGTTTTTATTTAAATCCATAGCCTCCACCTCCACAATTTCAGTATATTAAATAGCCCGGGAAGTGCACAATCCACTATCCGTTCACCTTCGCTATCTTGAGTATCTTTTCTTTAATTTTCTTTGCAGTTTTTATAAATTCCCCATCGCTTTTTCCCGTAGGGTCATCAAGACCCCAGTCATACCTTTCCTTGCAGGGAATGTTCGGGCAATGAACATTGCATCCCATTGTGATAACAATATCAGGGACAGGAATATCCCCCATCAGCTTTGAATACTGACCTTGCATATCAATGCCGAAATGCTCTTTCATAATCCGCACGGCATCTTGGTTTATCTCGGGCTTTGTTTCCGTCCCTGCGGAATAGCATTCATAGTGTTCGGAAAGATATACCTTCCCGAAAGCCTCAGCCATCTGACTACGGCAGGAATTATGCACACAAATAAAAGCTATTTTAGTCTTTTCCATAAAAAGGACACCTTTCTTTTATACACTGGTTGTTCATATGAGACCTTGTGCATTTGATATCATCAAGCTCCATCTGCACGCCGAGGTTTTCTGCCGTGAAATGAACCGCCTCACGAATTGCAAGATACGAATCTCTCTTACAGCAACGGGGACCGCCGTTTCTGCCGATTGCAGTAAGTGCCCGCCCCGTCATTTGATTGGAAAGTCCCCAGGCCTCACCTGCAAGCGGTGTGGACTTGGTTATTATAGCCATATACATACCCGTGCTTACTCCTGCACCGCAGGCACCCCAGAATCCGCAAGCACCTCCGGGAACCTCACCCCCTCTTTTGTACATCTCGGAAAGTGCATCGGCAAGGTCAACCTCACCGCCTGCATTTTTGTATGCAGTAATAAGCGATGCACCTACCATAACATGATGCTCCGGTCCATGCATATGACAAAAGTCCATATGCATCATTTTCTCCAGTATCTCAATGGGGTTTTTGGACTTTTCATTCAGGCAAAGTGCCGTAATCCTATCCATTCCCCTTGTGTGACAGCTGTTGCACACAAAATGTCCGTTTATACATCTTGTTTTACTGCTTTCAATCCTGTGACAAATTGCACACTCCATGTCCGTATCCTTTTCAAGGTACTCAAGCGGAGCTTTACAAATTAAACATTCTTCATTCATTCTACCACCTCCGGTTTAGTGTTGTTTTCTCAATGTATTTCAAGCACCATTATTATACCATATAAGCCTCTCATCTTGCAACGAATTACAGTTGAATTTCCTCCCTTTTAATGCTATACTTTAATTATCACATTTAAGGAGTTGCACTCATGAACAAAAGAAAAATAAATCCCCTGCATATAGAAAAGCTTAAAGAGGTTGTAAATCAGAGCCCGTACTCGGAGCTTTTAGGCATGAGGCTGGTTGACCTGGGCCCCGGCTTTTCCATTATTGAAATGAATGTTGAGTCAAAGCACTTAAACCCCTTCGGAAGCGTTCACGGAGGCTGTTACGCCTCTCTTATCGACTCTGCCGCTTACTGGGCAGCCTATTGCAATAAGGATGAGGACTCGGGCTTCACCTCACTTGATCTGGAGGTTACAAACCTTGCCATGGCATACACGGGCAAATTAACTGCCACAGCCACAGCCATCAAGGAAGGTAGAAGCATTGTTCTCTGCGAGGTTACCATGACGGATGAATCGGGCAAAATCATTGCCTACGGTGTAAGTAAGCTCCTTTCCCTTCAGGGCAGGCAATCTGTTTCCGACATTTTAAAGAGCATGGATTGTGACCCATTGCCCGTTAAGTTCATATGAGAAAAGCGTGTCGGTTTTCGACACGCTTTTTTTAATTAAACTGCGAATTATACAAAGTACTGTAGAAGCCGCCCTTTGCCATAAGCTCCTCATGGTTACCCATCTCTGTTATCTCACCATGTTGCAGCACGATAATCTTGTCTGCATTCTGTATGGTTGAAAGTCTGTGAGCAATAACAAAGGCAGTTTTTCCTTCCATAAGCTGGCTCATAGCCTCCTGAATTTTTATCTCGGTACGTGAGTCAACATTGCTTGTGGCTTCGTCAAGAATAAGCATTCTTGAATCTGAAAGCATAGCCCTTGCAATTGTGATAAGCTGTTTCTGCCCCTTTGATATGTTTACACCGTCATCTGTAAGGATGGTATCGTAGCCTTCGGGCAAGCTTTCAATGTAAGAATCAATCCTTGCCGCCTTCGCCGCTTTTTTAACCTCTTCTGCTTTTGCACCCTCACGTCCGTATGCAATGTTGTCAAAAATACTGCCGCAGAAAAGCCAGGTGTCCTGCAAAACCATGGTATATGCACTGCGAAGGGATTTTCTCGTTAAATCTCTCGACTCGTAGCCGTCAACGGTTATCCTTCCCTCCGTCACGTCGTAAAACCGCATTAAAAGGTTAATTATTGTGGTTTTGCCTGCTCCCGTGGGGCCAACAATTGCAATTGTTTTGCCTTTTTCGGCTTCAAAGCTCACGTTTTTCAGTATGGTTTTTTTCTCATTATATCCAAAGGTTACATTTTCAAGCAAAACCTCGCCCTTTGCATCGGTAAGCACCGTTGCATCCTCTTTATCCTTTTTTTCGCTTTCCTCGTCAATAATGCGGAACACTCTCTCCGCCGCAGAAAATGCTGACTGAAATTCGCTTAAAATATTTGCAAACTCATTAATGGGTCCTGCAAACTTTCTTGAATACTGCACAAACTGTGCAACACCACCCAATGTTATGAAAAAGAAGCTTCCCACGGGTGCAACACCCTTTTGAGAATACAGATACAAAATACCGCCCAGTATCATAACAAGTGATATTGACAAATTATTTATAAAATTAACCGTAGGTCCCATGGTACAGCCGTAATAGTCTGCCTTGTAATAGGCATCCATAGCTTCCTTGTTACGTTTGTTGAACCTTTCCCCTATTTCGTCCTCTCTTTCATAGGCACAGATGGTTCTCGTGCCCGAGAGCATTTCTTCTGCATAGCCGTTTAATTCACCAAGCTTTTTGCTTCGCTCTGAAAAAAGCGGACGTATTGTTTTTGAGCGGAACCTTGTAAACAAAATTGCACAAGGCACCGTTATCACAAAAACAATAATAAGAGGCTTTGAAATATTCCACATGAAAATAAGGGAGCCAATAACCGTGTAAAGGCTTGTCATTATCTGCACAAGGTCATGTGAAAGGGTTGAATTTATTGTGTCTATGTCGTAGGAAATACGGCTTATAATATCCCCCGTGGGATGTGTGTCAAAATAGCTCACAGGAAGAGATGTAAGTTTTTCAAAAAGCTCACGTCGCATAGTATAAACTATCCTCTGCCCCGTAAAAATCATAAGTGTTGCAAGAACATAGCTCAAGGCCGCCGAGGAGGCATAGCATATAACCATCATTAATACATTACGCCCGACCTCGTCAAAATCAACTCCGCCCACCCTTGCAATGGCATCTATGGCATCGCCCGAAAACTTGGGTCCCAAAAGGGAAAGCTGGTTTGAAAACAAGGTAAGCACCACAGCAGGCACAAATAAAAACCAGTTTCTTAATACATATCCGCACAGCCTTATAAAGATGCCCTTATTGTCTCTTTTTTTCTCAGTCAACGAAGGCACCTCCCATCTGCGATTCGGCAATTTCAGCATATTCTTCGCTACTTTCCAGAAGCTCCTCATGGCTTCCCATGCCGATTATTCTGCCCTCATCAAGCACAATTATCAGATCGCAGTTTTTAACACTGCTCACTCTCTGTGCCACGGTAATGGTTGTTGTTTCTCCTAAGCTTTCTTTAAGTGCACACCTTAATGCCGCGTCTGTCTTATAGTCAAGTGCCGAGGATGAATCGTCTAAAATAAGTATCTCAGGCTTTGCCGCAATGGCACGGGCTATCAGTATTCTCTGCTTCTGCCCGCCGGAAATGTTTGTGCCGTGTTGGGAAAGCATATGCTTAAAACCATCATTAAAGCCTTCAATAAAGTCCCTCGCCTGAGCAATCTCCGTTGCCCGTATAACTTCATCATCGGTTATATCACGGCCGAATTTTATGTTTTCTTCAATTGTGTCCGCATATAAAAAGTCCTGCTGCATAGCGGTGCCGAACATGGCATAAAAACGCTCTTTTTCAATGGTTCTTATGTCCTCGCCGTTTATGTAAATTGCACCCTCGTCCACATCGTAAAACCTTAAAAGAAGCTTTACAATAGTGCTTTTACCGGAGCCCGTAGCACCTATTATGCCAACCGAGCCGCCACGTTTAACCGTAAAGGAAACGTCCTCTGCATTGTTCTTCTTACCGTTATAGGAAAAAGAAACGCAGTCAAATTTAATATGCCCGTCACTTTTTATATCCGGGTATTCGTTCTTTTCCTTTAAAACAATGTCCGCTTCCGCCTCCACAACCTCGCTTATTCTTTTGGCAGATGCCGCAGCCTTTGTATACATAACAAACATCCTCGTAACGGACATCATCGCCATGGAAATAAGGGTAAAATACTGCATAAATGCAATAACAGTCTCGGGGGTGGAAAGGCTTCCCGTAACACGGTGAGCACCTATGGCAATAACCGCAACGGAGCCCATGTTCATAAAGAAGGTCATAATGGGGTTAACGCTTCCCATTATAACCCCTGCCTTTATTTCGTTACCTACAAGCTGTTTATTAACCTTATCGTACCGTCTGTGCTCATAGTCTGTTTTTGAAAGTGCCTTTATAACACGTATGCCGTGAGCATCCTCTCTCACAACCCGCACCATAGCATCAACAGATTTCTGCACACGGCTGTAAAGGGGAACCCCTTTTGAGGATATAAAATACACCGTCACAAAAATAAGCGGAAGCATTGCAATCATTACAAGCGAAAGGTATGCATCCATCAGAAGGGTAATTGCAATACCGCCAATTAACATAATAGGTGCCCTCACACCAAGGCGTTGCATCATATTCACAAAATGGTGCACGTTATATGTATCCGTTGTAATTCTCGACTCTAAAGAGGGTATTGTAAACAAATCCGTCTGTCTTGCGGACAAATGCAAGGTTTTCTTAAATAAATCCCTTCGCATTTCCTCTGCAAAATTTCTGGAAACCTTTGCCGCCTTACGGTTTGCAATAATGTTAAAAATGCAGGCTATTGCAGAGCACACCACCATTAAGCCACCCCAGAGGATAACCTCACCAATGCTTTTTCCTATTACATTGGTAAGAATATGGCTTAAAATGAATGGAAGCATCAATTCGCTCACAGTGCCCGTGGTTTTTATTGTAAAGCCCCAAAGCATTCTTAAATAATAAGGCTTAAGGTATTTATGTAAAAGCTTCACCCGTCTCACCTCTTGAAAAATCTCTTAATTATCATTATTTTATCACATCTCATTTTTTGTGTCAAACCTTGTTGCAGAAAGCTTCTTTTTATGATACAATCAAAGAAAAGGAGTGTTGAAAATGGAATTTTTAAAGTTAGCAGAAGAAAGATATTCAGTCCGCAAATTCAAAGAGGACGCTATTCCTCAGGAGGTTATTGACAAAATTTTAAAGGCAGGTCACGTGGCACCCACCGCCTGCAACTATCAGCCTCAGCGTATTTTTGTAATCAATTCCCCCGAAGGGCTTGAAAAACTGAAGGATTGCACCCGTTGCCACTTCGACTCACCCTGTGCAATGCTCGTTTGCTATAACAAGGACGAATGCTGGGTAAGAAAGTACGACGGCGAAAACTCAGGCTTTGTTGATGCCTCCATCGTTACAACTCACATGATGCTGGAAGCAAGTGACCTTGGCATAGGCTCCACATGGGTTATGCACTTTAACCCTGCAAAAATGGTTGAAGCCTTCGCAATCCCTGAAAACATCGTGCCCGTTGCACTACTTGTTATGGGCTACCCTGCAGATGATGCCGCACCTATCGAAATGCATTCAAAATTCAGAAATATGGACGAAATCATATCCTACAAATAAGAAATTTAAAAGAGCTTGCCAATCGGCAAGCTCTTTTAAATTTCAGGCAAGCACTCTATCGCCCCCATAAAATCGCAAAGCTTATTTGCTTTTCTTATGGTTTTAAAAATTTTCTTCTCTTCGGGGTAATTCTGTATCATGTACATCCATACCTCCTTGAGTTTATTCAAGGTAAAGGTTTCACTTTTGAGGGTCAACTGATAATTTTCCGCAAGCTTTTTGGAAAAGGCGACAATTTCCTCTGTTGTTATCCTCTCTCCTCCACGTATTTCACGCCCTAAAGCCGGGTTTTTAATAAGCCCTCTTCCAAGCATAACATATCCGAGGGTGGGAAAGCTTTTCTCAATCCTCTCATAGTCTTCCTTTGTGTCAATGTTTCCGTTATAGCACACAGGGTTCTTTGAACTGTAAAAGGCTTTTTCAAAAACTGCCATATCGGGCATTCCGTTATAAAAATCGCTTCTTGTTCTCGGATGGATAATTAAAAGCTCCAATGGGTACTTATTGTAAATTTCCATTAGCTGCTCCATTTCGCTCCCTTCCAGAAAGCCCGTTCTTGTCTTAACGGAAATCTTCATGGGGTGCTCCTTAAAAACATCGTAAAGAAAGCTGTCAACCTTATCGGGGTCCTTTAAAAAGCCCGAGCCCTTCCCCTTTTTAACAACCGTCTGGCTTGGGCAACCAAAATTAAGGTTAACCTCATCGTAGCCAACTGCCATAATCTTTTCGGTAAATTTCAAAAAGGCTTCACTGCTGTTTGTTAAAACCTGAGGCTTTATTACAATATTGGGGTTATTTTCGGGGATAATATCGTTAAGCCCCTTTCTGTTCACCTTGTCGTCCTCGCTGGGGGTTATAAAAGGCGAATAATATTCGTCAATACAGCCGAACATTTCGTTATGTGTGTTTCTGTACACAAAATTTGTAATGCCCTCTAAAGGCGCAAATAATATCTTCATAATTTTCTCCTGAAATAAAGTCTAAGATATTATACATCACTTAACAAAAAAAGTAAAGTGCGGAATAACCGCACCCTACCTTTATACGCTTTTAAATTTTATTATTGCCTTGAACAAATCACCGTCTGTCACAATCTCAAATTTTCCTCCGCACGCTTCGGTGTAGCTTTTAGCTATTGCCAGCCCCAGTCCACTGCCCTCTTGTGTCCTCGACTCATCTCCGCGAACAAATCTGTCTGTTATCTCGTCAGGGTCAAATTTCATTTCATAGGAAGAAATATTTTTTATTTCAACAAACACTTCATTTTCGTTTTTCATTGCCAGAACAAAAACTCTTGTATTTTTCATAGAATACTTCAGTGCATTGCTCAAAAGATTTCCTATCACTCTCGACATTTTTCTTCCGTCAGCCTTTACAAAAAGCTCCTTTTCCACATTCACGCAAAAATTCAGTCCGGATGTAGCTATATCGTTATCATACTCCCCTAATGCCTGATTTACTAAAAGACCTATATCAAGCCTTTCAAGATTAACTGTATCGTTTCCGCTCTGAACCTTTGAAATGTCAAATAAGTCCTCTGTTAAATTTTTGAGTCTTTCACTCTTTCCGGCTATTACGGATATATAATCCTTCGCTTCTTCCGGAAGCTTTTCAATTTTCGACAGCAACTCTGTGTAACTGATAATCGATGTAACAGGCGTTTTCAAATCGTGAGATACATTTGTTATCAGCTCTGTTTTCATTCTTTCGGCTTTCATTTTTTCCGAAACTGATTTTTCAAGTCCGTTACCAATGCTGTTTATATCTTCTGCTAAAAGCTTCATATCATCGCTTTTTAAAGCAGGTATTTTATAAGCTGTTTCGCCCTCCCTGATTTTGTGTGCACCTTTTTTTATTTCATCAATATCCATCGCACGTAATCCCACAACAAATGCCGCCGCCAGGAAAAGTAAAAAGCCCAATATCAAACCGAAAGGGGTTTCCATAGTCATCATTCCGAATATTCCCACTAAGGATGTATATACAAACAGCATGCCTATAAGAATAACGCTTGTTTTTTTCGATAAAAGCTTTACGGTAGTATTTTTTAACCTTACAATTGTTTTTGTCATTTTCCTGATAAGTTCAATCAATAAGTGCCATACAAAAACAACAAGTTTTGCAATTATGCTCGATGAAATAATGCTTTTACATTTGATATTTCGTGTAATGGAGAGCAAAACCGAAAGAAATACCGAAGAGGCACATACCGCCAGTAAGCAGGCTATGGTTCCTGCCACACTATGGGAAAAACCGCTATACATTACCGCTTCTGCAAGCATAACATAAATTAAACCTGTTAGGAAGCATACTCCTATGCCAAAGGCAACTGAAACCTCAATCCAGATATGGTCAATACGGCTTCTTTTACATTCTCCCTTTTTATTCTTGCCGCAAACTGCAATAAGATAGATTAATATGATAACTGCCAACAACAAAAGCGTAACAGAGCCTGTAAATGCTTCCTCTACCATATCTTTCTGCCTTGTCCACATTATATTGCGCTCATTGATATGCTCTTCTTTAACCGCTGTATATACCTCTATTTCAACAGCTTCATCAAACTGCTTTAATTCTTCCAAATAAAAGCCACCGTATTTTTGACTGTATTCATAAAAATCTTTTCCATCCGGCGTTATTTTTTCGTGGGAATAAATTTTTGTTGAGGGAACCTCCTCGGCATTTTCCGCACCGCAGTTTGAAAAGGTTTTATCATTCCACTTAATATAATAATTTATTCTGTCGTTACAGTACAAATCACTTAAGGCATTCTCTATGTATTTTTCAACCTTCGTTATATCAGCCTCGCCTTCTTCATTTGCACTTGCATAATACGCGTTTAAAACCACAGAGCCGGGTGCTGAAATCAAATGCTGAAAGCTCCTTGAATCCAAAAATTCGTTCTCAAAATTATAAATATATTCATCCTCTTTGGAAATTTCAATCACGGTATCGGTCACTATAGTTGCTATCCCAAAAACAAACACAACAAAAAGCACCGATGCAATAAATTTAGTGTATGTCGAATATAAAAATCTTTTCACATTATCACTCCTTAATCAATTTTGTAACCGATGCCCCAAACAACCTTTAAATATTTCGGCACCTTTGGGTTTATCTCAATTTTTTCTCTTATATGCCTCACGTGCACAGCTATAGTGTTATCCCCAACAACTGTTTCTTCCTGCCATACCTTTTGATAAATATCCTCTGTGGAAAAAACCTTTCCTCTGTTTTTCGCCAAAAGCTCAAGTATTTTATATTCTATTGGTGTAAGGCGTACATCTTCACCGTCTACTTTAACGGTTTTGCTTTCAGTATTAATGTACAATCCCTCAATCACAATCTCTCCTTTTTTATTCACAATCGAGCCGAGCATGGTATACCGCCTCAATTGTGACTTTACCCTCGCAACAAGCTCCGAGGGATTAAAGGGCTTTGTCACATAGTCATCGGCTCCGGCAGTAAGACCGAGAATTTTATCTGCATCCTCGCTTTTTGCTGACAGTAATATAACAGGAATATTCTTATCCTCCCGAAGCTTCATCAAAGTCTTTATGCCATCGAGCCTTGGCATCATAATATCAAGAATTATTAAATGAATTTCCTTTTCTGAGAGTATGTCCAAAGCCTCCAAGCCATCATATGCTTTAAAAACCCCATAACCTTCCCCCGCCAGAAAAATACCGATACTTTCAACTATTTCTCTGTCATCATCAACAACAAGTATGTTCATATTTCTCACCTCGTCTATATAATAACATTAAATTCTTAACATTTAACCACTAAAATTCTTAATTTTTCTTAATAATTAAGATTGGCTACACCGTGAAGGTGTAGCCATCAGACTGTCAACAAACTTATTTTCTCGCACAATCGCGAAGGGCTCGGGGAAGAAGGTTCCCCGGATAAAATCGACGGGGTTAATCGCATTCACCCCGTCGAAAGTGCCGATTTTAGGGCTCCCGTAGGGAGCCTTGCACGAGAAATCGGCACTTTGTTCCATGGAAAAACATTAACAAAAAATATTGCTCTTAGCAAGATTTTTTGTTGCGTGTCGATTTTTTCGACACGCTCATGGCTACACCTCCTCGGTGTAGCCAACACTTTACTTTTTTCCAACTTTTATTCCGTACACAATACCAATTATCACACAGGGTATCAACAAAATCAAACAGCCAATTGTTGCCCAAGCAGGCAGAAATACACTCACAATAAATAAAAGCCCAAGAATAACATTTTCAAAGCCTATAAATCTGTTTATCTTTCTTGCCTTCTCTGTATCAACATCATAGTTTTTAACATAGTCAAGCTTTGGCAGATAATTACCCGTCACAATAAAAACTACACCCACCAATACAGCAGCCACACGCCTTATATCCACATTCCATCCCAATGCATAGCCTAAGGTTACAAATTGCAATACAACTGTTATAGTGGGGATAATCCACTTTATTACCCGTTCAAACTTTTTTCTTTCGCCGTGTTTATGTGCATTAATGTCATTAATAACACAGCAAAAGCTCTGTAAAAGCACCATTAAGCAGGGCAGCCCGAAAACAGCAAACCACTTTGGTGCAAAATTATCGGGGTTGTTATTAATATCAAAATGTATGGCTATACTATCGGGCAACACATCCCACAATGCCACACCCAAAAGAATGGGCAAAAGGCACACAATACTTGTTATAACAAGGCTTTCCCATTTTATAAATTTCATATTATTTACCTCCCAACTGATATATCCAGGTTAAAACCTCTTCAAAAACTGAGGCGTTAAGCTCGTAATATATATAGTTTTTGTACTTTTCCTCACATATTAAGTCAGCACTCTTTAATTTTGCCAGATGGTACGACACTGTAGCTCCCGTAAGGTTAAAATGCTCTGCAATCTCCCCTGCAGACTTCCGTCCACCCTTAAGCATCGACAGTATATCACGCCTTGCAGGGTCGCTTATTGCCTTTAAGGTTTCATTCAATCCCATAACTGCCACTCCCTTCCATCTATTTAGAAACTTTTCTAAATAGAATATAGCACACACATCGTTCCTTGTCAACAGCTATTTAGATGTTTTTCTAAATATCCTTCAACGCAAATGGGGACGGGTACATTTTGCGTTGAAATCAACACATTTTGCACCCGTCCCCATTTGCGTTGTTTTTTATTCGCTATCCGCAGTATCCTTTATCATAACCCATGTTGCGATAAGCATAAGCACAAGACCTATATAAAACTGCACCCCGGGGCTTTCCCTAAGCACAATAAAGCTGAACACAACCCCTAAAAATGGTGCCACGGAATAAAATGCACTTGTTTTTGCTGCACCAAGGTCCTTCTGTGCCATAATGTAAAGCTTAATGCTTAATCCGTATGCCACAAAGCCCAGCATCATTATAACCGGTATGGTTTTCCATCCGGGCAGGCTCTCGCCCACAAAGAATGCAACAGCAAGGCTTCCCAGGCCCGAAAAACATCCCTTTATGATAGTCGTTTCCGTACTGCTTTTACTGCTGAGCATTTTTGTACAGTTGTTTTCAACACCCCATGCAAGGCAGGCACCTGTTACATAAAGTGACCCCTCGTTGAAAACAAAGCTACCCTCTCCTTCAAAGGAGAGCAATATGCTTGCCACAGTTACCAAGCCTATTGCAAGCCACAGCCTTTTTGAAACCGCTTCCTTAAAGAATAAAAGTGCAATAATTGTTGTGGCAACAATTTCAAAATTATTTAAAAGCGACACATTTGCCGATGCGGTTTTCGTTATGCCAATCATCAGAAGTATCGGAGCAAGAATGTCTAAAACCACCATCGCTATTGTGTAGGGCAGTTCCTTCCTTGTGAGCTTTTCGCTTTTTGTTTCTATCCCCGAAAGCTTTTTTACCCCGCTGTACATAAGCAGTCCCACACCTGCACCAAGGTACAGAAATGCCGCCATCATTGTAGGCTCAGCATTATTCATAATAACCTTTGAAAACGGCACGTTAATGGCATATAAAGCCGCCGCAAGTATGGCAAAAGATACAGCCTTGATTTTAACACTCATTACTCAGTCTCCCCGATTATTTCATAGGGGTATACCCCGTCATTTCAATAAGCTTCTGTCCCTCTTCGCCAAGTATCCAATCTAAAAGCTTCTTGGTGTTTTCGTCTGCATCGCTCCTTGTAACAGCGTAAAAATCACCCACAATGGGATATGTTCCGTTTTCAATGTTTTCCAGAGTGGGAGCCACTCCATTTATCTTAAGAAGCTTTATCATGTTATTTTTAACCATTTCAGTTGAATAAAACCTGAAGGAATAGCCAATGGCGTTTTTATAGTTTTTGTAGTCTGCGGTACGTGTTATTATTCCGCCCATACCCGATACAACATCCTCCTCGGGAGGTTCCATAAGCTCTTTTCCTGCCATAAGCTTTTCAAGGGTTGACTGACTGCCGCTTCCCTCTTCACGCTGGAAGGCTCGTATTTTACCCAAGCCCTTAACTCCAAGCTCGCTCCAACGGTTAAGCTCTCCTGTGTATATCCTCTGCACATCCTCAAGAGAAATGCTTTCAATGTCATTTTCACTGTTCACAAAGAACACAAATGCCTCTTTTCCTATAGGTGTGAATTGAAGCTCCACTCCGCAGCTTTTTGCAACCTCTGCCTGTTCTTTACTGGGGCTTGCAACAAATATAATATCCGCCTCACCCGTCACAATCCTCTCGTAGGCGTGAGCTGTTGTGGAGCAGTAAAGGTACTCGTTGTCATACCTTCTCCAGCCCTCTTCATTTTCAAAAATTGCCTCGGGATAAACTGCCTTTGCAAATGCCGCATACACGGGGTAAAGTGCCGTTGCACCATCCATCACGGGTAAATCCTCTGTTATTTTAAGACCGCTTTCCTCGTTGAGAGTTGCAATTTTGCTGTCAGCCATAAAGGGACTGTAGCTGTACAAAACATTACTTCCCTCACCAACTGTGGGGATAGACTCCACATATGCCCTGCGGGCATATATTCCGCCAATTATTCCCACGCTTATAACGCTGACTGCTATTAAAGGAATATAGCACGCCTTTTTCTTTATAAAGCCCCACATAATACCGAGGATAAGAACTGCCACACAAAGGCATAAAAGTGGTGCACAAATGGGTATTAAAATATTATTTGCAGAAGCAAACATTCCAATTATAAATGCATAAAACATTGCAAAGGGCGTAAAAAGACCAATTACTGCCGTAAGCAGTATTCTTATCAATGACCATAACCACATATCAAACCCTCCTTATAAAAGGCACTTTTTATAAATTTCAAGCTCATCCTCACGTGTTACCTCAAAGGGGCACACGGGCACATTTTTCGCCTTTATGCTTACCTCGCTCCACTTAATCAGTTCTTCCTCGGTAAAACTAACCTCGCAGGGCAGGCATTCCTTTAAAAAGGCTTTAAATTCTTCAATGCTCATGCCGAGTGCATCCATAGCCAGCTTAACCTTTTCGGGCATCACTTTATTTGCCCTTTCCATGTATTCACCCAATAAAAGTCCGTTTGCCATACCGTGAGGTATATCCTTATAGTAGGTTAAAGCATAGCCCATTGAATGAACAATGGTTGTGCCCGTCTGGCTTATAACAATGCCGCCCAGAGAGGCAGCCCATAAAAGATTGGTACATACATCAACTGTAAAATTGCCCATTTTTAAATTATCTGCATATTTACCTATTATCCTTAACCCTTCAAGTGCAATGTAGTCACTTCCCCGGCTTGCCTTTTTATCGGTAAAGCCCTCTAAAAGATGGCTCATTGCATCAATAGCCGTGTTTCTTGCAACCTGAAGAGGAAGCTTAACTGTGTACCTTCCGTCTAAAAATGCCACCTTATAAAACACATCAGGGTGTGAAAAGCTCTGCTTGTTATTTATCTTATGTAAGGTCAGGATGGAATAGGGTGTGGTTTCACTGCCCGTGCCTGCTGTTGTAGGTATAGCCGCCATGGGAAGAGGCTTGTTTTTAAAGTTTCCTTCAAAAATTTCATACATATCCATGTCGTTTACGGCATACACCGCAATTGCCTTTGTGGCATCAAGAGGCGACCCTCCGCCAATGCCTATTAAAAAGTCGCAACCGGCTTCCTTTGCCCTCTTTCCGCCTTCATAGCACTCCTCAATGGTGGGGTTGTTGCCTATAAAGTCATAAATAACATACTCAATCCCCTTTTCCTTAAGCACCTCTGTAACATCACCTAAAGCACCACTTTTCAAACCGCTTGTTCTGCCTGTTACAATCATGCACCTGGTGCCAAGGATAAGCTCATTTTTATTTTCCTTAAGGCTGTTTTCGCCACAAATTACCTTCGTGGGCATTAAATATTTAAACATAATTATTTCTCCTCCAGTATCCAGCCGTAATCGCCGTGATAAATCATCTGTTTTGTCATACCGCCGTCAATACAAATGTTTTCTCCCGTTATAAACCCTGCCATGTCCGAGCACAAATACATTACCATATTTGCAATGTCCTTTGGGTTACCAACCCTGCCTGCAGGCTGCTGGGTAGCATCGGGGCCTTCATAAACGGTGTAATTTGTGTCAATCCATCCGGGCGAGATAGAGTTCACCCTCACCTTTCCCTTAAGGCTTACCGCCAATGCATGTGTAAGTGCATGTATGCCACCCTTTGCCGCAGTATAGCTCTCCGTTTCCTCCTGGCTCATTCTGTCACGGCTTGAGGAAATGTTCACAATACCTGCACCTTCATTAAAATAAGGCTTAAAAAGCTTTGCCAGATAAAACGCCGCCGTTACGCCCACATTCATGGCATAGCAGAATTCCTCATAGGTGCACTCGCTTATCCCCTTTGATAAGGGCGGTGCATTGTTTATAAGAAAGTCAACACGCCCTTCATTTTTTATAACAAAAGCGGCAAACTCCTCAAGGGTTTCCTTGTTGCCGATGTCGCCTTTAAAGCAATCATTGTCTTTATTATCTATTATATAAACCTTTGCACCCAGGCGTTCAAATTCTTCCTTAATGCATTTGCCTATGCCCTCTTTGCCGCCTGTCACAACAGCAACCTTATCTTTAAAATCAATCATTTTTTATCCTCACTTAAACTCCAGTATCATATCACCCTTATACTTAAGGGTGCCTCTCTTCTTTTCCTTATATCCGCCGTAGGAAAACTCCGGCACATTAAAGGAAAGCCGCTTCCCCTGTTCCGTTTCAAACACAAGTGTGTAGTATTTCGCATTGGGGTTTGTTCTCGACACAACATTATACACATACTTCTCCACAAGCTGTGCCTTAACCTTTTTAACCTTTGCAAACCTCTTTTTAAATAAATTCCAATAGCATAATGCCATTAATCCCAAAGCCAGAATACCGATAATATAGTCTTTCATAATATCATCTCCTTTTTTACCAATTATACCATCTTTATATTATGTATTCAACCATATTCTGTGCCATAAAATACGTCGTTTACGCCAATTAAAAACGACAGACCATCAGTCTGTCGTTTCCTTAATTGCTGATTCCCGAAACTTCGGCATAGCATTTATCGCACCCCTGTGCTGTACATTATACCCTGCCACTTTATTTGCAAAGGCGGCAAATTCCTTTAATTCCTCAAGGTTAAATTCCCTCTTTCCGCTCTTTGCCACAAGGTAAAGAAAACCGCCCATAAAAGCATCTCCTGCACCGGTCGTATCAACAGCATTAACCTTTTCTGCCAAGGAATATATAAACCCGTCCTTGTTTCTTACAAGTGCACCCTTTTCTCCAAGGGTTACTATTACGGTTTTTATACCCATGCTCAAAAGTGCTTCCGATGCCGTAACCTCGTCCTCAAAGCCCGTCAGAAGCTTTATCTCCTCATCTGATACCTTTATTATGTCTACATAGGAAAGTATCGACCTCATGCCCCTCACCGCCTCACTCTCACTCTTCCAGAGCATAGCACGGTAGTTAGGGTCGTAGGATATTATAAGCCCTTTTTCCTTTGCAAAACAAAGTGCCTTCATTGTTGCACTTCTTGCAGGCTCATCTGTAAGTGATAAGGAGCCCACGTGGAAAATTTTGCTTTTCTCTATTATGTCATACTTAACTTCGCTCTCTGAAAGCTGTGTGTCTGCACCGGGCTTTCTTGCAAAGGAAAAGCTTCTTTCACCCTTTTCGTTAAGGTTAACAAATGCAAGTGTTGTGAAAAAGCCCTCATCCTCAATAACGCCCCCGGTTGTAATTCCCTCACGCTTTAAAACATCAATAAGGAATTTGCCGTGCATGTCGCTTCCCACCTTGCCAATAAAGGCACATTTTCCGCCTAACCTGCTTACAGCGGCAAGCACATTTGCAGGTGCACCACCGGGGTTTTGCTCAAAAAGCGTCTGCCCGGATTCGCTTTTCCCTGCATAGGTCATATCTATTAAAATTTCACCCAAAGCTGTTACGTCATATTTTTTCATAGCTACTTTTTTATCCTTGTAATATAGTCCTCTGTGTCAATACCGAAAATCTGCACAATTTCCAAATCCCCGCTCATGGCAATATCCAAGGGTGTTACGAAAATCCCTTTGTCCGAGTCAATATCTGCTCCTGCCGCCTTATATGCCTGCCATACTAAATGCGAGCAGTGTGAGCCGTCAACTTCCTCATCATCAGATTTATCTTTATTTATAATTCCCGCTAAAATGTTATAATCAACATCCTCCAGGTTTTCTTTTGCATAATCGGCAGCCAGATTTGCCAGAGCCTCATCCTTATGCCTTAACACTAAAAAAGCCGGATATTTCCCCCACTTTGAAGCCTTTGAAAAGCACGAGGTGTTACCCACCGACAAATGCTCTAAAATAGTGCCGTTTTCGTCGGTCACTATTGCACAGTGCCCATGTCTCCAGTTTAAAGTATATGTGCTGAAGCTTATAAGAATATCACCCTTTTTTAAATTTACCAATGGGGTTATCTGCTCTACGTTTTTCTCCTCGGCTGTTACGGGGAAGGCTATATATCTCCTTTCAAACTCAGGCTTTGTAAAATACATTTCCTGCAATGTAAAAAGAAGCTCCTCTTCCCCTTCTTCAATAAGCTCTTTTGCCGCAAAAGGTGAAACACCGCACTGGCTGAAAACTGTCATCATGTCCTCTTCAGACAAATTCTCCTTGTATATAATTTCAGCCATATCAACCTTAGGAATTTCCTGTATATAAAAGCTGTGTATTATATTCTGAAAATGCCCTGTTAACAAAAATACAATAATGCCGGTAATCACTACGATATTTCTTCGTTTTTTAGTTTTAAACACCTTCATAAAGTCACCCCCATGAGCCAAGGTGACTTTATTTTATCATATTTTCCGACAAATTTCAACACATTCCGCCCACATCAAAAAAACTCCGCCAAAGGCTATCTGCCTAAGCGGAGTTTTTCAAATTCTGCATTTTATATATCAAGCTTCATCTGCTTGTCAGCCTTCTTTGCCGCAGTTTTCTTTACAGCAGGCTTCTTTTCTTCCTTGGCTACCTTTTCTTCAGCTTTCTTTTCAGCACTCTTCTTTGCAGGAGCCTTCTTAGCTTCTGCCTTTGCCTTTGCTTCTGCTTCAGCCTTTGCTTTAGCTTCTGCTTCTGCCTTAGCTTCAGCTTCTGCCTTAGCCTTAGCTTCTGCTTCTGCCTTAGCCTTAGCTTCTGCTTCTGCCTTAGCCTTAGCTTCTGCTTCTGCCTTAGCCTTAGCTTCTGCTTCCTTCTTTGCCTTTTCCTCAGCCTTCTTCGCCTCAGCCTTTGCTTTCTTTTCCGCTTCAGCCTTAGCCTTCTTTTCAGCGTCCTTTTTAGCCTTTTCTTCTGCCTTCTTTGCTTCCTTAGCTGCCTTTTCGGCATCCTTCTTTGCCTTTTCTTCTGCCTTCTTTGCTTCCTTTAATGCTTCTGCAATTTTCTTGAGCTCAAGCACTGCTTCAACATCGCCGTCAATTGCAAATCTTCCCGCAAGGAAGGATGTAACGGGCTCTGTTTCACCCTTGAGTATTTTAATAAGAAGTCCGGAGTCAATTGTCATCATAGCGTTACGGTCATAGTAGTCGTAAGGCTCAACATTTACAACTCCGCCACGGTGTTCAACGTAGAAAGCACCGCCGCAGTCCTCATCTGTGAGGTTAATCTGGATAGCAAAATCTCTGTCGAATTTTACATCCACGTTGGAAATCTTCTTGATTTCCTCAAACTTTTCCAAGAATGTCATCTTCATTCACCTTTCTTTTTCCAAATCTATGTTATTATAGCATAACCTTTCCCAAAATACAAGCATTTTATACAAAAAAGACAGCCCGTCTGCGATATACTCGCTATGCTCGTGCGATATATTCTCGTTTTACTCAAATGCGATATAACGTCTCTTCGCTCCGTTGCGATATGATATAAGAACCTCACGTCCCGCAGGACATATCGCGTTAATTATAACATATCGCTCCCCGAAGGGGAATATCGCAAATCCCGTCAGGGATTTATATCGCTGAATAAAAATAACTGCTTTTGCAAATGCAAAAGCAGTTATTTTTATTCCTTCCCGTTCCAGCAGTATGTGCAAAGCTTTTCCTTGTCAACACCTGTAGACTTAAGCATATCGTCCAGCCTTAAGTATTCCAGAGTTGTAAAATTGAGCTTCTCACGGATAGTTTCAACCATTTTTTTGTACTTTTCGCTACCGGGGATTGAATATTCATATATTGTATCATGGTCAGGCTCATGCCCTTCAAGCTCTGTTATAACACGCCTTGTAATAAGCTCCATTTCCGAAGAAGAGGTGGAGAAATTAAGGTACTTACAGCCATACATTACCGGAGGCGACGCAGTTCTTATATGAACCTCCTTGGCACCGCATTCATAAAGGAAGTCTGTTGTTTCGCCAAGCTGTGTACCGCGCACTATGGAGTCATCCACCAGAAGAAGCTTTTTATCCTCAATAAGTGTTCTTATGGGAATAAGCTTCATTTTAGCAATCTGCTTTCTTTTTGCCTGGATTGTAGGCGTAAAGGAACGTGACCAGGCAGGTGTATATTTAATAAAGGGTCTTGCAAAGGGCTTGTGTGATGCATTTGAATAACCTATTGCAGTTGCAAGACCGGAATCAGGCACGCCTGCAACAATATCCACATCAATGCTGTTTCCGTCACGCTCTGCAAGGCATTTGCCGCAGTTATATCGCATCTGTTCAACGCTCATACCCTCGTAAGCTGAGGACGGATATCCGTAATATACCCAGAAGAAGGTGCATATTTTCATTTCCGCTCCGGGGTTAACAAGTGTTGTAACCTTATCAGGCTCAATAACAACAATTTCGCCGGGGCCAAGCTCTTTATAGTCATGGTAACCTAATTTGTTGTGAGCATAGCACTCCATACAAACGCAGTAGCCGTTTTCCTTTTCACCGATAACTACGGGAGTTCTGCCGTACTTGTCGCGTGCGGCATAAATACCAATGGGAGTCAGTAAAAGAATACTTATGGAGCCTTCCACAACCTCCTGAGCGTACTGAATACCCTCAATCAGATTATCCTTCTGGTTGATAAGTGCTGCAATAAGCTCTGTCTGGTTGATACCGCCCGACTGCATCTCGTAGAAATGAGTATGCTTCTGAAGCATCTTATCAACAATTTCATCAATGTTATTTACCCTGCCCACCGTTGTGATAGCAAAGGTTCCGTTATTGCTTCTCACAAGAATAGGCTGAGGTTCAAAGTCTGAAATGCTTGCCACACCAAACTGACCGTGCATTGTATTTGCTTCATTTTCAAACTTTGTTCTGAAGGGTGCATTATCAATTTTGTGAATTGACCTCGCAAATCCGTTTTCCTTATCGTAAACCGCCATACCGCCTCTTCTTGAGCCTAAATGGCTGTGATAGTCAACGCCGAAAAACAAGTCAAAAACGCAGTCTTCTTTACTTGCTACGCCAAAAAAACCGCCCATTGTGATCCTCCTTTACAGAAAAAAAGCTATCAATAAAAATACCTTACAATTATATCAGTTTTTTTTAACGATTTCAATGTAAAAAACTACAAAAAGAGAGCTTAAAATTCCCAAATTTTCTGTAAATATCTACATATAATGCATTAAAGCCTGAAATTACGGCATTTTATGTATCATTTCCCGTATTTTTGCCGTACTTTAACCGATTTTTTTGCAAAAAACACTTGTTACACCATATATAATATGGTATAATGTGTGGTGGCACAGACCGTGTATAAGTTTATAAAATATTTTAATAAAGGAGATTTTACTATGAGCAGCAAAATCACTATCATTGGTGCAGGCAGCGTAGGTTCAACTATTGCCTACACACTCAGCCAGGGCGATATCGCATCTGAAATCGTGATGATTGATATCAACAAGACAAAGGCAAAAGGCGAAGTAATGGACATCATCCAGGGTACATGCTTCCGTAACCCCATCAAGGTTACAGCAGGCGAATATTCCGATGCTGTTGATTCCGACATCGTTATCATCACATCCGGTCTTGCACGTAAGCCCGGACAGACTCGTCTTGAGCTCACACAGACAAATGTCAACATTTTAAAGAGTATTACTCCTGAAATTGTAAAGCATGCTCCCAATGCTCTTTACATCATCGTTTCCAACCCCGTTGACATCATGACCTATGTTTTCACCAAGATTTCCGGTCTCCCCGAAAACCAGATTATCGGCTCCGGTACAATCCTCGACACAGCACGTCTTAAGCAGGGTCTTTCCGAACAGCTTCAGGTTGCTCAGAAGAATATTCATGCTTATGTATACGGCGAACACGGTGACTCCTCCTTCGTTCCCTGGTCCTGTGCCGACGTTGCAGGCGTTGCCCTTGAAGACTATTATGAATGTGCAGAAAGAATGGGCAAGAAGCTCACTCCCCTCAACAAGGAAGCTATGCTCACATACGTTCAGAAGTCCGGTGGCGAAATCATTGCTTCCAAGGGTGCTACATTCTATGCAGTATCTGCTTCCGTTTGTCAGATCTGCTCTATCGTAACAGCAGCAAGTGACTCCGTTGCTACAGTATCCTCCATGTTGCATGGTGAATACGGCATCGACGACGTATGTCTCTCCACACTTACACTCGTTGGTCCCAACGGTATTCAGGGCAAAATCCCCATGGACCTTAAGAATAGCGAAATTGACAAGCTTAAGGCTTCCGCTCAGGTTCTTAAAGATATCATTGCTCAGATTGATATGTCCATGCCTGAATAAAATTCAGATTATATAAATACAAAACTATTATGAAAGGATAATCGACTATGAAGTACACATACTATCCCGGTTGTACATTAAGAACCAAGGCGAAAGATCTGGATGCGTACGCAAAGGCTTCTGCAAAAGCTCTCGGCTTTGAACTTGAAGAAGTTACCGAGTGGCAGTGCTGCGGTGGCGTGTACCCCTTAGGCAGTGATGAAATTGCTACAAAGCTTTCTTCTGTCCGTGTTCTTAATGAAGCAAAAGAAAAGGGTCAGGATCTTGTTACTCTTTGTTCTGCCTGTCACCACGTTATCAAGCGTGTAAACGATGACATGAAGAATGTAGCTGACATACAGACCCGTGCAAACAACTACATGAAGCTTGATGAACCCTACAAGGGCGAAACAAACGTGCTTCACTTTTTAGAGGTTCTTCGTGATAAGGTAGGCTTTGACAACCTCAAGAAGATGGTTACAAATCCCCTTACAGGCAGAAAGATAGGTGCATACTACGGTTGCCTTCTTCTCCGCCCCGGCGAAATTCTCGCTTTTGACAATCCCGAGAACCCCACAATCATTGAAGACTTTATAAAGGCAATCGGTGCTACACCTGTTGTATATCCCTACCGCAATGAATGCTGTGGCGGTTACATTTCCTTAAAGGAAAAGGACATGGCAAAGTCCATGTGCGATACAATAGTTGAAAGTGCAAAGGGCTTCGGTTGTGAAATGCTCATTACGGCATGCCCTCTTTGCATGTATAACTTAAACAAAAACTCCGTGGGTGACGTGCCCGTATACTATTTCACAGAGCTTCTTGCTGAAGCTTTGGGCGTAAAGGAGGCGGCAGCAGAATGAGTCATGGTGCAAATAAAGCTGAAAAAATAAAAGAAATCAGCGGTGTTAACCCTCTCCGTTGCATGAAGTGCGGCAAGTGCTCTGCAACCTGTCCCGCTTTCGATGAAATGGACATTAAGCCCCATCAGTTCGTTTCCTATGTAATAAATGATGACATCGAAGCACTCACTTCTTCAAAATCTCTCTGGAAGTGTCTCTCCTGCTTTGCCTGTATCGAGCGTTGCCCCCGTGATGTTAAACCCGGCAAGCTTATCGATGCAGCAAGACAGCTGGTTGTTCGTGAAAAAGGTGCCGACTACTTAAAGGCTGACGAAATTCCCGAACTTTTGGACGAAGAGCTTCCCCAGCAGCTTTTGGTAAGTGCATTCAGAAGATACAGGAGGTGACAAAATGCAGAGAATTGGTGTATTTGTATGTCACTGCGGCAGTAACATTGCAGCCACAGTTGACGTTAAAAAGGTTGTTGAAATAATTTCAAAAGAGCCCGGTGTTGCCCATTGTGAGGACTATCAGTACATGTGCTCCGAGGCAGGTCAGGCAAAAATTCTTGAAGCCGTAAAGGAAAAGAACCTTTCCGGTATCGTAGTTTGCTCCTGTTCTCCCCGTATGCATGAAGGCACCTTCCGTAAGGCAGCTGAAAGAGCAGGTCTCAACCCCTACATGGTTGAAATCGCAAACATCCGTGAGCACTGCTCCTGGATTCATAAGGACATGGAAGAGGCTACCGAAAAGGCAGTTATCCTTGCCCGTGCCGCAATTGCAAAGGTTAACCTTAATGCTCCTCTCTTCCCCGGTGAAAGCCGTGTAACAAAGAGAGCACTCGTTATCGGCGGCGGTATCGCAGGTATCCAGACAGCTCTTGACATTGCAGATGCAGGCTACGAGGTTGACATCGTGGAGAAGACTCCTTCCATCGGCGGCAGAATGAGCCAGCTTGATAAAACCTTCCCCACACTTGACTGTTCTGCATGTATCCTCACACCTAAAATGGTTGAGGCAGCAGCTCATGAAAAAATCACTATCTACACCTACAGCGAGGTTGACAAGGTTTCAGGCTTCGTTGGTGATTTCACAGTAGATATCAGAAAGAAAGCAAGAAGCGTAGACATGGATAAGTGTACAGGCTGCGGTCTTTGTCAGGAAAAGTGTCCTTCAAAGAAAACTCCTTCCGAGTTCAACCGTGGATTAAACACAAGAAGTGCTATCTACACTCCCTTTGCTCAGGCTATTCCCAATGTTCCCGTTATTGACCGTGATGCTTGTATCAAGTTCAAGACAGGCAAGTGCGGTCTCTGCGAAAAGGTTTGTCAGGCAGGTGCTATCAACTACGACCAGACTGATGAAATCGTAACAGAAAAATACGGTGCAATCGTTGTTGCAACAGGCTTTGACACAATCAAGCTTGATAACTACGACGAATATGCTTATAACCAGTCTCCCGACGTTATCACATCTCTTGAACTTGAAAGAGTTATGAATGCGGCAGGTCCTACAAAGGGTCACCTTGAGCGTCTCAGTGACGGTAAGCACCCCGAGCACATCGTATTTGTACAGTGTGTAGGCTCCCGTTGTAACGATAACCGCGGCAAGAGCTACTGCTCCAAAATCTGCTGTATGTATACAGCAAAGCATGCAATGCTCATCCGTGACAAGTATCCGGATGTTAAGGTTACAGTATTCTATATCGACGTTCGTACTCCCGGTAAGAACTTTGATGAATTCTACCGCAGAGCCGTTGAAGAATACGGTGTAAACTACATCAAGGGTCAGGTTGGTAAGGTTGCTCCCCAGCCCGACGGTAAGCTTCTTGTTCAGGCAAGTGACCTTCTTGACAATAAGCAGATTAAAATGGAAGCTGACATGGTTGTTCTTGCAACAGCTATCGAGCCTTCCTCTTCCGTAAGAAAGATTGCAACAATGCTCACAGCAAGCATTGACACAAATAACTTCCTTACAGAATCTCATGCAAAGCTTCGTCCCGTTGAATCACCCACAGCAGGTATTTTCCTCTCAGGTGTATGTCAGGGACCCAAGGATATTCCCGAAACAGTTGCACAGGCAGGTGCGGCAGCGGTTAAGGCAATAGGCCTCCTTGCAAAGGATAAGCTTCTTACCAACCCCTGCACAGCAAAGAGCGATGAGCTTCTTTGTAATGGCTGTTCCGTTTGTGCAAACGTATGTCCCTACGGTGCTATCAGCTACGAGGTTATCCAGGTTAACGACCACGGCATCCGTGAAGAAAGACGTGTTGCAAGAGTCAACAACGCTCTTTGTCAGGGTTGCGGTGCTTGTACGGTTGCCTGCCCCTCCGGTGCTATGGACCTTCAGGGCTTTAGTAACAGACAGATTATAGCGGAGGTGGATGCAATATGTCGATGAACAATGAATTCAGACCTAAAATAGTGGCATTTTGCTGTAACTGGTGCAGTTACGCAGGTGCTGACCTTGCAGGCAGCAGCCGTCTCCAGTACCCCGCAGATGTTAAAATCATCCGTGTTCCCTGCTCATGCAGAGTAAACCCCATGTTTATTCTCCGTGCATTTGAAAAGGGTGCAGACGGTGTTATCATGTG